>CAYHAJ010000064.1:0-54615 GCA_964354535.1 uncultured Pirellulales bacterium
CATCCATCTCCGGCTCCAACGACTGGTACTTGCTCTGAATCCGTGCGATCATCTGTGCATCCTGCATGCAGGTGTTATCACACAATCCCTCAAATCGATCAATAGTAATTTGTGCAAGTTATTTATGCGCGATCACTTAAGAGTGATGATTGGATTCTTCAAAGCCGGGGAGCTTTCCTTGACGTAGATCACCACCTGCGGCTCCTGCGCGCCGTAGGGGTTGAGCAACTCCATCGTCGTGCCGGCGGTGATGTCCTGGAAACGCGGAACCGCGCCCCATTCCTGATCGATTGTGAATGGAGCATCTTTGCCCGAAGTCCGGCCCATCACGCGGTGGGGCGTGAAAATATATTTGCCATCGCCGTTCTTGCCGAGCACCAGCACGTCCTCGCCCTGGTAATGGTTGCCGCCTTTTTGCAGAAAACCGGCAACGTAATCCGCATCTTTGTTGTCGAACACCGGAGCCAGCTCGATCCAGTTTCCAAAAAGCGCAAGCGCCTCGCGGGTCAAACCGTACGTCGAGAGCGTGTTCATCGAAAGGGCGCCACCGCTTTGCCCTCCCTCTAAAGCGGGCCGACGGCTGCCGAGCCGGACCCCGTCCGACGCATCAAAGTGCAGATCCAGTATGCTGGTCGCAAACTCCGTATGCTTCCGGCCTTTTTGATATAAACGCGGGCCGATTCGAATATCGCGATAACCCGTGGCCCCGGCGATCGCCTTGGCTGCGCTGAACTGCTTTTCGAAGTTGGCCATGATCCCTCCTCCCACCGTGCTGCCGGTGACCGGATGATCCACCCTGCTATAGACGTAATCTGTGAAATCCCGGACGTACCAGGGATATATGCCCATTCTGCCTGAACCGTCAAAGTGCAGATGCCCCACGTTCACCTCGTTGAGGAAGTCCCCGTATTCACCGCAAACCTGTTCGGCCAGACTGTTTGGCCGACCGAAATCGTCTTCGAAATTGAGGACTTTGTTCGACTGGACGCATCCCGCCATCTCGGTGCCGGCTGGGTGGGATTTTGTGGCGGTTGCGCCGTAGCCCCGATTACAGCCCTCCAGTATCCACACCCCGTTGTCGGCGACCGTGATCTTCTTCACTTCCACCAACTCCTCGCCCAGGCGCATGATCATGTCATCTCTCATCGTGATGTGATCCGGGCCGGGTCGAAACCGGATGGTCTGGTCGTTCTCGCCGACGTTCTCCGCCAATGTGCCTTTGACCCAGCTCATGATGCGATGCTCCGCCTTGGTCGGAGAAAAGTAGCGGCTGTCGTTTTCTCCGATCTGGGGGCCGAGGCTCTTGAGTTGCAAGTGGGCGCCGTGCTTCGCCAGATAGCCGCTGTAGGCGATCAAATCCGCTTTCCCTTTGGGAAAAACGTTTAAATTGACATCCGAATTCGACTTGCTGTCGAGATGGTACTCGCCCCGCCAGACGGTGGAGAACATATAAACCCGGTTGGCCCCGCTCGGAATGACGTACGTATCCGTCATGTCGTAAAGCTCTTTCGCGTTCGCGGCATCAACGCTCACCTTGGCTATTTTTGAAAACTTCGCCACCCAACGTTCGACCCAGGCCAGCACATCCGCTTCGGTCCACGTCTTCTGCCCGGCCGGGCGCACCATGCGGCCGGCCGTCCCCTCGACGGACCATGTCTCGGCCAGCACGGCGTCGCGCGCGCTTCCCTCCAGGCGGTCATCGCAGAGAACCACACTGCCGTGGGTCCCGTCCGGGCGCGGCCTGCCCCAGAGGTAGGGCCAGCTCAGCACGGTACTTGTTCTTCCTATTTGCATCTCGGTGCTTTTTTTTCTTCTACCCTCGAAATTGGCCGTCACTAAATCATTGAGTGTGTAAGCAGCGATATCCGCAGTATCGAGCTCCAGGCTCAAGCTATAATCCCGGCCCGTTCCGATGCCCTGGGCGTCCAGCAACTGGATCGTCAAGTGATTGGGATAGGTGGCGATTTCAAAGGTGAAACTCGTTTTCCCGTCCGGATCGGACACCCTGATCTTATTGCCCGCAGTGGAAATCCTGCTTAGACGCGTATCCGTTACGTCCCTGCCATTGGAATGGTGAAGAACAAACCCCGCCGAAGAACCAGATCGAAGCACATCCTTGCCGCCCAGCACCAGCTTCGCGGGCCGCCCGGAAGCATCGAACTTGAGTTCTGAATCGGCAAGTGCAATTCCCGGTAGAACCAGGTACAACAAACAAGCATACCAGCCTTTTATATTCATACTCTTTTTTCGTGTTAGATTCTCGCTTTATTTGCCTGCGAATTCCACATGGGTCAGTTTCACCACCACCGTATTGGGCCAGGAATTGTTGTTGTAAAGCCGCTGGGCGCGCATCACCGAAATCTCCAGGCCGCCCTCCGTCTGCTTGAAGCGCGATTCCACGTCGGCCTGCGGCTGATACTCCAGCACCTTGCTGTTCTGCCCGAGCACGGAGATCGCGGTTGCGGGCGTGGCGCGGAGTGATTTCAGCACGACTCCCTTGCGCTCACCTTTCTTCCACCGTTTCGCGCCGGAGAACTCCGTCAGGAATACATAGACAACCTTGCCATCCTTCGACCGCGTGAACCAGAGCCCGTCCTCGCCGACCACCGGACAGGGGCGGGTGTCGTGAATGGCCTCACGGTTGACGAACATCCACAGGGCAAGCTCCCGAAACACGCGCACCTGCTCGAACGGAATGATGCCGGAAGGCTCGGGGCCGACATTGAGCAGGAGATTCCCGCCCTTGGCCCGGGTTTCGATCAACATGTTGATGAGTTGCGTGCCCGATTTGTAATCCTCATTGGTCGGCTTGAACTGCCATTGGGTGCCGAGGGTGAAGCAGGATTCCCACGGACCGGGCAGCGGCGTCTTGGGCAGCTTTTGCTCCGGCGTTTCCATCTCGCCGCGCGTCACAATGCAATTGGGTTGGAGTTGGTGAACATACTGCGCGAGTTCCTCCTTGCCCGCGCCATCGAAGAAGATCACGTCAATGGGACCGTAGTTCCCAAACAATTCGTCCAGTTGCTTCTTGTCATAGGCCATCAGGCCGGGCTTTTCCTCCCCCGTGCCGCCGACCCGGCGGATGGTGACGCCCACCTTGTGCTGGTAATAAAAGTCCTCCGGCGAAAAGTAAAAGCCGACCTTGATGCCGGCCTTCCGACAGGCGTCCACATACGCCCGGACAATGTCCTTGCCGTAGGCCGTGTGCATGATGCTGAAGTCGGTGGTCTTGGTGTCCCACATGCAAAAGCCGCTGTGGTGCTTGGTGGTGAACACCATGTATTTCACGCCGGCAATCTTGGCGATCTCCATCCATTCCCTGGGGTCATAGCGCCGGGGATCGAACGATTGGGGCAGCTCGTTGAAGTAACGATCCACATAGTCATCGGACGCGCCCACCAGCGAATGGCTGATCACCGAACCCAGTTGCGAATCGAGCGACCAATGCACAAACATGCCCAGCCCCCAGTCCATGAAGGCTTCATTGCGGGCGGGGATATTGGCGAGTTTGCCTTTGGACTCCACGCTCATGGAGGGGCCGGTCTCCACGTCAATGATCGTTGGCTCCGCAGCCACCACCGGGGTTGCCGCCAAGAGGAACAGGGCGGCCTGTCCGATCGGAATCAGTTTCATGCAGTTTCTTTTCATCCGGTTCTTGATAGCCATTCGCATCTTCATGGTTGTTTCTGTTTCTCTTGATAGTCCGAACTCGCAGTAAGTTTGCCACTCCGCACATTGATAAACCAAGCGGTCGTGCCTTCGGGCAACGGCGCAGCGCAGCGCCAGACAGGGCCGCTCTGTTCCAGCGTGGCCGGCGATTCGATCCACTTGCGATCACCCGTCACTCCGGTGTCCGTGGTCGAGACGAGCAGCGCGCCATCCAGGGGCTTGGTGCTGGTGAATTCCGCGTGCGCGACATGATCGGCCATTCCGACGCAGGTTGGCAGACACCACGGCCTGCCTTCGCGGATGACGCTCTCGGCGAAAGCATAGCTGTCGGGCGGTCTCCAGCCGGCGCCATGACCGTGTCCCATGCCGGGAACGAGCGTCACCAGGTGCGGGCCGGGCGCAGCGCGATAGCAGGCGGCCTGCTTGTCCACCGGGAAGTGCTGATCCTGCGGCCAGGAGAACCAGAGCGTTGGGACCTTCACCCGTTGCATGCGCACCATCGGATCCCACACCTGCCGGTAACGCTGGTTGTTGCCGAGGGCGCGGCCGTACTGGTTTTCGGCCTCCGCGAGATCGCCGCAGCCGTAGGTCGGAATGGCGAAGGCGAAACGATCGTCGATGCCGATCACGGTGCTGGTGATCACACCGCCCCACGAGATGCCCATGACGCCGACCTTCCCGGCATCTACCTCCGGCAAGGACCGCAGGAGCGAATTGGCCAGAATGGTGTCGGCCACCGCATGATACATCCACTGATCCTTGAGCGGCTCGTCCGAGTCGCCGTAAATGCCGATGCGCCGGGGCCCGGCCCACGCGTGCCGCTGCCAGCCGCTGGGGTTGTCCCGGTCCTTTGCAGCGGCGTTGCGCACGTTCGTCTGCCCCTCGACCGCGATGCTGATGGCCGCAAATCCCTTGGTGGTCCACAACCGAACCCAATCCTCGAACGCCGTTCCGCCGCCGCCGTGCACCAACACCACGCCCGGCACGGTTCCCGAGTGGTTCGCGGGAAAGCCCAGCCACGCAAACACCCTGGTCGGCTTTCCCTTGTAGTCCAGCCCATCGAAGTAGATCGCCTTCACATCTGCGTCCCCGGCCACGCCCTCCGCGCCCTCCGCTTCGCGCCAGGCGGGAGACGCTGTCAGTTGCCCGAGCGCCAGCACCGCCTCGCGCTGCGTCGAAAAGTCATCCGCCGAGGCCAGGCTTGCGATAATCAGACAAAGGCCAATCAGTCTCCCAGCCATTGGATTGTTCCTTCCCGTCTTTCCAGATCCACCGTCACTTTGGCGTGCTCGAACTCGCGGCGGAAGACCCATGTACCTGGCTGCCGCACCGCTTCTTCCTTGGGTGGGCCCAGTCTTTGTCCGTATTCAGGGTATTCGATCAGTTGGCCGTCGGCAATATTGTAACCCCAGCCGTAGCAGAAGAAACTGTTCTCGCGGGCGCCGATCAAAAAGCAAGCCAGCGGATAGGTGATACGCCGGCGGGCGACGGCCTCCTTCTCCTCAGCACTTCTGGCCATGAACGCCCGGTTCAACCAGTTGATGTCGTGGTCCGGCCAGCACTTGTAGATGACGGTCTTCCCGGCCTGGGCGGCTTCGGCGGCCATCTGCCAATAGAGCAGCATGTCCTCCTTCGCGGTCGAGGAAAGCCCGTCGAAGTGTTCGATCATTGCGCCGTCCGTGTAGGGAAGGAACTCGGTTCCCGCCGCCGCTTGGCCATCCACAGCCGCCGCCTTCGCGCGAAAACCGTTGTAGATGAGTAGCCGATTCAGGCCGATGATCGCCCGGGCACGCTGCATCATGTCGATGGCCGCCGCATCCAGCTCAGCGGCCTTGTCCGGTCCCCAACCTCTCTGCAACCAGATCGGGCGTTTGGACTGGGAGACGGCATCCATGAAGAACCCGTCGAAGCCAAACTCTCTGACCGCCCCGCCGATGGTTTCCGCCCACCACTTCCGCACCGCGGGATTGAGCAGGTTGTATTGGAACACTTGAAAATCCCCGCGCTCGGCTTTGAGCAGAGGTTCGCCCGTCTTCACGTCGCGCAGAATCCAGTCGCGGGGATGGGTCGCGGCGAAACTGCGGTTGTAGGACGTGAACGGCCAGGCAATCAGCGTGTTCCAGTACATCAGCACCTGGGCCCGCGGATTGGCCTGCTTGATACGCCGCGCATCCTCGCCCGCCACTCGTTCTGGATGCTCGCGATCGGTCTGCGTTCCATGCGCCTTCTCGAGGCAGATGAGGTTGGACATGCGGGCGGCGAGTTGAATCTGCTCATCGGTCATTCGCGTGGTGCTGCCGAAATGCAGACAGACCGGCACAGTGTCCCAGGAGAACACGGGGTACGGAGCCGACGCCTGGGCTACCCCGGCACACAACAGCCCCAGCACCACCAGGACTGGCTTCGTCGTCTGAAGACAATCCATCAGCGCCGTGGACTGTCGGTTGCTCTTACGTCGTGTATGCCGCACGTGCTGAATCATTTCAGTGTGACCTCGACGGCGAAACCATTCGCACCTGTTTCCACACCTGCGAAGTCGAGTTCCAGCGCGGATGCGGTTTGCTGCCACGGTATGTTCCGGCTGCTTCCGAGCAGCCGGACGCCGGCGACGGTCGCCTCCGACGTATTGAGAGAGCGGATGCGCACGGTGGCCCCGGAGGGAACCAGCGACATGACATAGACCTTGTCATCCCGGGTTGTGAACCAGAAGTCCTCGGTGGTGAACTTGCGCGAGAAGCCCGTCTTGGCTCGCTGCCCCGTTCCCCGGAGAAGCGTTTCGGGCTGTCCCTCGTGCGGGATCTTCCAACGCGTGGTGCCGTAGATCGCCGCGCCGTTGACCTTCAGCCACGTGCCCATCTCACGCAGGTTCCGGACGCAGGCTTCGGGTACCCGCCCCTGCCCGTCCGGGCCGACGTTCAACAGGTAGTTCCCCCCCTTGGACGCGATGTCGATGAAGTAGTACAGCAGTTCCTGCGTGCTCTTCCAATCGTGGTCATATGCCTTGTACCCCCACGAGTTGTTTGCCGTTCCGCAGGTTTCCCAGTGCTTGCGAATCTGGGCGGATGCGGACGGGATCACGTTGTCGCCCGCGTCCTCATAGTCGCCCAAGCCGTAGCCGACCCGGCGATTGACGATGATGCCCGGGTTGAGGTCATAGATGAGTTGATAAAACCGGAAGGCCTGCTCCTCGGTGATGTTGCCCTCGCCGTCGAACCAGATCAGACGCAGGTCGGGCAACAGCTTGATCAGCTCGGCAATCTGCGGCCAGGCCCTGCGTTCCAGATACTCCTCGAAGGTGTTGGGGCTGGGATCCCAGGTGTTCTTCCCCTGCGGGCGCGTGGGAATGCCGAGCGCGTCGTTGCGTCTCTTGACTCGGGCGTGGTTGCCGTCGGCGCCATCGTGCCAGTCGTTGCCGTGCGAGTAATACACACCAAACTCCAGGCCTTCCGCGCGGCAGGCCTCGTAGAGTTCCTTGATCAGATCGCCCTGGTAAGGCGTGGCATCCGTGACATCGAAGGTCGAACACGCCGAATCGAACAGGGCGAACCCGTCGTGATGCTTGGACGTGATCACCACGTATTTCATGCCGGTGTCCCTGGCCAACTTAGCGATGTTCGCGGCGAACGACTCGTCCGGATTGAACGTCTTCGCCAACTCGGCGTATTCGGCGCGCGGAATACGGAACGTGGACATTAACCACTCCGCCACCCGCGGCCCCGGGTAGGGCGAGTCCTCGATGCGCTTGCCTTGCCAGATACCGCCGGCCTGAGAGTAGAGCCCCCAATGGATGAACATGCCGAACCGCGCTTGCTTGAACCATTTCAGCGTGGCCTGCTTCCCCGGCGTTTCGTGCATCGCCCGCCACTGCGCATCGTACGTTCCCGAGCCCAGCAAACTGGGATGCTCCGGGATGAGCCGGACCTGCTTCAACGGCGTATCGCTCTCGAGGGAAAGCGTGTGCCTGCCGGCGCGTTCGAGGGCGGCCGGCCGCTTGAACTGCGACACGGTCCCCGCCTCGATCACGAAGCTTTTGTTCAGCCGTTCCTGAAACCGCTGACCCGCAACCTCCACCGTGGCAGCCAACGTCGTGGCCGCGCCGTCATGAATGGCCTGCACGTAGTAATTCCATGGACGTGTCAGTTCAAATTCCCAAACGAGACGGTTTCCGTCGCGCGTGGCGGCATTCGCTTCGAGCACGATCCAGTTTGCGGGAAGCTGCGTGTCTGCCGGTGCGGCTTGGGTGATCCCCGACCCGACAGACAGCAGGAACACGAAGCAGGCAAGAGCGAGCTGCACGACGCGTCGTTTCGCGTCGAAGGTCGCCGGCCTTGTTCGAAAGAACTCATGAGTGTGTACGGAGAACCGCTTGTTGCAGTCATCCTCGTCCTTCGTCTTCGTCCTCGTCCTCGTGCTCGAATTCCGGGCGGGATCGAGGACGAGGGACAAGCACAAGGAGGAAGGCTCCCGATGCATCTCCATGCGGGCGTTGGAAGATCCATGTGTCATTGCGCGGCGCTCAACTGAATTGAATGGGGTTGGTCATCGTGGACCGGAACGTTGTAGGTCCGGCTCCAACGTCGGATGGCGGGGTCGTAGTCCGTTTGCCAGAAATCGTTGCCATGCACGCTCTGGTCGAGCGGTTCGCCGTCCAGGAGGAGCGTGTGATCGGCCGGCGAGGTGAGTCCGGTGAAGGTGATCGGCACGTACCCCAGCCCTCCCGTCAGGGTGAACGCGGCCTGACCATCGGTCACGCGGACGCGGACGTCCGGGCATCGCCTTTCGAGCGTGCCGCGGGTGGTCCGGACCTGCCGGTCATTCCCGCAGGCTTCGCGCAGGATCAACCGCCACGTGCTCTCGTCTTTGGCCAGCGCCGCTCGCAGGGCTTCATTTGGGCCGTAGTAATCCCTGGCATACTGCGGCATGACGATGTGCTCGACCGTCGCCTCGACAAAATCACCCGGCTCCAGGCGGGAGACGCCGGGAGGCGGGAGGATGTCCAGCGTCGAAGTATCCTTCTTGTGCAAGGTCAAACCGCGTTCGGCGATCCACGGCGATGCGTCCTTGCCCCCCAGCCGGGCTTTCCACGAACGGATCACGATGCCGCGATTGGCCCAGGCGCCGTTCATCAGATTTTCGCGCGGCACCGCTTCATGCAGGGACACCCAGGGGACGCGGCCAGTGCATTCCAGGCGCTCGGTACGATAGCTGTTGCCGCCCCAGTGCGTTTCCCACTCTTTGACCAGGCCGTCCGCGTTGCCCAACGCCATCTTGCGTTCGCCCGTATAACTGTAAGTGTCCGCGCCGATTTGGAAGAGGACGAAGCGGGAGAACTCCATGGGTTGGGTTACGTCCATCCGGAGGCGATACACCCCGCGCACGAGGTCGTCGGTGCGCCCGAGACTGACGGTGACGGATTGCGCGATGCCGTTGCCGATGCGTCCGGCAAACGTGACTTCCGTCAGGCAGGGGCCTTGGCGATGATAGATTGTGCGCATCGCGGAAAGAGGAACGCGATCGCCGGAAGGAGCGAAGAACCGGAAGAAATCGCCCCCGCCCACGTTGCTCGTCCACGCCCACTTCTTGCCGCCCGCAGTTCCGGCCACCATGGCGGGACGGACATCCGTGATGGTGCAATCGGCCTGCACCTGATCGGGCTCGAAACAAATGCTCTCACCCCAAGCGCCCAGCGCGGCCTGGCTCCAGTGCTGATTGCTGCCCCAACCGATAAGGGAAAGTTGCGCATGAGAAGCGGCGGGCACGCAACCCCAATGACCGTAGCAAATCGTGAGTTCCAGTTCCACTGAGGCGCCGGCGGGCAATCGCACCTGGCTGATGCCATGGAACCACTGTCCCACATACACTCCGCCCTCGGGTCGGGTGTGCCAGTTCTTGCTGAGTTGGACGGGGATCCCGGTCGGATTGCCGTTGGCGTCGCGCAGCATGGCGGAAATTCCGGTGATGGGCGCACCGATCCGTTGCCGGATACCGCGTGCGGTCTTCTCGAACATCAACCGCGCGATCTGTTCGTGGCCGGCAGGGTTCGAAAGCTCCAGTCTGACGCGCTCGATGGCGTCATTGCTCGAGGTCGCGCCGTCGGGCGGCACGATGGGCTCGATGCCATCGAGATTCACGCGATGCCAGCCGAGCGTCGGGTCGAACGAAACGGGCCTGTGGGCGCCACCGGGGATCTCCTCGGCCTCCACCGTCAGCGGGCTGTTCGACTCGGCCTCGACGAGCGTGATCGGATCCAATGCCAGCGCCACCTGCCGCCATTCGCCCGGTTCCCACGGTTCACCGGCAGAAGACGCACGGCGCCGGTGCAACGTATTGGTGCCCGAAGTGAAGCGCAGTTCCAGTGCAGTATCCCTCCATACCGCGTCGCCTTGGGGCCGAGCCGCGAGGAGCAATGCCAATCGGTCCGGCCACGCCGCCGCTTCGAGGCGGGCCTCCACCTCCAGTCGCTGTCCGTCGTCCGCCGTAAACACGAGGTCCGTGACGTCCGCCCGTTGAAAGAACCGGCCCGACTCGATCAGGCGCGGCCCGCCGAAGCGCGACCACTTGCCGCCGGCGGTGCAGCGCCAGGTCTTGCCGTTCGCTGCGATCGTCAATTCCAGCTTCGCGGGCTGCAATCCGCTCCAGGCCGGCACGTCGCCCGCGCCGTACTGCGTGTAAGCCGTTCCCGGCGGCACAGGCCCGAAGTGCGGGATCTCCAAGGTCTCGGTGTTCAGCACCAGCGCGTAGCAGCCGGTTCGGATACAGCGCAGCCACGCAGCGCCCGGACCCGCCGGCGGAAAGCCATCTACCCACCACATCGAGGTGTAATCTTCGACACGCGGCATCAGGTCCGCCGGCTCAGCCACGCGCGATTCAGCACGCGCGCCGGCCGCCACGGTCACCAACACCGCCAGCGCCACACTGGCACACTGTCTTCTCATCGATGTTGGCCCTCACACCCTGGTTGCAGGACAGTTGGCGGCATTCCGTGATCTAACGCTCAACAAAGCCTTCCACGTCATCCAATACGATTCTCTCCCGCCTGTCAAGAGCACGAGTCTGCACCTCCACATTCCTAAACTCGATATGGCGGGCGTGCCGGATGTAGGCACCCCAGGCAGGTAGCACACCGAAGAAGTACTGCTCCGGGTAACGGGCCACGTCCTCGGCCACCGCCTGCTTGGCATGCTCGGACGTTCCGCCGCCCGGGTAGGAGATCCTGACGTTCTCCAGCACGACATCCTCGACGTAGTGACCGGGGATGCCGGTGATCATGATCGGGCCGGCTTTGGACTGTTGCCGGTCCGTCACTCCGGCGGCATCGCCTGCCTGGAGCTTCCTGTACGCCGCCTCAGCCGCCTCGGCCCCGCTCTCGACCGTCACCTTCGCAACCACGTCACGGATCCGCACGTTCCTCAGCGTGCCGACGGGGGCGCCCTCGGGCTGCACGTCCGCCCCCTGGCTCTCCGACGCTTGCCGCGTGTAAGTCCGGCCCCGGTTGCCCAAACGGATGAAGATCGGACTGCCGACGTTCTCCATGGCGATGCGCGAGATGTCGACGTCCTCCAGCCGCCCACCGTCCACCAATTGCAGTTTGATGGCGCCCATGGGGCTATTGTAGATGTGGCAGTTGGTCACCCGCACGTTGAGGAAGCCTCCCCGCGAGGACGTGCCACATTTGAACGCCGCCGTGTTGCTGCTCACCCGGCATCCGCGCACCACAATGTTCCGGCAGGGATTCAGCGTGCTTTTCAGACAGATCGCATCGTCGCCGGAATCAATGTCACAGTTCTCGATCAATACGTTTTCACAACCGTCAATATCCATGCCGTCGTTGTTGGAGTGATTGTTCCGCATGCGGATGGTCACGCCGGTGAAACGCACCTGGCGGCAATCCACCAGATGAATCCCCCAGAATGCCGGGTTCTTGTAAGTCAGACCGGAGAAAGTCAGATTCTCGCAGTTTTCGAAGCGGATCAGCCTTGGGCGATTGTCCCTGCCGCCGGGGCCCGAGCGTTTCGGAAAGAACTCCGGCTTTCCACGACCGTCAATCACGCCCAGACCTTCAAGCCGGATGTTGGTCGCATCTTCCGCATAGAGCAGGCACTCGGAATTTCCCTCCCGCGCGGCGCGAAGGCCTTCCGTGGGATAGTCGGCCATATTCGTGCTGCCCAGCAAGCTCGCACCATAATCAAGTGACAGCGTAACATGACTCTTCAAGTGGATCGTACCAATCTGGAAGTCCCCTGCCGGCACCCGAACAACACCGCCACCGGCAGCATGACAGGCATCAATGGTCTTTTGAATTGCCTCAGTCTCCATGGCCACCCCGTCACCCACGGCGCCATGGCTCTTGATGTTGAACACCCTCGCCTGCGCCGCCTCTCTGGCAGCGGCAACCAACGGCCGGTTGTCCTGACCGGGAAGCGGTGCCACCCCAAAGCCGAGCACGACGCCCAACAGCATCATGGATGTCAGTTGTTTCGGTTGGTTTTTGTTCATGATGACGGTTCCTCAAGGTGTTGTGGGTTGATTCCAGTGCAGTTCTTTAGCCACTTCGCCACGTTGATCCCGAGTTTCCATTGCCTCGGGGCATCGGAAGGACGAACCTGCGCCACACTTGCGTGAAGTGCCATCAAGACAGCGAACAAGACGATGTGTCTAACGTGTTTCATTTTCCGTTCCAGGTGAAGCTATCGCCTTTCGCGAGATCGCTCTTGTGAGTTTTAGTTCCGTAACGAAGTCTCAGCGGATTTCCATTCATCGAACGAATCGTTGCCTGGATCAACCGGCCTTCCTTCCATTGCATGTCCACTTCAAACCCGCCCCGTGCCCGCAGGCCTTTCACAAATCCCGTCGGCCAGGCCGTGGGGAGGGCGGGCAACAGGTGGATTTCATCACGGTGACTCTGCATGAGCATCTCGGCGATACCGGCGGTGGCACCGAAGTTGGCGTCAATCTGGAATCGGCGACCATTGAAGAGGTTGCCGGTGAGGCGTTGGGTGACGTTCTTAAGGTTCTTGAGGGCGCGGTCGCCATCACCGGCGCGGGCCCAGAGAGAAATCCGCCAAGCGCCGGGCCAGCCACCGGTATCGCCCCTTTGGATTAGTGAGGTTCGGGCGGCTCCGAAGAGCTTGGGCGTGTCGAAACGATTGATCTGAGCGCTGGGATAGAGTCCGTAGAGATGCGAGACGTGGCTGTGCGGGTTGTTGGGGTTATCCCAATCTTCCTGCCATTCCTGGAGCTGGCCGTGCCGGCCGATCTTCATGGGGGCGAGTTGTGCCCGGGTCTTGGCCACTTGTGAGCGGAAGTCTTGGTCAATATCCAGAATCTCTGCGGCCGCGATGCAGTTCGCGAACAGATCGCGCAGAATCTGTTGATCCATGGTGGGGCCGGCGCAAAGGGAGGCGCCGGAGCGATTCGAACTAAGTCCATCCTTGGTCGCCCCGCCGTGACTGTGCTCCGGTGAGATGGACGGGGAGGTGATCAGGAAGCCGTTCTGGTTTTTGATCAACACATTCTCCGACAGGAAGAACTCCGCGGCGCCCTTCATAATGGGATAGGCCTTTTTGAGGAATTCGATGTCGCCAGTGTAGAGATAATGTTCCCAGAGATGTTGGCAGAGCCACGCTCCACCCGTGGGCCACATGCCCCAGTGGGCGCCGTCCACCGGGGCAGTGCCGCGCCAGAGGTCGGTATTGTGATGAGTCACCCAGCCGTCAGCGCGGTAGTGAACCTTGGCGGTCTTGCTGCCGGGAGTGACCAGCTCACCGGCCATACGCAGGAAAGGCTCGTGGCATTCGCTGAGATTGCAGACTTCCGCCACCCAGTAGTTCATCTGGATATTGATGTTGATGGTGTATTTGCTGCACCAGGGAGGATCGATTTTGTCGTTCCAGATGCCCTGCAGGTTCAAGGGTTGAGAGCCGGGGCGTGAACCGGTAATCATCAGATAACGGCCAAACTGAAAGACCTGCTCGGCCAGCAGCGGATCAAGCGCACCGTCGGAGACGCGTTTAAGGCGCTCGTCGGTGGGCAACTCCGACGCCCCTTGACCGCCCAGATCGATGGCCACGCGATCAAAGAGCGCGCCATGGTCCTTGACGTGGCGTTGGTAGAGTTGTTCATAAGATTGTTTGCTGGCGGCGGCGAGAGTCTTCTCAGCCCGTGCCACTGCATTCGCGCTCATGTCCTTGGCATTGACAAAGCTGGTGGCCACCACATAGATCAGGGTGACGGCGTCGGCATCGCGGACCGAGATCTTGTCACCCTTGGCCTCGAGCGTTCCGCCTTCAGCCTTGACCTTGACCTGGGCGGCGAACTTCATCCCTTCGCCTTTCCAGGGACCGATCAGGCCTTTTTTTTCAGGACGCGGGGCCAGTTGGCCGGTCAGGGCGAGGGTGTCACTGCCAATGACCTGGGATTGGGTGGGATGGGGACTGCCCAGAGACAGATCAAAGGTGATCTGGCCGCCTCGACTGCCCTCAATCCGCATCACAATGGCCTGATCCGGCGCAGAGGAAAAGGTCTTACGGGTAATACGGGTATCGGCGATGGAATATGTCACGGTGCTGACGGCAGTCCGCAAATCCAGTTCGCGACGATACTCCCCCGGTTCCTGGCCCTGCGGGAATTGCAGGAAAAGATCCCCCAAGGGTTGATAAGCCATCTGCCCGATGGGCAAGCCCATCATCTTATCAGCTTCTGCCTCTGCCTCGTTATATTGACCCTTGTCCAACAATTCGCGAACCGTGGCCAGATGTGAGTGGGCATCGGGGTTGGAGTAGTCGTGAGGCCCGCCGCTCCAAAGGGTGTCCTCATTGATTTGCAGTCGCTCCTTCTCAATCCCTCCATAGACCATGGCCCCGAGCCGCCCATTACCAATCGGCAGGGCCTGGGTCCATTCTGCGGCCGGCTGTTTATACCAGAGGGTGAGTCCCGAATATGTTTTCTGGAGGGTCGGAGACTTGGTGGTGTCGGTTTCGTCTGCCGCGTGAAGACCTGGAGAACAGCACGCGAACAGGACGAACATGGCTAAACGCATTTTTTTCATGTTGTTGATGTTTTTCATACGCCCCGGTCCTTGGAGACTTTTTTCTGAATCTTTCCGCCCATGGTCAGGTCCACTTCGTCCCGGCGCAGGGCGTCCTGGAGTTCGGCGACCTTCAGTTCACGAGGCATGATGCCCTTCTTGGCCGACAGGGCGGCGGCCAACCCGGCGGCATGACCGGTGGCCACGCAGTTACCCATGCTCTTGCCCGCAGCCATGGCGATGTGAGTGGCGGAAATGCTGCGCCCGGCAGTCAGCAATCCATCCACTTTCACCGGCAGGATGGACCGGTAGGGGACGTCATGAATGCGCATATCCGTGAACTTGTATCCCATCAAGTCCAGATAGCCACTCCGCCAACCGATCGTATCTTCAAAGGTGTTCCCCTTGGCGGCATCTTCTTCGGTCAGGATGTAAGCCCCCTTGAGTCGGCGGCTTTCCCGCACAGCAATCCGGGGACTGGTGCCAACCAACTCGATGTTCTTGAGGCCCTCGCCACCGAACTCCCGCATGGCCTGCGTCATTTGCAGCGCCTGCCGGCGGCCCACGCACTCGGCCTGTGAAAACCCGATCGGATCCGTCGTGTCGAACTGCCCGATGTCCCGGGTGCCGGTATGGTTGGAGAAGTAGAAATGGCCATTGGAAACCGGACCCCGCATCCAGCCGTTCGGGATGAGCGGATATTTACTCCTGGCCCTTTTGGCAATCTCCCTGGTCTTGGCCCCTCGAAGCTGCTCCGGGGTCACATTGGCCAGATTCAGGAGCATGGTATTCGGCATGCGCGGCTCCACGGTTTCCATCAAGGTCTCGGCCCCCGCAAAACAGGCCACATCCGCATCCCCAGAACAGTCCACCACCACTTTGGCCCGGATGGTCGCCAGGCCCTGCTTGGTGCTCACGACCACCCCGGCGACGCGATTGCCTTCCATCAGCGCGTCAACGGCAGCCAGATGCACGAGATACTTGCAGCCCGCTTCCTCCAGCGCATCCAGGATGGCAACCTTGAGATAATCCACATTGCAATACAACTGATGCTCGCCAATGTGAACGGCCTGGTCACCGTAGTTCAGCAGTTTCTTGATCAGGAGCTCATGCACCACGGAACGTGGTTTGCTCTCCGGCCGCATCTGGTTCATCGGCATTCCCAGGGACCAAGCGGCGACGCCGCCCATGAAGCCACAGCTCTCGATGAGCAGGGTCCTGCTGCCGGTTCGGGCGGCACCCAACGCGGCGCCGATACCCGCCGGCCCGCCACCGACAACGAGCACGTCGGTTTCCAGCAGTTGTCTGCTATTCAAACCCGCAGCAGCCTGTGCCGTCCCGAGGGACAGTTTTCCCACCGCCGCCAGGCCGAGTCCCAGGCCGGCCTGTTTGAGCACCGTGCGCCGGCTATGGTGTAAATGGTTGATACTATCTTCCTTTCAGCATGGTTGTTTCGCGCCCGGCAAGCGGGCGGCGCTATCTCTTCACCGGGATGAACTCAACAAAATCCAGCCGGGCGGGCTCTTTCCCGTCGGCCTCGGCCACCAGTTTGATTTCGTCGCCGCGATTCACCGGAATGTTCTTGAAAAGCCGCCAGCGCCAGCAGTTCACATCCTCATCCAGCCTGAAGTTGAGCACCTCCTTGTTCCCGACCAAGAGCCGGACTTTGCTTTGCCCGTCTTTCTGGTCGAAATAGCTTATCCGGACATCGTATTCGCCGGACGCGTCAGCGAAGCGGTATGAAGCGGTCCCTTTACCGGTGGTCTCCACGCCCCACTCTTCGACATAATCATCAATCCGTTGAAAATTATCGAGCTGCATGTCCTCAACCTCTTTCCCGATGATGGGCAAAAGCCCCTGCACTCCGGCCTCGATCATCCCCTGCTTGAAGGCTCGCATGAGGCCAAACGAAGCGCCGTCATAATGCTTCAGGCACAGGCCGTTCACTTGGGCAGGATGTTCCAGTGCCACTTTAATGCCGGCTTTGACCAGTTCCGGCGTGGCCTTAATCCGGGGGGCGATGCCGCAGATAAGAGGCATGTCCGGGCCGATCAAGCGCCGGTTCTTTTCCAGCCACGCCTTGCGGCGGCTGAAGGTCTCGTTCGCTTTGCCTTCTTGCTCTTGATGATCTTGATTGACCAGCGAACCGAGATGCGGCGACACCTCGTCAAGGTGCATCCCGACGTCCTCCAAGTTCCAGCCGCGATAGGGATCGGTATCATTGAAGCGCAGATGACATTTCGGATTTTTCCTGACCTTCGCGATCTCCTCTGAAAGCAACCGATACAATTCCGTGGTCGAGTGCTTCCGGAGTTTTAACCACTGGTCTTTTTCCGGCTGACTATCTTGATCGGCCCGCAATTTTGGGATCGCCGCCTCCAGATCAAATCCCGTCTTTTTGGCTTCGGTTATACAATGCCGACAAAAACAGGTGCCGTCCTTCTCGATGGCGTTGTTTCGATCAAAGACATGCTGGCAGGTTTGGATGTAATCCAAATCGTAGTTCGCCGCCAAATCTCCGAATAGGGCAATGAGGTATTCCCGCACGTCTGGATTATTGGGGCAGAACCGGCTCGTGCTCCAACTGCTGCCATCAATCTTCCGCTGCTGCCAATCCGGGTGGCTGCGAATGAGCGATTTGGGGATGGGATAATGGGATACCTCCGCGCCCGTCGCCATGCCCCGGGCCCGGCACGCCTCCACCATCAGCTTGAGCCAGTCGGTCTCGCGGATCCAATCCACATCCGACAGGAGCGGTTTGATCTTACCATACCGGCTCATCTCGGGGAAAAACGTGACCCGGGAATCTTCGGCTTCCCAACTGGCCCGGGCCGGGTTGTGCGGGAATTGCGGCGCCTGAAATGGGCGGTGTTCCGCGTGCATGACCGCCACCATGTAGAGGCTGTTGACCCCGCACATGGACTGCATGTTATCCAGTATGGTGTCCATCCCCTCGTCCCTGATGGTCCAGGCCCGGATTTGGGTGCCCACTTCAAATTCCGAGGAGGCATCGGCTTTCCAGACCGGATGTTTGGCGCGCCCGACATTTGGCGGCAATTCCACAAACATCAGCGCCCCCCAAGGAACATGCGCCCCGCCGCTCCGGCCCCCGGCCCCGCCTTTGGCGGCTACTTGCCGGCTATACGGCATGTCGAAGCCCTTTCGCCCGTGATAATGATAGACGATTCGCTCGTAGATCGGGGCGAAGCGGCCCCTGGCCTTCGGGGAAATGGACGGGTTGAAGTACTTGCCTTCATAACTGCGATAAGGCTCGTAAGGCACGTCGTGGCCCAGATTATATTTGGCCGTGTATTCAAAGCCCAAGGCCAGCCGGTTGCTGCTGGCGCCATATAGGTCCACGCCTTGCTTCCAAGCCATCTCTGCTGCGCAGCCCAGAAAGCCAAGGCCCATCTGGGTGTGGGCTTGATCCCGACCGCTTTCCTGACATTCGCCAAACGCGTTGAAGTAATTATTGATGGCGCCGTTGCCCTCGCCCTTCAAATAATAATCCACCGCGCGGTTAAACATGGCCCGGTCATCCAGAAAGACCCCCATCGCCAGCATGGTCTGGATCATGGCGGCGTCCCAGTTGCCGTTGGCTGCGGGAAAGAAGTCTTCGATCGAGGGATAAAAAACCTCCCGGAGCAGGCGCTCGAATCGTTCCTGGTCCGGCTTCAACCAACCAGTATAGGTATGCCGAAGGAGCTCGGCGGCATTGCAGAGTTTCACGCCCTCCATGCCAATCAGCAGTTTGGTGTCGTGGCCGGACACCGTCTTCAAGGTGGCAGACCACGCGTTGAGAATCTCGATCGCCTTTCGCGCGTGGGCTTCGTTGCCGGTCAGGCTCCATTGCAAGGCATGGGTATAGGCGGCGGCCGAGTCGTTGGACAGCTCCGAACTGCCAAGATTGGGATTGTTGTAAGCCCCGCGCACCACCTCGGCGCGCGGGCGAGGCCTGTAGTCAAGCGAAGCCGGCCCGGACGCTCGAAGTTCTCCCCAAGCGGTCTTCCAGGGTTCCGCTCCCGCCGTGATTTTCTTTTTGATGAACTCCAGTTCTTCATGGCTATGCAACATTCCGGGGTGAACGAACGGCCCGGCCGCTGGCGATCGAGGTGATAATCCAGCGCCCTGTGAGCGGGCCAAGGCGGGAGCCAGCAGGAGCAAACCCGCCATCATCAGCGTCTGGAAGAAGTGTGTTTTCATGGGATGCACATTATTCTGTAGGGCGGTGAGGAGAAGGTGCGCGGGTTTCATTCTTCGGCTTTCTTCGCTGGCTGCTTGTCGGGTCTGACGGGCTTGGCGCCGGGGGCGGGGGGAGTCCACTCGGCGGGCCCGGGGTTGGGGACGATCAGCGGGAAGGTGTCCGCATGGAGGGCCATTTCCTTCGTCAGCAATGCGGTCATCTCGGCGACCTTCTTTTTGTGCTCAGGCAGCTCGGCGAGGTTTTTCAACTCATGCGGGTCGGTGCTGAGATCGAAGAGCTGGGTGATGTTCACCTGCGGGTAGCGGATGAGTTTCCAGCGGTCGTCGCGGATCGCGCGCTGGCAATGGCGGTAGGCCGTGTAGAGCACATCGCGGACTTTCGTCTGCTTGCCGTTCAGGATCGGGACAATGCTTTTGCCTTCGACACCATCGGGGATCTTCGCGCCTGCGAAATCCGCGAAGGTTGGGAACAAGTCCATGAGATAAACAAAAGCCTCGCTCTTGCCCTTCGCGATGCCAGGGCCGGCGACAACAAGCGGCACGTGCATGCCGCCGAACTCGTAGAGGTTTTGTTTTCCAAACAAGCCGTGCTCACCCATCGAGAGTCCGTTGTCGCCGCTGAAAATGATGATGGTTTTGTCCCACTGGCCGCTCTTCTTGAGCTGCTCGAAGATGCGGCCGATGTGATGGTCGAAACCGGCGATGCAGGCGTAGTAGTCGGCAAGCTGCTGCCGCGTGTTCTCCGGCGTGCGCGGCCAGGGCGCGAGCTTTTCATCACGCACGGTCATCTCGCCGTTGTCGAAGGGATGCTGCGGCATGAAAGCGGGCGAGAGCGGGATTTTCGCGGGATCGTAAAGCTTGTGGAATTGCGGTTCGGCGGAGCGAGGGTCGTGCGGGACGGGCGGAGCGAGATAGGCATAGAAGGGCCGCTTCTCCCCACCGGTGTCGCGGGACTTGAGAAACTCGATGGTCTTGTCGGCAAGGCGCTGGCTGCAGCCCGACCGCTCGCCGCCTTTGCCTTCGTCAGCGATGCTGGTTTCAAAATGTCTGAGCCCGGTCCCGAAAGCGTTGACCTCGCCCGCTTTGCCCATGTGCCAAGTCTGATAGCCAGCGACCGCCATGACGCGGGGGAGAAAGGTGGACGCATCCGCGGCGTTGGCCGCCGCCGCCGGTTCCCTCGGAATGCGCCGCCAGGAGCGTCCGGTGAGCAGCATCGCGCGGCTCGGGGCGCAGACCGCCCCCGACATGGAACCCATCGTGTAGCAATGCGTGAAGGTCATGCCACGCTCGACCAGCGAATCGAGATTCGGCGTCACGAGCAACGGGTTGCCCAGCGCGCGCAACCCGTCCGGGCGATGGTCGTCGGCGTGGATGTGGAGGATGTTGGGCTTGGCGGGCGCGGCAGCGTTCAACTCGCTTCCGGGCAGGAGCAAAACGGCGATGATGGCGAGGATCGGTTTCATTTCTATTCGGGTTTCAGCGATATCTTGGCTTGTTTCTGCGGTCTCGAGTCCATGATTGCTCTTACTCCTTGGTCACGCTGACTGGAACGGCTTTCTGTCCCCGCCAGACTTGCAACGACACTGCGCCGGCAGCCGCGCCCATCCAACGACGTTCCAAGTCGGACACCGTGTCGGTTGGCCGGCTCGCGCATCTCAGAATCACATCACCCGGCTGCAATCCCGCCTTCGCCGCAGCGCTGCCGGCAGGCACTTCCAGCAGGTTCACGCCCGTTTCACCGGACAAACCGGCGGCGGAGACTTCACCCAGTCCGATGATGTTCCTGACTTTCACACCGAGCCAGGTGGTCACCCGCGAATCGCGTTTGGACTTCTCACCGCGAACTGCCCCGGGCACGGGCAGTTCGGGGGTGCGGGCCAGCCGCCGCAGCCGTTCGCTGGTCACCCCGAACTGATCCATCGGGAAGTTCTTGAATCCCAGCGCCAGCGCGGGTGAGCCCTCCTTCACGCGATAATCGCCCTTCGCCGCATCGACAAACTGCGCGTCGGCCACGATGGAATGTTCGTCGCGCCCGCTTTGCTCCTGCAGCGGCGTGGCGGGCTGTGTGCCCGTCGCGCCGGACTGGTGCAGCAGATTGAAATCACATTCCCTGCCCCAAGGTCTGTTGACGCGCACAGGCCGGTAATTGCCGAAGACGATGTTGCGACGGAACACATCCTGGCTGTTGCCATACCACACATGCGGATGAAACGAGTTGTTTACCGTGATGTTGTTTTCGACGACGCGATAGAAGCCTTCGCGGTTTTTGAGGCCGCCGTTCAGGCACAGGTTGTTGCGGATTTCGTAATTCGACGAGCCGTCGTCCAGATCAACGTCCCAGCCGTGATCGCAGCGCCAGCGGTTGTTCCGCAGGATGTTCGGCTGAATCACATCGAGCAGCGGCAGGTTCTTGTTCTCGCCGAGCGTGATCTTGCCGAGGTCAATGTCCTTCAGCCCCCAGAACCGGTCGCGTCCCCACGAGTTGAACGAGCCGTGGTCGCCCGTCTCCAGCACGGTGTCGAACACGTCGCAGTTCTCAATGATGTGCCCGCCCCAGCAGCCGTCGCCGATGTTGATGCCCGCGCGCGGCATATCGTAGATCGAGCAGTGGCTCACGGTGATGTTCATCGCCATGTCAATCTCCACACCCGCGACCTGCTTCTCGACGCGACCGACCTCGTGGATCAAACAATCCTCCACGCGCGAATCGGCAGGATAATTCGGCGTCTTCGGCCCGGGCGTCTTGTCAATGTCCGTGAAGTTGGCCCGGCTCGAATACCCGACCAAGCCATCCCGCACGGCGGACGAATCGCCGACGAACGCGATGCCATTCCCGCCCGCCTGGAAGATGTGAGCGCCGCGCACCAGCAGGCGGCGGTTGTAGTTGTTCACGAACAGCGCATTGCCACCCACGTGACTGATCACGCAATCCGTGACGCGGCAATCCTCCGTGCCGTTCAGGAACACCGCGCCGCCGCGATACACCGTCCAGTCCGTGCGCAACATCCGCTCCTTGTTGTCCATGAACGTCCGCGCCGCGTGGCGGAACGTGATCCCGCGCAGCGAAACGAAGCGCACGGGCGACTGCTCCGAGCCGCGGAACTCCACCAGATGCTTCAGTCGCACGCTCTCGAATGTGGCCTTGGCCAAATCCAGTCCGGCGGGGGGATAAAGATAGAGCGTCGCGGCTTTCGCGTCGTGAAACCATTCCCCCGGCGCGTCGAGTTCCTCGAAGATGTTCTCCACGAACCGATCCTGCTTGTGCGGCTCGGACGGACGGTTGTTCTGCCAGCCGCCTTCATACGTCAGCTTCCCATTCGCGTCCTTGCCGGTGATCCGGTAGTGCATCCCGCCCCAATGACTCCGGTGCATCGCATGGATGAACCCGCCTGCCGGATCGCGCCAGCGCGCGACGCGCTCGTCGCTGAATGCGTCCACCGCCGTGCCGTTGAAGATGCGCTGGCTGGCGTCGAAGTTCGGATACCGCGCCATCGGCATCAGCCCGCCATTGACGAAGAGCTGATCCGTCGTGAACCCGCTCGGAACTTTCGCCTGTTGAATGCCGTCACGAAACGGCCGCCACTGCAGCCCGCGCAGTTCCTCACCGCCGCTGATCACCGCCGTCTCGCCTGCGACACTGCGATACTCCACCGGGGCGTTCGCCGCGCCGGAGTCGGCGGCGGTAAACACCAGCGTTTCCGGGAGGCGGTAGATGCCGTCACGCAGCATCACCGTGACGGGTTCCTTGCCGCGCTCGGGCAGGGCCCGCACGACATCCCGGGCATGGGCGAGCGATGCAAGCGGCCGGTCGCGCGTCCCCGGGTTGGTGTCGTTACCCGCCGGACTCACCCAGACCTCCGCCGCGGAGGCGGTGCCCGCCAGGGCCAGACCGACCAGTAGTGCCAATCGACGGTGCTTTCTCATGCATTTAATGGACTGCATTCTTCTTCAGCTCCAAGTGCCGGAGGTTGATGGGTTGCCAATGATCTACCTCGGGATCGATCCTCAGCGTGCGGCAGCCTGCTTCTGCGATGTCGATGGCACCAAGCCTGACCCTGGCGTAACTGCCATAACCGCCAGTGGACTGGACCTCAACCGACTTCTGCCGCCCCGCCAGGCCGATGCGGAACCGAGTCCGTTCCGATTCAACCGCCAATACCGCCACAGTCTCATACCGCCCAGGCCGATCAATCTGAAATGACCACTCCACCCAGGCATCGGAATCGGTCCAGTAACCGATGTTGGCGATCCCGTCGTGATGTTGGACGCGCGCGTCCGGAGTGCCTTCGTTGTTATGGATATAGGCCGCTTCCGCCGATAGAATCAGGACGCCGTCCGGATCGGGGGCAGACAGGACCTTCTCCACATCCAACGGCTCTCGCACCTTCAGCACGACCACGCTATCCACCGCATTCGGCGCCTGGGACGGCAGCGACACCTCGATGCCCGCATCCGTTTGGCGGGTTTCCAACGGCTGCGCATCGGCCAGCAGATACGTCTTGACCACCGGATTCTTCAGCCCGGGTACGCGCAACCGTCCGTCCTGCGGCCACTCGAACACGTGCAGGTAAAGGGTGACGCCGTCGGCGGTCACCTTCCTGGTGCAGCGGCCCCAGTCCAGCTTGGCCAAGGGGCTGGCCGCTGTGCCGTAGATGGATTCGCTGTTGACCTTCATCCAGGCGCCGATGGCCTTGAGCCGTTCCACAGCCTGGGGCAGCAGCGTGCCTTCGCCGGTCGGACTCACGTTCAGGAGGTAGTTCCCGCCTTTGCCGGCGATGTCCACGAGATTGCGGATCAGTTCCTCGCTCGACTTGAAATCGGTATCGGACTTCTTGTAACCCCAGCTTCCGCTGATGGGCATGCACACTTCCCAGTCCACATCGGTCGGGGCGACGGCGGGTATCTTGCGTTCAAAGGTCTTGTAGTCGCCGGGATAGCCCTCACCGAGGCGATCGTTGGTAACGAGGCCGGGTTGCAGGTAGCGGGTGGCATACAGGCTGTCGAGCGCCTCCTTGCTCATCTGGCGCGGGGTGTCCCACCAGAAAATGCCGATCGGCCCATACTCGGTGAGCAGTTGCTTTGCCTCGGGAAAGGCCTTCTCCCGCACGTATTCATCGGTGCTTACCCGCTGGATGCTCTTGTCCCAACTGTTGCCCATGCCACCGGGATGATGCCAGTCCTGCGCCTGCGAGTAGTAGAATCCCAGGCGGATGCCCTGGCGCCGGCACGCCTCGGAAAGTTCCTTCATGATGTCGCGATGGAACGGCGTGGCCTCGACCACGTTGAAGCGGCTGGCCGTGGAGCCGAACATGGAGAAGCCGTCGTGGTGCTTGGCCGTGATGACGAGGTAACGCATGCCCGCCTCCCTGGCCACCGCCACGAAGGCGTCCGCGTCGAACTTCGTGGGGTTGAACCGGGCTGCGTATTGCTCGTATTCGGCAATCGGAATCTTGCCGCGGTTCATCATCCACTCGGCACTGTTGGGGAGTTTCTGCCCCTTGTATTCTCCGCCGGTGACGGAGTAGATGCCCCAGTGGACGAACATGCCGAACCTGGCTTCGCGCCACCACGCCATGCGGGCATCGTGTTGTTCCGCGGTTTCCGCGGGCTTCAACGATACGGTCTGTGCCTGGGTCGGGGCGGTCCAAAGCAGGACCATGCCTGCGATCATCAGTTTGCGGATCATCCGTTTCTTCCTGTTCATATCATCGTCTGCTTCATCTATCAGTGTAGTACGCGTGTCCGGGCAGACGCTCGGTCTTTTCGCTGAACCCGAACAGATTGCGTTCAGCCTCGGGTACGGGGTTGGGTTCGATCGTTAGGTTGGTCTTGTCCAGCGCCAGCCGGGTGAGACTTGCCGTGCCTCCTTCGGCCAGTTGGATCTCGTAGTAGCCCTCTCCGTCTTTGCGCACTTGACCGTTCGCGGCCGCCGCTCCGTTGATGTAGACTCTGGCATTGGGAATATCCACGTGGATGACGCACGGCGAGCCGGCCAGGCTCTTGACCGTTACGAATTGCGTCACGCCGGCCTTGCGCTTGGCACTGACCAGGAACGCGCCCTGCGTCCGCAAATCCTTGAACGCTACGTCCGCCCACTCTTTCGGAGTCCCGCGGAAGACCTGAATCTTGCCGCCCCCGCTCTGGAGCAGCATGTCGTGGATGGACGTTGCAAAGGAAAGCGGGGTTTCGATCACCGGGTTGCCCTCCGCATACATCGTGGTGGGCGAGACATTGCGGTGGTGGATCAGGAAGTCGAGATAGTGATACGCCTTCTCGGCCTTGCCGAGACAGGCATACATCGAAGCCGCGCCGGTCGCGGTGTAACCGGTGACCGCCGACGTACCCTGCTTGGCACCGCCCTGGATGCTCACCTCGAGCCAGTGATCCACCGACGTGCGCAGCAGCCTGGCGTCGGCGGGGTTCTCGGGTGTGAGGAGCGCCAGGGGGTAGAAGGCCAGCAGGTGCGAGTAATGCCGGTGTGGCTTGTCGAACGGAATGTCCTTCCCGATACGCAAACCGTTTTGATCGACCTGAAATCCAACCAAGTTATCAATGATGTCTTGCCACTTCGCCGCCAACGGATCGTTCAGCTTCCACTCTGTGTTGATGGCGAGCAGCGTTTGACAGGACCAGCGGAGCAAGGCGATGGTGAAGTTGATGTCCTGTCCGTGACCGCCAGGATACTCCGGCGACCAACTGTTCTTGATGTGAATCCTGCCATCCTCAGACGCCATCGCATTCTCTGTGAGGTAGTTCAGATAGCTGTTGACGGTCTTGCGAAGGAGGGGAAAGAGCCCGCCGCGGAGGCGCATGCGGTCGCCGGCATATTGGCAATAAAGCCAGTAGTTGTGACAGATCCAAGCCAGCATGTCCGGCACAGATCCGCCGGCATCGGCGTCCAGATCCTGGGGCATGAGGGCGGCCACCGAGGCGCTGTCCTTCCAGTGTTCCGGAACGTTCTTCGCCAGGTTGTCCGCATACTTGTCCAGGTTGTTGGGCAGCGACTCGCCCAACGCCATGCGGTTGGCCGTCAGGTGAGTCCAGTAGATCAACTGGACGTTGAGATCCCCCCAGACCATCGGCCAGAAGGTCTGGTGATACCACGGCCCCATGAGATCCAGGATCGGACCGTTCTGCCGCATCGCGGAGCCGAGCTTGTACATCTGGATCCAATAGAAGGCTTCCTTTTCCGGATCGCTGATCGTCAGGAAGCTGAGCGGATAGTAGTCGTGCCACCACGCTCGATGCGTCGAGATGAAGGTACCGGCATTCAAAAGCTCACGCGCCTTGAGCAGGTTCCGCCTCACCACCGCCAGACTGTCGTGTTCCGGAAAGCTGTGGTGGACGCTCGCGATCAAGACCTGTTTGGGGTCGGCCTTGCCGGTGATCTCCCAGCCGGTCGTCGTTTCACCGCGATTCTGATAGAGGGGTTGAAGGCAGAACTGCATGCCGTCCTCCCGGCTCCAGGTCGGTTTCGGCGGCATGGGCATCGGCGCCCGGCGCATCCGATCCCAGCTCGCCCCCTTCGGGCCGCCGCCCGCGTCCAAGGTAGCTCGCACCGGCGGCATGGGCTCGTCCGGGTGCCAGGTGATCTTAACCGCCTCGCCTCCGTGAGCCTCGGTCTCGAAAAAGACAATATCCGTCGTGCTGTGCGTGAGGCCCCGCACGACATACGAGCCCTGCGTGGTCTTGATGGTCCCGGTCAGTTCGGCATCCCACATGTCCAGCCGCAGATCCGCGCCAGTGATGTCGCCCTTCGATTCCAGGTTGAAGTGCCCCAGCGGGAGGCGGCTGCGGTAGATCCAGAGCATCTGCTGCCCCTCGTAGGGCAGCCGATGATCGTAGTAATCGTGTCGTCCCACATGGAGGGAGATCACGTTTCCGGCCTCACTCTTCGCCTGATAAAAGAGGAAGCCCACGCTGCCGTTGCCGGAGAAGGGCGCCAACTCCCAACGCGGGGGCACCCGATCCCAAACCAGGTCGTGCTGGGCCAGGAAGGTTTTGTAGTCAATCGGTCGCAGTTCGGCTGCTGCGGTGGCAGAGCTATGATCGTGAACGACGACGCCCAGCATCAGGAGCAGCGTGGCGAAGAAGCACTGACTTCTCATCGCCTCTACGGCGGACCCGCAGACAATTTCGTGGCTTCTCATGATTTCTTCTCAATCTTGAAACCGATCACCGGCAGGCTTGGAAGCCTCTGGGGCAGTCGGATCGTCAATGCGTCGGCGGTGCGTGTCCACGTCAATCTCTCAGAGCTCCCAAGCATCGAAACGGTCAAGATTTCGCCGTCGCAAAGCCCGCCTGAGGCCAGGGTCTTGATGGAGATGTCTTCTGTGGGCCGAGCCAACACGAACGCGTAGAGGGTGCCGCCCCTGGTGGTGAAACGAATATCTTCCTGCGAGAAGTCCTTATGGTTTTCACCCTGACGGCCATCCTTCACCTTCAAGGGCCCTTCACCGAAGGTTCTCCACGGGCGGGAGCCATAGACCCCGTCGCCGTTGGTCTTCAGGAAATCACCAAAGGCGGTGAGGTAGGCGGCCTGATTCTCAGGTATGGTTCCATCGCCGCGCAGGGCAATGTTGAGCATAACAACACCGTTCTTGCTGATGGCATCGACGGCGTTGCCGACCATCACCGGGATGCTCATTTTGTTGATGGCATTCTTCCGGTAGAACCACCCTCCCGACAGGTCGGTCGCCCACATCCAAGGCTCCGGTTTGATTGAATCGGCACCCCCACGCTCCAGATTGTAGGTGAAGGCGGCGCGGTTCAGACCGGCGTTCTTACACGAAAAAACAACAGTCTGTCGACCGTCGTTTTCGTTCAAGTCCCGGTTGATGTAGGATGAAAACAGCTTGACCCCCAGGCTCTTTCCGCCCTCCTCGTTCGGATAGGGGGCGTCGTTGTTGAACATATCGGGGTCGTATTCTTCAATCAGCTCCCAGCAACGAGAATACCAGTGTTCGTTCCAGCTATCCTGACTGCCATAGCCCTTTGGATCGTAGTCCATATTGAAGAGCTTCCACTCCAACGTTCCGGGTTTCTGATATTCACGAGCCGGGCTGTACCAGCCGGGCGACCAGTAGAGATGGGTTGAGACGCCGAATTTAAGTCCGTACTTGGTGGCGGCCTCCTTCCACTCTTTGAGCGTATCGCGATGCGGCCCCATCGCAACCGAGTTCCACGGGAAGGAGGAATTGTACATGTCGAAGTTGTCGTGATGGCAGGCCACCGGCATAATGAAGCGGGCGCCGTTGTCTTTCACGAATTTAACGATCGCATCAGGATCCCACTTCTCCGCCCTAAACAGCGGAATGAGCTTTTCATAACCGAACTCCGAAGGCGGCCCGTACCGTTTGGTGTGCCACTCGCATAACACCTGTGCGATCGCATTTCCTCCGCCATACATATTGCGGCCATACCACGATCCGTCATTCGGGCGATCTTCGTCCGTCGCGGAAGAGATTCCCCAATGGAACCAGACACCGATCTTCCCGTCCACGAACCAGTCTGGGACATGATAGTGTTCCGCCATGGATTCCCAAGTGGGCTCAATTTGCGCTGCGCAGGCCGCACCCGATAGGATCGCGAACGCCGCGCAGATGACAGGTTGAATCTGAGAACTCATCAGTTGTCCTCGGCGGATTGCCCCACGAACTCTCCGCGCGTCAGCCGGCCGTCGTGGTTCTTGTCGAAATTCTGAAAACGGGCTTCCAGGTTGCTCTGGCCTTTCAATCCGGCCTTGTATTCGTCGAGCGTGAGAAGGTCATCTTTGTTTGTATCCCAGCGTGCGAACGCCCTGGCGCGGACCTCGGGGGTGACGCGAGATTTGCTGGAAGACGGTTGTGGCGCCTCGCGTTCCTCGTTAACAGGTTGCTCGCTCACGCAATCGGGATTGGGCTGTTCGGGAAGCGTCGCCTTCCAGTCGAGCACGAGTTTCGTCAGGCGGGCGACGATCTCGGGATGATCCTTCGCCACGTCGGCTGCCTCGGCGCGGTCCTCGGTCAGGCGGTGCAGTTCCACACGCTGGACATCCTCGGTCAACACGAGCTTCCAATCGCCTTCGCGCACCGCCAGACGCGGCCACCAGTCGGGTTCGGCGCGGGTGCCGAGCCATTCCCAGAAGATGGGGCGCGTGCGTCGGATTGCCTGGCCCTTGATGGCGGCCAGGAGGTTCTCGCCGTCGCCGTGATAGTCGTCGGTCAACTTCACCCCGGCGGCGGCGCAAAGGGTCGGCAGCAGGTCCACGGCGGTGAAGACGGTTGTGTCGTTCTTCATACTGGCAGGCGCGTGGCCGGGCCAGCGGACGATGAACGGCGTGCGCACGCCGCCCTCGAACAAGCTGCGCTTGCGGCCGCGGAAGCCACCGGTGTCGCCGACGCTGCAGTAGGTGCCGTAGCCGGTCACGTTGGCATCGCGGTCCTGTGCCGGCGGGCCCGGCTTGGCCGCGGTCCGTTCCGGGCCGTTGTCACTGGAGAACAAAACAAGGGTGTTTTCCGCCAGGCCCTCCGCCTCCAGTGCGTCGAGAATGCGCCCCACTGCATTGTCGCCATCGGTGATGACGGCGGCATAGACCTGCTTCTGTTCGTCGAGATGCTTCCATTTGTCCATCGACTCTTTCGTCGGTATGTGCGGTGTGTGGCTCTCGTGCAACCACACGTTGATGAAGAAAGGCCCGTCGCGATTCTCCCGGATGAAGTTCACCGCGTTGGAGGCCGTGGCGTGGAGGTTCGCCGAGGGCCATTCCGCGCCGCCGTTGAAGACCGCGAACGTATCGTAACCATACGCCTCGGGCCTGGGCGCACCATGGGTCTGGCGGTTGGTCAGATGCCATTTGCCGAAATGCGCGGTGCGATAGCCGGCCTGTTTAAGAAGACGCGGCAACGTCGGCGCCTTGGGATCCAGCCAATCGGGCATGTTGCGTTGATGGTTCGACGCCGGCGCTGCGAAGTGTTGATGCACGGAATACCGCGCCGGATAGTGCCCGGTGATCGCCGCCACCCGACTCGGCGAACACACGGGGTTCAATACGTTGAACTGCTGGAAGTCGATGCCCTCGCCAGCCAGCCGGTCGAGGTGCGGAGTCTTCAGCCACGGATGTCCGTGGCACGAAAGATCGCCCCAACCCCAGTCGTCGGCGAAGATGAAAACAATGTTGGGTCTTGCGGAGAGAGTTCTCTGGGCTGCGGCACCAAGGGTCGGCACCCCCAACCGACCGGCCAGGAGACCGACCACCGACCATTTCAGAAAACTCCGACGCTCCATTCCTTGCACCACCATATTCTTGCCTTCTACAGACAGATTCTCCGGCGACCGGTTCTACTGTTCCCAACACTCCACCATACCATTTCTCATCGCGACGTACCACCCCTGTGATTGAACCTGCTCGCGTGCCGCGGTCGCATCCGCATCGAGGCCATAGACGAGGAAACGGTCATTCCATGAAGGGTCGCTGACAATGTGCCAGGCCGGAGCCTCCGGTACCTATGTGTTTGCAACGCAAGAGAATAGGGTGGCGTCCGGGGTAGTCCCAGGGCAAACGCAAGGTCAGGCGGTGAGCACCTTCAGGAGGTGGTCTTCATCCCAGCCGGCCCGCAGACGTTTGACCTTGATGCCCACTTTTTCTGTGGTCTCCCGCTTGAGCAGGTTCAGGGCGATGCGTCGAAGCCGAGAGAAGTTCTCGGCCGCGTAACCGTTGCGAATCCGGCTGGCATCTTCGTTGAAGCTCACATCCAGGGACCAATGCAGCGAGTTCTCAACCTGCCAGTGGTTACGGATCAGCCGGCCGAAACGCTTGGCGGTGACGCCTTTGAGACTGCTGATGAAATACCGTCGCTCCTTCTCGATTCGCCCGTCGGCCCATTGACGCTGTCCATCGACGGCGATCAGACTGCTCAAGCCTACCCACTGATCCCGGTCGGCGAACCACTCGACCTGCTCGGTTCACCAGACCTGCCGAGTCTCCAATCGACCGTGGCCCTTATGGACTTGCTGGTCGTAGTCCAGCGTGGCCTCCCGCATCTGGCCGGTGCTCGCATGGTCCAGCCACCAGGCCACCTCCTCATGCATCGTGCTCTGGTTGCCCTTGAGGGAAAAGAGGTACTCGCCGCCGTTCTCCACGATTTTTCGGGCAATTTCCTTCTGGCAGCCCATCGCATCGATACTAACCACCGCCCCACGCACGTCCAGCAACTCCAGCAGTCTCGGGATGGCGGTGATCTCGTTGCTTTTCGCCTCCGTGGCCAATTGTCCGAACACCAAGCCGTCGGCCGATGACCACGCACTGATCATGTGGATGGCTGCCTTGCCGCTGGCCCGGTCGAACGAACGCCGCAGCGTCTTGCCGTCAATGGCGATCAATTGGCCCGGCCGCACCTTGGCCAAGGCCGTAATCCAAGCCAGGAAGCATCGCTCGAACGCCTCCGGCTCGATGGCGGCGAACACCCGTCCGAACGTGTCGTGGGACGGAATACCATGCGGCAACTCCAGGAATGTCTTGAGCCACTTACGCTTGGCCCAGGCAAACTGGGCCACCTCCTGCCAATTGTCGGTGCAACAGATCACCGCCAAAACGGCAGTGATGACCAACTCGTCCAACCGATGCCGTCGCCCGCGCCGACGCCGTGGGTCGGGCAACCCACTGAAATACTGCCGAATCGACTCGATGACCATCCTTGGCCTCCTGGTTCTGTGCGACCGTCGCACTCCGTAACCATCGGCCAATTCGACTCTTTACGATCATCTCCCATCGACTTTGCGTTTGCCCTGCGAGCGACACCCACCAGCGACAACGTCGGGGAGATGTATGTAGTCTCATGGCTTTCTCTTGTCCTTGCGCTTCGCGGCCGCCGATTTGTCACTCGGCGCCGCGCCGGCAGAGTCCTTTTCCGGATTCATACGGTCGAGCAGTCTCTCGTCCGGGCCGCCGCCGAACTGCTTCCAGTAGAGTTCCTTGAGCGGATTCATCTTCGGGCCGACAACCTCCTCGTTCACGAGGAGTGGTTGCACTTGCTCCCACCACTGGTCGTAGGCGGCGCGCAGCTTCGCCACCACCTCGGGGTGCTCGGCAATGATGTTCTTTGTCTCGCCCGGGTCCGCCTTGAGGTCGTAGAGTTCCTCATTGTTGACCAGCGTGAAACGTGAGTTCTGGATCGAGCACTTGGCGTATTTCGACTCCGCTGCCTTTCCTTTCGCCCAGCGGCCGACGTGATGTACCAGCATGCGGTCGGGCCACTCGGCCTTCGGATTCTTCAGCACCGGCCACAGACTGAGGCCCTCGACCTGTTTCTTCACCGCGTCGCTGAGTCTTGCCCCCGTGATCTTGGCGAGCGTTGGGAAAACATCAATGTGGGCGCTCAGCGCGTCGCACTTGGTTGCGGCGGGGATGCCGCCGGCGGGCCAGCGGAAGAACGTCATCGTCCGGGTACCGCCTTGATACGCCGTGCCTTTGTTGCCCCTCATGCCGCAATTGAAGATCTTTGTGCCCGAGGTGCCGCCATTGTCACCGGCAATGAAGATCACCAGGGTGTTGTCCTCGATGCCCCATTCCTTGAGCTTGGCGAGCAGGGTGCCGAAGTTCGTGTCGATGTTCTCGACCATGCCGAAGAACTTCGCGGTATCTTCGTTGACGCCGGGTCTGCCGAGATACTGTTGGTAATACTCCTCCGGAACCACGTGCGGACCGTGGGCCGCGTTGGGCGGGATGTAGGCGAAGAACGGCTTGCCGACGGTGCGGCAGGCGTCCATCCACTTGATCGCCTGTGCGAAGAACAGGTCGGTGCAATAGCCCGTGGTCTTCTCGAACTTCCCGTTGTGCCAGAGCGCGGGGTCAATGTTCGTGTTGCCCGGTGCATCGCCGCACGAGCCCGGGTAGGTCTGCCCGATGCCGCCGCCGCCGTGAATATAGACCTCGTCGAAGCCGCGGCTCTCCGGCCGATAGGCGGCCTCGTCACCCAGGTGCCACTTGCCGAAAACGCCCGTCGTGTAGCCGACGGACTTGAGCATCTGCGCGAGCGTGTACGTCTTCAGGCTCATCCGCTCCCGTTCGAGAATGGTGTGCGTAACGCCGTTCTTGAACTCGTGCCGCCCGCTCATCAGCGAGGCACGGCAGGGCGAACACGTCGGACTGACGTGGAACTGCGTCAAGAGCAGGCTCTGCGTCTTGAAGGCATCCACCGACGGCGTCTGTACGATGGGATTGCCGAGGCATGCGTAATCGCCGCAACCGACGTCATCGGGCATGACGAGGACGATGTTCGGCCGCATACCCGCATCCGATTGCATCCCGGCGAGGGACAGATGCTGCAATGCCAGGCTGGGGCCGGCGACCCCTGCTGCTTTGAGAAAAGCTCGACGATTCAATTTGCCCATGTGTTCACCTCTTTTCGATAGGGTCGCATACTCATTGACGCGTAATCGCCTCATCTGTCCAGGGGTTTCCGGAAGCCGCCTATGGCCTCCAACCGAACTCGTCCCGCAGGCCCTGTGTCAACGGGTGCCTGAGATAGCTTCAACTTCTCGCCCAAGAAGTCTGCCTCCGCGAATCGGTCCTTCTCCAGCGTCGTGCCAATGGCCCGGAAGAACGGGAAGAGGTCCTCCCCGACCGCGACACTCATGTCCTCCACGGTCTCATCCCAACTGAGCCGCCTGCTCGGCTCACTTCTCCATCGGGTGTGCTGCACCCAGCGCCACCGCGGGTACCACGTCGGCCCATATCGGTCGTCCAGTTTCTGCCAGACCCACCAGATCTTCGTCCACTCCTTGCCCTTGCCCCATTTCTCTCGCATCTGATCGTCGGGGAGCGCGAGGTCGAGTTGGGTCGCGTCTCGATCGAAGTCGAACAACTTGTTCGGTTGGTGACTGACTCTGTCGCCCGTCCCCAGGGCTGCGGCCTTGCCCTGGAACCACCCGGCGTGAGACTCTCCCTGATTCCCCTGGGGCCAATTACCGGCCGTCCTGCCCTCGTCGTTGACGAGCCCGCTCATAGTGTGGGCTAGTTCGTGGGCGAACACACTCAGCACGCCCGACTTCGTCAGCGAAATGATCCCCACCTCCTTGGGCAGATACGCATTCACCGCCCACCCGCCTCCGGCGCCGGCCGAGAGGATCAGATTCATCGGTTCCTCCGGCGGAGGCGAGGGGAGCCAGCCTTCCACCTTGGCTTTGATCAGAGGCATGTCCTTCTCAATGCACTCCAGCAAGTCCGCATTTTGGTTCTTCGCGTAGTATACCATCACGTTGCCGATCCGCCTGCTCGATTCGGGATAGATCGGCCCGCCGCCGGCTGCCTCCATCGGCAATCGCGTCGTGTCCCCGACCGGTTCGGAACCCTCCGCCGCCAGCTTGATCAAACTTGCGAGCGCATCGTTGGCATCCGGCTCGGGCCTAGCTCCGCGCGATGCCGGCTTGAACCGCTCGAAATAGCTCACCGACCCGACGATTACCATGCGGCCCCGGCCACAGGGCCTGCCGGCTATGACCACCTCACCCTTCTCCCCTCTGCTAATCGCCCGCCACTCCGTGCCGGTTTGCACCACCGACATGTTCGCGCCGTCGAGAACGTCTGACTCGGACGTGAAAGTGGCCCCAAACTCCTGGACCAGCCTGTTGAGAGGCCATTGTGCAAGACTCTCCTCGTCACGTACATGGCTGCCGAGCAGCACCAATCCTCCCCCCTCGGTGACGTACCGGCGTAGAGCGGCAATCTCCTCGGGTAAGTAGCGTTGTGCCTTGGGATCGGCTTGGAATGCGATCACCACGTTGTAGCGTGGATTCGGCCACCATGCGAAAGGCCGTCGATCGCCCACGGGGAAACGCACGCGGCTGAGACTGCCCGGCACGACAACCGTGTCCAGTGCCGCCTGGCTCCCGATGGCCCGAAACCCCCTCGCCCGCAGCATCCCCGGCAGTGACCACATGGTGAAGAAATTCGCCTGATGGGACAGATCGATGAGAACGTTGATCCCCGTATCAGCCGGCACACGCTGTTCGCGAAGGGGAAACTCCGCCGAGACATTCGGGCCTAGCGTCTCCCCCGTCTTGGACAGGCGTTCAATCTCCGCCATGTCGGCAGCCGCACAGAACCCCACTCCCCAGATCCCCGCCGCAAAGAGCAGAAGTCCGCGTATACCACACTCTCGATGTGCCTTCATGAACCGTACTCCTTCAGGCATTGACAACTCCTCATACGAGGCTGAGGCATTCCACTATGCACTTGCGATTGTAGGCAGTTCAACCTCTAATCTGAAACGGCGGGCTGTGGCACAGGCACGGTGTCCCGCCAGCGAGCTGCTCTACTGGCATCTGCTCCATCCTGCCTGCCGCCTGATTCTCGCCGGGCTGTTGAACAAGCCAACGGACACGGTAGAACTCGGTGGCACGCAACGCCGTGGTTAGTCCGTCGCTAAACCCATGGCCTCTGGCCGTGCGACCCGAAGAGCTTCGGAGCGATCCGGCGTGTATGAGGGTGCGGAAGGGGATAGGTTCTCTCTCTGGGAGCGTCCCGTCGGGTAGGAAGGAGAACCGGAACCATGCATGAAGGGATGAGTCTGTTCCATGTCCTGCGGGAATGCAACTGGCATTTTGCCGTTCTGCCGCGGCAACAGCGAAATGTATGGTGGCGCAGGTTGGGTCATCGGATTTGGCCTGGCTCTCGACACCGCCCCCAACGGGGGCTTCACGACGCGCTCGGCCCGCTCGGGCGGGCCTTCCTAATGCCACGCCCTCTGGGCGTGGTCGATTACTACGAGCAGTCGTATGGACCAACCCAAGCCGCGGAGCGCGCAACAGGCGCGCCACAAGGCGATTCGTTTCGCCTTCGGCGCGGCTTCGGCTCCGCTTCGGCCTGCATCATAAGTCCTGTAATGACAATCATTAGTCGTTTAGAGACAAGCACTTACAAATCAGGGTAAAGGACTGGTTGACCGATTACCCCCGCAGGAGAAGCGGTATGTCCGGTGACCGTGGCAGGCACTCCGAACGGGTTGAATAGAAGGAAGGGCAACCGGCCCGTTTCGGGCCGGTGTGGTGGCATTACTGGCGCCCGCCGGTACCGGTCGGCATGTACTGCATCGAGTCAAATGCCCGCCGGGACATCTGCTCCAGTCTCTGATAAAGGTCTTTGTCCCAGTTGGGCTTGTCCAGGTCTGGCGGACCCAGCACCACGGCCGGGATCTGGTTGTAGCGGTAGATTCTGTCTCGGCTGAGCCTTTCTCCCTGCTGGCTCTCGCCGGGGCCGGCGACGTAATCGACGACCGCGCCGCTGTAACTGTATAGCGTGAACGACGGCTTCCAGATCTCGTTCTTACCCTCATGGTAGATAATGGTCGCCTGCTTGTAGAAGAATGGAACGCCGTAACGGTCGAGCATCCGGCCGACTTTGAGTTCGTCCTTGGTCTCGTAGGGCGGGTCTAACTCAGTCAACAGGTCTGCGAGTTCTTTATTCGGGTTTTTCAACTTGCTTCACCTCCTTGGCGGCGTCTTTGGCAATCGTGGAGAGCTTGTGCTCAGTCCGTTCAATGATCTTGAAGAGACGGCTGTTATGATGCTGGAGCTTCTCAGCCGCCTTGAGAGTCTGACAGAGCTGCTGATGGTCGTACCGGGTGGTGTCCTCCTGGGCCTTCGCGGTCAGTTCGTGGATGCGTTTTTCATTCTCGGCCACTGCCTGGTCGAGATGTTCGAGTCGTGTTTCCATGCCGGCCATCTCGTCGTAGCGGGCGGCGAGTCCTGCTGATGCCTTCTTTCGGGCGGAGTCGGGCAGCTTGGCAAATGCCTGGCGTGTTTCTTCGAGTCGGGCGATGTGTCCATGTCGTACCTGATGGGCCTTGGCCCGAAGCTGAGCCATACGTTCCGTGAGATAGCCTTGGGCGGGGAGCATTCGTTTGATCTGCAGGAGGATATCCCCGGCCTCCTCAGGATGCTCATTGAACGTCTTGGCCGCGTTGCGGACTGTTCGCAGGCCGCGATCGAGCCGCCTTGACAGACGGTGGTCGCGGTACAGGTCGGCCATGGTACGCGTGATGTTACGCAATTCCGGCTGAACGGCACGAACGCGGGGATGCAGGTTGTGGCGGTGGGACATGAGGGCGAGCAGTCCGAAGATGAGGGCAACGACGATGATTGGCTGGATGATTTCCGTGGCGAACGGTACCGGCATGCCCAGTATCTGGGCGATGATGATACTCGCGCCCATCGTGATCCCTGCCCCGGCCCACGAGCCGCCGACCAGGCGGACGGACTGGTACATGACGAGGGCCAGAACCAGGATGGCAAAGCCGACCGCGATGGGCCCGAGATTCTTGATGGAAAAGCCCTTGGCCTGCTCCCACCACACGAGGCCCAGAGACAAGGCCAAGCCGATTGCGGTGGACGTCGCGATAGCGGGCCGCTGTTGCTCGAAGCGTTTGCCCAGCGCGGCATAAACAACAGAGGTGAAGAAGGCAAAGGCCAGAACGAAGTCCGGCAGATAGCTTTCGAGCAAGTCCTCGAGATGCCAGTGGTGCCACCAGTCTTCGAGTCTCATACGGGACCTGTGGGCGCTTCTACTATTTATATGTTACGTTTTTCGGGGCCAGCTCAGCATCCTGCAGAGCTGAGCTGGCCCGGTCGGGGTCGGGGCAGGGGCGTGGGACGATGAGACAGTGTGCAACGTGCGGTAGGCATGAGCGTGAGATCGATGGCAGGGGGCGGCGGCGAGAAGAGGCGGGCGCATTACGGGCCCTGGAGAGCGATTCACTACTCGGGCAAGGCGCGAAAGGATTAAATAGACCGCAGTTAATACGGTCTGCGGAGTTAACACGGTACGATGAAGACCATTCCCTTTGTACATCTGGAACGAAAGAAGAGCTCTGGCGGCTCGGGCCAGGTCAAAGACTTCTCCGTCTTTGATTTCAACTACATCCCAGACGAGCCCATGCTACGGGACGAGGGCAAGCACCTGGTCCGGGAGATGGTCCGTTTCGAGACCACCGGAATTCCCACGCATCAGGTGGTTCTCGGCACCAAGGGCTCCGGTAAGACGCTGACTGTCAAGCACCTTCAGAAAGTCATGAATGCGGAGACCGAGCTGAATGTCATCTATGCCAACTGCCGCGAGCATAACACGAGCTTCAAGATCTTCGCCCATTTCCTGGCTGTGCAAGCCAGGGGTGCCAGCCTGTGCGAACTGTACGATCACTTTTGTCAGAAGTATCGAGGCAAGGTGGTTGTCTTGCTTGATGAGGTCGATCTGATGAGCCCCAAGGACAAACGGCGAGATATCCTGTACTTCCTGAGCCGCAGCCAGAATCCCTACATGGTGATCATGCTCTCCAACAACTACCGGGTCCTCCACGAACTGGACGAGTCCACCATGAGCACTCTCCAGCCAAGAACGGTGTCCTTCAAGGGCTATGATGCCCAGCAGCTCCAGGATATCCTGCGAGACCGGGCCAAACAGGGGCTGCAGAGCTACGATGAGGGCCTCCTGGCCCAGATCGCCGCGCTGACCACGAAGCGAACGAATTCGGATGCCCGCGTGGCCATCAAGACCTTGTTCTATGCCGTGACGGAGGCACACCCGAATATCGAGACCTGCTTTGAGCGGGCCCGCGAGGACATCGTTGTGGAGATGATCAATAACCTGTCCGAGTCGCTCCTGATGATTCTTCGGGCCATTGCCACCAGCCGTTCTGACTTTGCCAAGGGGATCTATCAGAGGTATTGTCAGGTCTGTTCTGCCCGCCAGGAGAAGCCCTTCAGCTACGTACACTACTACGCCAATCTGAGTTATTTGCAGAGCATGGGGCTGATCGCCTTGATTGCCACCAAGGTCGCCTGCACCTATGCGAACCGTTTGATCCTGACCTTTGATCCGTCTGTGCTGGAGGCCATCTGTCAACTGCGGTTCACCAACGAACGAGGTGTGTGGAGTTAACACGCTTGGGTGGATGCGGCGGTTGCCTTCTATAGTATATGCGGAGTTAACACGCTAAGACCTTCTGTCGGGAAAGTGTTGTGTCCTGTTCTCGTTGTCACTGTCCAGTGGTAGTCCTTTTCCGATATTATACCTTTCAATATAGAAAGAAATTAGGATATAATACATATATAATAAAAGGAGCGGAGCGTGTTAACTGTGCATACTCTACCCCCTCGGTTAATACGGTGCGTGGAGTTGATACGCTCCACACGATGCTGATGGAAATCAAGACCGGTCGTTCGTGTGATGCGCAGACTACGCCTCGTGACACCCGGTCTCATACCGCGGCAGTAGTTCCACTGGAACGGTACTCTCATGCGAGTCTGCCCTCATCTGGAACCACGGAACACCGCTCTTCCAGTGGAACGGCGATTGGCGGGAGTCCTACTCAAAGAACACACCAGAATCAGCTGTCGGAGTGACGCATAAACTCCACCCTTCAGTGTATGAAGTCAGCGGTGTGCCGGCAACGCACGGGCGCGCACAGATCCGGGGTTGATGGTTTCCATCGGTCATTCACTGAGTGATGTTGATGCACTACGTGGACGTACTTAAGGCTTTCGGTTCTCTTGGGACACTGGTAGCGCTACCAGTGGGAGTACAATGCCGCTGCAAAACTCCAAATCTGCTGATGCGATACGTGGTGCGTGCGCCACAGGCTGAGCTCTCCGGAGAGGGTGTGCGCCCGGGGGCGACTGCATTTCCACCGGAACGCTCATCTCGCAGTGGTTCCCCTTGAGCGACGCCGGGTGACGCGCTCCCTGCCTGACGTGTAGACTCCATCCCCCCGCAGCTTGCGCCTCCCATTGTTGATCGTTGGCGCCGCCATACTCCAATGGTTCCACTCGAAAACTACTGTCCCCCGTGTTGGAATCGGCACCTTTATATACTCCGGCCTCTCCCAGGTCCCGTGAGGTGATCGCAATGCCAGCAGGAAGACCACACAAGTGCCCCTACTGTGGCAGTACAGATACGGCCAGCAAGGGGGCGAGGAAGACCAAGTCGATGGGACTTCGAAGGATCCGGCGGTGCAAGGCGTGCGGCCGGAAATTCACGCCGAAGAGCCAGCCGTTGCTTCAAGCTGAGACTCCAGATGCCAGTCAGCCCGAAGCTGCACAGCCTATTCAGATGGAGACCCCAGAGGTAATTCAAGGGGAGAGTCCAGAACCTGTTGAGGCTGGCAGGCCGGGGACCGCTGAGCCCGAGAGCCCGCGACCTGTTGATGAGCCTGAGAGTCCAAACGATGAACATCATAGCCCTGGCCTTTGATATGACGGAGGCTGTCGAGGCCTTCATGCAGAAGGCCCGCGGCTTCTTCTATCGGGTCATACTGTTTGGTTACCGTTGCCCGGCCTGCAATGGCTCGCTGCACGCCGTCGCGGAAGGAAGGTGCCGTTGTGGTTCCTGTGGACGAGAGCTGGATCCGACCGTTGTCTTCCAGCAGTGTGTTCAGTGCGGTGGCGCCCCTGTATTGCGGGTCAGAAGATACCAGTGCCAGGACTGCGGCAGTGACATCCGGTCGAGGTTCCTCTTCGACGGCGTTGCCTTTGACCCGGAGTACTTTCGCCAGAAGATGGCGGAGTCGCGGCAGCGAAGGAGTGAGCAGCGGGAGCGGGTTCGGCGGATGTTGGCGGAGAGCCGATCGGGCGTGCTGCCGTTGGGAGCGGCAGATTTGCATAGTGTGCCCGGCCTCGTGGATGCCCTGAACGCACTCACGGCCGGCTTGGATCACAGCATGGTTGTTGAGGCCCGCGAGGAATTCGATCTCAATCGCTACGAGAGCCACATACAGGCCCATATGGGGGACTCTCCTGTGAGCCTCGCCGAGATACCGCCGCTCAGCGCAGACCCAAGGAAAGACCTGATCTGGCGGTTTATCGCAGTCATATTCCTGGCCCACGCCGGCGTGGTGGATGTCTGGCAGGAAGGGCGGGACATCACGGTGATCAAGCATGAAGCTGACCGACAAAGATGCGGAATTTCTGAACCATCTGCGAGCATTGATGGAGTCGAGGGACTTGTGGGTTGAGCTGAAGCCGGGTAGACCCTCCTACATGATCCTCAAGGGGACCTACGGCGAGAAGATCCACGAGACCTTTCGGATGACCCGGCAGGGCGTGCGCTGGCGCTTCCAGCGGCTCTTCAACCAGGTCTACGTCGAGGCGTTCCTCGCGATTCTGATGATCGAGAAGACGTTTGGGACACAGCTACGGGAGCATGCGGTCAGGGTGAGCAGGGAGCGGCACGCGATACGGGCGGCGGCGGAGGAGGGCTTTCGGGCGGCTGATACGGCTGCCAAGGACAAGTAGGGCTACACTTCTGGCTACACCTCCGAGAGTTATGTTCGGTCGCGTTCGCGGGCTTTTGCTGTGATTGTCGGGGGCGAGAAGGGCGGTCTGGACCCGTCAGAGGGCATTGAGCCACCGCAGATCGCCTGCGGTCGAAGCAGGCGGTCTTTTATACTTGATAGCGTACCCCGAGACCTACAGATGGGAGTCTGTGGGCACAGTGAGAGGAGACAGACGAACGGGCATTGAATCTGTTGCACATTCCCCACTGCCCGCCTAAGTTGTTCCCACAAAAGCACTTATGGACTCAGCGGTTTTGGCGGATTGGCAGATAATGGGGGTCGTCGTTGTAGCGTGGTTGTAGGGATTTGGCCGACGCAAAGACAGGCGATTTCCGATATATGGAAGCCTCAATTGCTCCGCTGGCGGAGTGACCGCTGATCGGGGGACCGAGAGAGCCATGAGGGGCCGGCCTCGGGCGATTATTCTTTGGGTTCTTTGGGCAATCGTTGGAGACTCTTCACGTACCGTTCCAGGTTGAACGTTGTGTTGTGTTTCAGGATATCGTATGTCTCGACGCAGACGGCTTGTGCGATATAGATCTTCGCATCGTCCTCCGAGATTCCCTGTGCGACGAGGCGATCAAATGTCTCCCTTGTTTCGGGTGGGTCATTGGCCCTGAGTTGGTTGTCGACGATCTTCAGGAAAGTGGCTTTGAGATAAGGGTTCACTTCCTGACCCTGCTTGTGCTTGAACGCCATAACGGTCCTCAGTGTGGTTCAGCCTACCGCCCAGTTGTTTGATTTGGCCTTCCTCATGGTTGTGCTCCTACCCGACGGCATCGCCCAGCCTGTCAGGATAGTGCACCCGCGCCAGATTTCAAGCCCGGATGCGCGCCGCATTCAGACCTTGCGTCAGCGCCCGGACGTCAGCGTGATCATGCGGGTTGCCAGAAGCTCATGTTGGCTATCATAAGCCGCCAGGGTGTACGGGCCGGGGGCAAGGTCGGCGGGCAAACGGGCCTGCCACGTCGTCAAGTCGGACCAGTCCAGGACCAACGCCCCGCCCGTCTCCAACACACGGACCTCCTGCACATCGATCCAGCCGCGCCCCCGCACCAGCGCGGGCCCTGTGGGCAGGACAGTGACGGTGGGGGTGGTGACGGCAAATGCGACAGGTCGGCCGGCCTTGGCTCCGACCTGAGCCATGACATTCTGGTTGCGCGCATCGATATAAGCGAGCCAGCCGGACCAGTCCTGTTCCGGCAGCAATTGCGCATAGTGCGATGCCCACGTGGACATGTACGTCTTGTTGAAGCTCGTTTGCAGGAACCCGTACACGTAGCCGTAGAAAGCATGGGCCCAGGTGGGCGTCTGAAGGAGCTTGCGCAGGACGTCGTTGCTCTCCAGGGCCTTGTTCTGTTGATACGCGTAGTCGAGGTCGTGCAAGAAGTACAGAACCCTGGCATCGGTGGGGCGAAAACAGAACATGGCGTTGTGAGGAGAGTTGCTGATCCAGTTGTCGCCGATGCCCCAGGTCGAGCCGACGGCGAAGGCGCGGAGCCACTGATCTACGTCGATCGTCTGGGGGATGGCGGAGGCAAACGCGCTACCACTGAGGCTGAGGGTCCGCGTCAACTCGATCACGGGACCATAGTCGTCCGCGTCCCGATTGTTCTTGATCAGAAAGTGCCAGCGGTATTTCTCTTTGTCGGTCCCGAGGTAGTCGGTGACATTGCGGCCGTACACGCCGCCGCCCTCCTGGGGGATCTTGAGCCCTTCGGGATCGCTACCCACGGTCTGGGCCAGAGTGTAGACGAGTTCGTACTCAAACACGGTACCGCTCCCGCCCTCGTCGCCGTAGGCTTCTTTGCAGTAGACCGGGCCGTAGCGTGCCAACTGGACTTCGATGCCGCTGCAGTATTGCTGTCTGGGAGCGATCAGATAGCCCAGGTCGTGGTACTTCGAGAACCCGCCGAAGCGATTCATGGCGGCGTGCAACAGCATCTCCCGCTGGCCGGTCTGCTGGCCGTCGGACCGGTCGAATCCGATGGTGCGATGCACGTCGCGGAACAACCGCTGGGGGCTGAACTCCAACTGAAATCCGATGCGCGGATCCTGGGGCCGGCCGTGTTCGCTACCCTTGAGTCGAACGCCGACGTCATAGTATACGTCTTGCTCATTGACGATCAACGTGGCCCCGAGGTGCTCATTGCTCATCAGGTTGGTGGGCTCAAAGAGGAAGTTGGCCTGCTCGTCGCGCATAACGATGCGGTAGTTGAACACCCCAGTGTTTCGCGGCGCAAACGGGCCGGTGGCCTGGGCCGACGGCCGTCTGGCGGGTGTGCTGGAATCGATTTTCAAAACACGATATTGAGCGAACGAAGCTGCTCCGGCGGCAGGACAACACGTACGGAACCCCTGTCCGTCCACGGCTTCCGTGTAGAACTGGACCAAGACGTGGCTGGCATGTCCGGCGATACGGCCGACAAAGCGATCCCCCGAGCGGCTCATGTCGGTGGATTGCCATGAGCCGTTGTCCGGCCGGTATCGTAGCGTGACTGCTACGACGCCGTCGGGGTCGGCGGCCATGATGGAGACGGTCACCGGCTCCCCGGGCACAGGGACCGCAGGAGTGTGCTGCAGCTCAGTCAGCGTGGGACCGGTGTTCGATTGGCAGCAGGAATTGCGGTGTCCGGGGGTGCCCGATGCGAGGGGCGTGGGAAGAACCGTAGTCCGAGGCAGTCGGTTGAAGAACAGGCGCGTATGCAGTAGCGGAGAGCCGGTGATCCATTTGGCCCGGAATCGGACTTCGACCTCTTGACCATTGCTGACCTGTGCCCCGTGGGCGAAAGTGGTTTCCGCATGGTTGTGCATGTGTTCCGTGGGTCCCGTGGCGACCAGATGCAGCACCGGATTGCCGGGATCGTTCGGGTCCGCCTGGATACTACTGTGGCGGTGACTGCCGATGATCCGCCAGCGGCCCAGTCCCCGGGAGAAGTCGCAGTTTTGCAGCAATTCCTGCGGCCGTCCCGCCGGATTGGCGATCACGTGGATATCGTCGATGAGGATCTCACCGGCGTCCAGCAGCCCGATGACGAATTCATGATAGATGTTGTCATTGCCCACCGGGCTGGCCTGGACCACGCCGCGATAGGAGAACGATTGCCACGCGGATCGGGCCGATTCGTCGCTGGCGCCCCAGGCCGAGCCGCAGTTGTTGTCGGCCCGGGGATCGCGCAGTTCCAGACTGCTGCCGCCGCCGCCGGCCAGGTCCCGCCGTCATAATAGCGCACCTGGTCCACGGGATTGCCCCGGGCGTCCACGAGCTTCAGCTCCTCCCCCTCATTGGACAGCCGGCCCTCAAAGTCTCCCATGATGGGGACCTCCGGAAATACGGAGGCGAGATAGGTCCGGTCCCGAGCCACGACCAGGTACTCGCCCGCCGCCAGAGTGGTCCCTTCCGGGAACGTATAGGAGATACCCCTGTCGAACCTCCAGCCGGAGAGGCTCACCGTCTGTGTCCCCTTGTTGTAGAGCTCGACCCATGTCCGGGACTCGCTGTCGGTGGTGTCGGCTTGAGGCACGCGCAGGGGATGGTACGTGATCTCGTTGATCACGATATCCGTGCACAGCTCAACCGCATGGACCCGTCCCGGAGTCGGAGGTGCGGGAAGAAGCCACGGTCCCGTCCCGGCGGGCCGCCGGCCCGTCACCACACTCGGGACCCGTACGGCATCGGAGATGCGGCCCTCGGCCAAACCCAGGAAGAGCCGGTCTCCCGGCGCCGGCGCGAATCCCAGATCGCTTTGCCTGACCACAAGATGCGCACCGGGGTCCAGGACACCATCCTTGAAGGTATACACGGAACCCCGAGAACCCTGCGTCTCGATCCAGGCATTCCCTATCGCCAGTGGTTCCGTGCCGACGTTGACAATCTCCAGGAAGAAAGGGGTGTCCCCGGCGGGGCAGACTTCGTTGAGACGCAACGGCCGGTTTCGCGGCGTGGCATCTTCGAAATTGGCCGCACCAGGTGTGCCATTGGGCTCGTCGCTCCAGGTCCAGTGGGAGGGTGTCCCGCCTTCGCGCCCGGGATCGATCTTGGCCAAGCTGACGCCGGCGCCATCCGGCGCCACGGGCCAGTCACCATGGTCCGTGTAGCGGACCCGGTTCATCACACGCCCGCTGTTGTTCAGCAGGCGGATTTCTTCCCCTCCGTTGGAAAGCTGTCCACGGAATGGCGCCAGGACCTGTCCCGGGATCCCGCGCAGGCTGTCCGGAATCGACGATGCGACGACGAGGTACGAATCAACCGGAAGGATCGTGCCTTTCGGAAATACGTACTCGATGCCTCCCGCGAGCGACCAGTCGGACAGGTCCACCAGGGTTCCCATCTGATTGTAGAGCTCGATCCATTCCGGTTCGCCCGGCCGCGGGTGATACATAATCTCGTTGACCACAACGACGCTGTCGGCTCTGAGCACGCCGGGCAGATAGAGCGGCAGTGCCAGCGCCAGGAACAGACCGATGCGGTCCGGGTAGCTGGGACTTTCACGGTGCCAGATGGATCGCCGACTACTGTTGCTCATCACCGCCTCAGTCGTCTTTCCGTCCTCGTCGTCCGGAACCTATCTACTGTATCTATTGTAGATGATCCACGTCGAGGTTACAATGATCCACGGACTTGTCTTGCGACAAGCTGACGCGAAAGGGATTCGGGCCTCGCTTGGCGAGGCCGTATCCGAAGGAGCAGCTATATGAACGCGACAAGCAGGGGGCAGCGGGGTTTCACACTTATCGAATTGCTGGTCGTCATTGCTGTGATTGCAGTTCTCCTGGCGCTCTTGCTGCCCGCGCTGAGCCGAGCCCGCGAGCAGGGCAAACGAGCGGTCTGCCTGAACAACGTGAAGACGCTCGCCCTCGGGTGGATGATGTATTGCGAGGAATACAACGGCAACATGCCGCAGGCCCAGGCGGTGGCGAATGGTGGCTGGATCCGGAACCCGTCCGGCAGCCGGCCGGTGGATGCGGCGCGTGAGACCCAATTGGATGCGATTAGGAAGGGCCAACTCTTCAAATACGTGCAGGATGCCAAGGTATACCGCTGTCCCGTGGCGCGCAGCGTCGAGATGCGCACGTACAGTTGCACCCACTCGATGAACGGGCTGAGTTTTGACGGCGGCCCCGTGACGAAGAACCTGTACAAGCTCAAGCTGCCGGCCACGCGTTTTGTCTTTCTGGATGATTTCGGTGAGGACTGGGATGCCGCCTGGGCCGTCTGCTGGAGCCGGCCCGCGTGGTGGAATCCGATTCCCGCCCGCCACGGTGCCGGCACGGTCATGTCATTCGCCGACGGGCGTGCTGACTGGTGGCCCTGGAAGGACCCGCGCACGATCGAATTGATGGTCAAATGGGACTGGGCGAGCCACGGCGACAATCTCAGTATCACCCAGGATGGGAATCCCGATTTGATGCGGGTCCAGAAAGCCGCCTGGGGCGAGTTGGGCTACGCGCCCAAATCCGGATCCTGAGAAGTACAGGCTACCACTCAGAGCCTCCAGCAGCGGCGGGTGTACTTCAGCACTTGCGACGTGATCGTCCAGCAGTTGTTGCGGGCCAAGCGGGCGCTGGAACTGGACAAGCTCCTGAAGAAGCTCTCGAAATATGATGCCCTGATGATCGACGACTTCGGATACGTCAAGCAGGACCGGGACGAGATGGAGGTTCTGTTCACCCTTCTGGCGTGCCGGTACGAGCGTGGGAGCATGTTGTTGACCAGCAACCTGCCGTTCTCGAAATGGGAAACGATCTTCAAAGATCCCATGACGACCGCGGCGGCTATCGACCGGCTGATCCACCACAGCGTGGTGCTGGAACTGAACGTCCCGAGCTACCGGGCGGAAGAGGCCAAGAAGAGGAAAAATACCGACAAGCAAAGTCCAGAACAAGGCCCCCTATGGGGGGCCTCGGGGACAGAGAAAGAACGGTAAAAATAATTGTCGCTGGAGAGGAGCCGTTTGCGTTGTCAGGTGGTGCTGGCGGGGCAGACCGGGCACCAGGCCCGGGACAAGGCAGGGAAAGGATCTCCCCGGGACGTGTGGGGAGCAGGGGCGAGGTAGAAAGAGGGAAGTTGGGACTTCTCGGCGCGTGCGTGAGATTTATTTCTGGCGCTCCGCAATTCCTTTGTTTACAGTGACTTATGAACCTTATTGGAAAGGAGATTAAGTCATGGAAGGTAAACAAGTTAGTGCCGACCAAGTAAAGCAAACGATCATGGCGGATGTCGACCGGCTGGCGGCGGCAGTGGCCGAGGCCCTGAACACCGCCCGCGCGGGGAGCATCATTGCCGACACGGAGGAACCGGTTCGCGACGCCAGCGCGGTGTTTCGCGAACAGATGTATGGGAAAGTGATCGGCCTCTTGCAGCAACGGCAGGAGGCTTTTTCCCCCTCGGCCCGAAAAGTTGCGAAACAAAGGGGTGCAGGAGACGAGCCACCTGACGGTCAACGGGCGTCTGACGGTACGTAGGACCGTCTACTGGTCGCCGCAGAGAGGGACGGTCATTCCGATCGATCAATGGCTGGGTCTGAGCGAGCAGCGCGTCAGTCCGGGGGCGCGGGAGATGTGCTGTCGGGAGGCGTTGCACTGCTCCTTCGAGGTGGCCAGCGCCAATCTTCAACGGACGGCGCAGTTGTCGCTCCGTGGTCGGACCCTGCGCGAGGTGGTCGAGAACGAAGGACGGGCGGTGGGGGCGGCCCAGCAACAGGGGACTCTGCGGCCGGCGTTTACGGCGGCCGAGTGCACGGACCAGACCTTGATCGTCGGCAGCGACGGGGTGATGGTCCCGATGGTCACCGAACAGCAGAAACAGAAACGCCGGGAAACGGAGGCGGCCAAACGGCTCGAACAGGGGCGGCCCTCGACGGCCGCGGTGGGTCGGCCCAAACGCGGCAGCGACGGACCGTTCCAGGAGTTCAAGGTGCAGGCGTTCTATGACCCGGACAAGAGCCATTGCCATGTGGTGGGGACCGCCGGGGACTGCGAAGTCCTTGGCCGCCTGATGCGGCGGGAGGCCCGGCGGCTGCACTTGGGCGCGGCGAAGGTCAAGTACGCCGTCTCGGACGGAGCCGAGTGGATTGCCCACCAGTACGCGCGGCAATTACCGATGCTGGATGGACACCTTTTGGATTACTACCACCTGCGCGAACACGTGCTCAAAGCCAGCCAGGCACTCTATGAGAAGGACTCCCAGAAGGCCCACTCCTGGTGCGCGGAGATGATGGGCTGTGTGTGGGAGCAGGGCTCGTTGGTGCTGCTGGATCGGCTCGGTTCTTATCTGCGGCGACACCGGACCGGCCTCAGGCACGAGGCGCTGGAATCGCTGCGAGATTACGTCCGCAAGCGGGTGGCGATGACCGATTACCCGACGTTCCGTCAGTTGGGGTATGACTGTGGTTCCGGGCCCACGGAATCGCAGTGCGGCCAATTGACCCGCCGGCTCAAAGGCCCCGGCCGGCGGTGGGACCCGTCCAACGCCGAGGCGATGATGGCCTTGGCCAGTCTCGACCAGAGTGGCCTGTGGGAGACGTACTGGAAATCCGTGCGGGCGGTCGCCTAAAACCGCCAGAATCTTTCCTCGCACACTCTCGGCGTCTCGGCGCTGGAGAGAAATAATAGTTGACGTCAATCGGCGGGACGCTGGTATAATAGATCAAGCCGGCGCCGGCACCATCTCGCGAGGTCAGATGGGCAGTATCGGGCAATACGTTCTTGAGTGTGTGTTCTCGGGAGGGTTGAGATGTGCCGACAGTGGATCTACCTGATCCCCTTCTTCCGGCTTGACTGGTGGCTTCCACCGAATGAGGAGCGGCGCTGACGCGAAGGAGACGCCACGGTTTGCGCGGGGCGAGCCGGCGGTCGCAAGGACGGTGCATCATGAAACAACGTCAACGTTGATCTGATAGGGAGAAGCTGCCATGTGTGCGAACAATAGAATCCGGGTCATGTTTCCCTTGGCCGCGGTGGCCATGGTCATCCTCGGCCTGGCGACCGCCTCGGCGGATGCCGGGATCATCACCTATGTCAAGATCACGGGGGACGCGGATTGCGGCATCAGTGCCGACAACACCTACACCCATAAATTGGATTTCGGAACCGGTACGCCGGGCGCCTTGATCAACGGGGTTCAGTTCGATGCCTACAACGCTGCGGCGAACGGCACGTTGAACTTCCGCCGCCAGGTTTCCTCCGGACTTCTCAGCGATCACGCCGGCAACGCCAATCACAACGTCACCGGCCGCTTGGCGGACTTGCTGACGGATATGTACTATAACGGCAACAACGCCATCGGCGGGACCACGACGTGGACGCTCAGCGGCCTCACCGCGGGACAGACCTACCAGACGCGGATCTACACGCGGCAATGGGGACCGGATCAGAACCGCCAGGTGACCCTCGTGTTCGATCCCGACGGGCCGGGTTCGGTGTCCGACTCCACGGGAAAAATCAGTCAGGACGACGCGACCTCCGTGGGATTTCCCAAGGGCAACGATGCCTATTACATCAACTATCAGTTCACCGCGGTCGCCGGCCAGGATCTGGTGATCACGGCCAAGCAGGACAACTACAACTACTCCTGGCACCTCTATGGCCTGACGAACCAGAAGTTCTCTCCGGCCACCGCCTTCACCCCCTTTCCCGCCGATAAGGCAACGGATGTGCTGTTCGACGCGGATCTCCGTTGGTCCGCCGGCATCTATGCAGCCAAGCACAATGTCTATTTTGGCACGTCCTTTGATGCGGTGAACACGGGTTCATCCAAAGCATTGGTCGGCGACGGCCTGCCCGTCACTTCCTTTGACCCGGGTCGTCTGGAGTATGGCCAAACCTATTTCTGGCGTGTGGATGAAGTCAACGCCGCCCCCGCCAACACGATCTTCCCGGGCACCGTCTGGAGCTTCACGGTCGAACCCTACGGCTATCCGATCAAGCCGACAAAGGCCACAGCGTCCAGCGCGCAGACCGGCATGGGTCCGGAGAAGACCATCGACGGTTCCGGCTTGACGGCGGACCTGCACGGCACCGAACCAACCTCCATGTGGATGAGCACCGGCGCGGCGCCGAACTGGATCCAATACGAGTTCGACAAGGTCTACAAGTTCAACAATGGGATGGTCTGGAACAGCAACCAGCTCGTCGAGGCTTTCCTCGGCTTCGGCGTCAAGAAAGTGACGGTCGAGTATTCCACCGACGGCACCACCTGGAAGGCCGTGGCCAACGTGCCGGACTTCGCCCGGGCGCCCGGTACCGCAGGGTACGCCGCCAATACCACGGTGAACCTGGGCGGCATCGAAGCCAAGTTCATCAAGCTGACGATCACCGCCAACTGGGGCGGCCTGGCGCCGCAGGCCGGTCTGGCCGAGGTCCGTTTCTCTTATGTCCCGGTGCAGGCCTTTATCCCGCAGCCGGCGGCCGCCGCCACGGGCGTCAGGATCGACCCGGCTCTCAATTGGCGGCCGGGCCGCGAGGCCGGCTCGCATAAGGTGTTCTTTGGCACCGACCCGAACGCCGTGGCCGGCGGAACGGTGGCAGCCAAGACAGTGACTGACCACAGTTATTCCCCCGGCGTCCTGAACTACGATACGATCTACTACTGGCGGGTTGATGAGGTCAACACCGTCACCTATCCGGGCAGCGTCTGGAGCTTCACCACGGCGGCCTATAGCGTCGTGGAAGATTTCGAAAGCTACACGGACAAGGCGGGCGAAGAGGTCTTCGCCGCGTGGGTCGATGGTTTCGACAACGCGGCGAAGAACGGCGCGGTCGTCGGCAAGCAGACAGCGGCCAACGGCACATACTGCGATACAACCATCTTCCGCAGCGGCAGGGCCTCGATGCCGCTGGCCTACGACAACAGCAAAGCGCCCTTGTCGGAGGCCAGGCGGACGTTCACCCCGGCTCAGGACTGGACCGCCAGTGGGATCAAGAGCCTGTCCCTCTACTTCCGCGGGGCGGCGGGCAATACCGGGACTCTGTACGTCAAAATCAACAACACCAAGGTGGTCTACGACGGCGCTGCGACCGATATCGCGCAAACCCTGTGGTTGCCCTGGAATATCGATCTGTCCGCGGCGGGCGGGAGCCTGAGCAAGGTGACCTCCTTGACCCTCGGCGTCGAAGGGGCCGGGGCAGCCGGCGTGGTGTATGACGACGATATCCGCCTTTATCCGCGCATCGGCGCGTTGCTGATCCCGGTGGCCCCCGGTAATGCCAATCTGGTCGGGGCCTGGGCTTTTGACGAGGGCGCCGGCACGGCGGTTTCCGACAGTTCCGGCAAGGGCAACACCGGCGTCGCCAGGGGTGGGCCCACGTGGGTCGCCGGACAAGTGGGCAAGGAGGCGTTGAAATTCGACGGGGTCGACGACTTCGTGGAAGTCCCGGATAAGCCGTCCCTCGACCTCAAGGACGCCCTCACCATTTCCACCTGGGTGAATCTGGCGGACATCAGTGTCAATGTCTTCTTCGTGGCGAAGAATCCCAGTGGCACGGCGCCGGACAACTATCCCGGGAACTACGAATTCAGAACCGAGGCCGCGACGGGCAGGCTGCAGTTTGGTCATCAGACCGCCGAAGGAACGCAGTACGTCTTCTATACCTCCACCGGCGCTGCGGCGGTTGGGGAATGGCAGCATCTGGCGGTCAGCCTGGCCGCAGGCGATGCGGTCAAGTTCTATATCAACGGCATCCCCGCCGGGACCGCGGCCCAAACCCAGCCGTTTGGCATCTTGAACGACAATGCGGTGAGAATAGGCACGCGAAAGGACAATTATCGTTTTCTCAAGGGGATGATGGACGATGTCCGCATCTATGAGCAGGCTTTGTCCGCCGCCGAGATCGCAGCCCTGGCCGGTCGGACCGCACCCCTGCACCAGCCGTTCTGAAGGCCAGGCTTCTGAGCCTTGAGCCACAAGACTTGCGGTTCATCGTGCCAATGATGGGCCCGCCTCAGAGCGAAACGGCAAGTCATCCCGCGAGCGATCCGTGCCCGAAGGTACGGATCGCTCCTTGTTTACGTGTGCTTTGTCACTTCTCACCTGTCACTTGTCGCTTCTTTGCCTTGCCTGTTTCGCCCCTGTGCGCGATCATCGCCCGCGTGGGAAATGTAGGGTAAGCGAAAGGTGCCAAGCGAGGGACGGTGTTGCTGATCGAGTCCTTCGTCGTCCCGCACCCAGGGTGCCCCACCAGCGTGAACCGCACGCGCAGCGCGTAGTCCGTCGTCATCGACACCTTCATATCTGGTAGTCCTGGACGTACTGCTTTTCCTGCAGCAGCGAATGCAGGGCCGACAGCGCCTCGGGATCGACCCTCTCCAGCACCAGATCGGGCCGGCGTCGGCTCAATTGGACGTCCCCGATGTTCACCACGACCAAAGAGGGCATGAGCCTGTTTGAAGATTGCCAGCTTGACGCAAGCCCGTTGCTCAGTGGATGCGTCCAAGTGACCTTGACAAATCAGGGCTTGGCCAAGACGTTCGCCGAACATTGCCAGAAGATTGCACAGGCAGAGGGGCTGGACGGAAAGCCGGTGCAAACCTACGTGAAGCTGGCCCAAAGGTGCAAGAACAACTGCCGGGAAATGCTCATGGCTATCGAAGCTGGCGAAATGCTGGCCCCAGAGGAGGTGTGACGATGTAGCCTTACGAGACAACAACGGCGATGGCAAGGTAGACCTGACGGATCTGGTCATGCTGATCCAGAACTGGGGCTCGAACAAGACCCTCTACGACATCGGGCCGTACGCCTGGGGCGACGGCAGAGTGGACGTCGAAGACTTGAAGGTCTTCATGACCTACTACGAGAAAGCCAACCCGCCGGTGAAGCAATAGCACCCATTCCCCACTCGGCAGGCAGAGAAGGGCCGGTAGCGTGAGAACGTTGTGGGCCCTTCTTATCTTGAATCGTTCATTGAAACCGTCACACCGTTCCCTGTCATCCCATAACTACTTGTTGATACAGGACTTATGGATTTCATATCTTTCGGGGTTGGTAGATAACGAGCCTTCCGGTTGTAGTCCGGTTGTAAGGATCTGACGACGTGAAGAGGGGCCATTTCAGATATGTCGAAGCCGCAATTGTTGTGATGGCGGAGTGATGACCGGGACGAGATGCGGGTGACATCGAGTTCATACCCATCCCTTGGTTGTCCTGCGGTTTGAATCCAGATCGCCCGCATCCTCGACCGATACCGCAACCCTACCCGGTGCCCCGATTTCGATTGGCGTTGCGGATGGAAGCGGATGGAGGTCGAGCTACGCGATCACATCCGGCCCGCGCACCACCTTCTCCATACGTCCCGTCGAGTCGAGGTAGATGTGCAGGAAATGATGGCTCTCGCCTTCTGGTTGGCCGGGCAATCTCACCTGCTCAAACAAGACGTACCACCCCGTGTCTGTTTTCTCGACCCGCTTGATGGCGGCCCGCCCGATCTGTTCAACCTCACCGGGATTCTCCTTCAGCCAGGCGTCTCTCAGATCCATCGCGAGTTTCCGCACCTGTTCCTCCGTGAGACCGGGGAGCGCCGCCGGTCGGGAAGTCGAGGAGGCCGGTGGCACCTGGCGCGAACAACCAACGAGCAGGGCAATCGCTACGACGGGAATCCAGAATCTTTGTCTCATTGTGATTGGCCTCCAACTGCATCTGCGGTTCCATGTGACACTGACGGCGTGCCCGGCTTGACTGTGCTCGCCGGCGTCGACACACCCCGCACTCCGCCTCTCAGAACGTACATACCTGCTCCATCCAGTAATACCAGTCCGCGATGGCTTCCTTTGTACCCGTGTCGGGGCTGCCCGACCCCATGAGACCATTAGGCCATCATGAGAGTATAGTGGATCGCCGAGAGACCTCACAAGCCTGGGCGATCCGTCGCCGACGCGGGGGGCTTGGCGGGCGTCTTGGCCGCGGCGGATGCGCCCTTGCGTTTCGACACGGCCTGCCTGAGGAGATACTCGATCTGGGCATTGACGCTCCGCAGCTCATCCTTGGCCCAAGCTTCCAGTTCCGCCCACAGACCCGGATCAATCCGCAACAGACAGGGTTTGCGCTCAGCCATAGCCCGGATCACGTGTACAAGCTGCCAGTGTTCACCACAGGGTGCACCTCAGACTCGCCGCAGAGAACCACCATCAGATTGCTGACCATGGCCGCTTTGCGCTCGTCGTCCAGGCTCACGACCTGTTTCTCGGCCAGCTCCTTCAAGGCCATGTCCACCATGCTGACGGCACCGTGTACGATCTTCTGCCTCGCGGCAATGACCGCCTCCGCCTGCTGCCTGCGCAGCATGGCCTGGGCGATCTCCGGCGCGTAGGCCAGGTGTGTCAGCCGGGTCTCCTCGACCGTGACGCCCGCCTTCATCAAGCGATCCTGTAGTTCCTTGCGCAGGGCCTGGGAGACGTCCTCGACGCCGCTGCGTAAGGTA
>CAYHAJ010000065.1:0-16370 GCA_964354535.1 uncultured Pirellulales bacterium
CCGCGGTGGACGCGGCCTATGCCGGCTCGTTGCGCGAGAACCGCGATACCTACGAGATTGACCACCGGGTGGTCCGCAAGGACACGGGTGAGATTCGGATCGTCCACGAGAAATGTGAGCACTTCCGCGATCCTTCGGGCCAAGTCATCCGATCCGTCGGCATGGTCCACGACGTCACGGAGCGAAATCAGATGGAAGACCAGTTGCGACGATTGAATGAGCAACTGGAGGAGGAGGTGCAGGCGCAGACGGAGGAGTTGAGAGACACCGTGGACCGGCTGCAGAATGAAGTGGCCCGTCGGGTGCTGGCGGAAGGCACACTCCGCAAACGGTCCCAGATGCTGGAGGCCTTCTTCCGGCACACGATCACGCCGCTGGCGTTCCTGGACAAGTACTTCAGCTTTGTGCGCGTCAATGCGGCCTACGCCCAAGCCAACGCCAAGGACCCGCAATACTTCGTCGGCAAAAACCACTTCGCCCTCTACCCGCACGACGGGAATCGCGCGATCTTCGAACAGGTCGTGGGGACGAAGCAGCCCTACTTCGCCTATGCGAAGCCGTTTACGTACCCGGATGCGCCCCAGCGCGTGACGTATTGGGATTGGCAACTGACGCCGCTGCTGGACGAGCGGGGCGAGGTGCAGTTCCTCGTGCTGAACCTGGAAGATGTCACCAAGCAGCAGACGGCGTTTCACGAGCTGGAGCAGCGGGCCCGCCAGTTGCAGAAGCTCACGCTGGAACTGTCGCAGGCGGAGGACCGCGAGCGCAAACGCCTGGCCCAGATTCTGCACGACGATCTCCAGCAGCAACTGGCCGCGGCGAAGTTCCATCTGAGTCTCCTGGGCCATCGGGTCCCTAAAGACGCGACCTTCCGGCGGGCAGTGGCCCAGCTCGACGAGATTCTCAAAGACGCGATCGAGAAGTCCCGCAGTCTGTCGCACGAGCTCAGTCCCGCGGTGCTCTATCACAGCGACCTCGGTGAGACATTCGAGTGGCTGGCCCGGCAGTTGAAGGCGAAGCACGGGCTGACCGTCCACGTGGAGAGCCGCGGTCACATCGATTCCGCCTCGGAACCGCTCAAGGTCTTTCTCTTCCGGACGGCCCAGGAGATTCTGTTCAATGTCGTCAAGCACGCCCGTGTCCGGGAGGCGCGCCTGCGTCTCCAGCGGATGCGCGGCGACATCTGGCTGACCATCTCAGACCAGGGCCAGGGGTTCGATCCCTGCGCCTTGGGAAAGGCGGAGGGCTTCGGGCTCCTGAGCATTCGCGAGCGCATCGAGCTGCTCGGCGGCCGGATGAAGATCCGCAGTGCCCCGGGCCGGGGCAGCACCTTCCTCCTCACGGTGCCGGACGATCAGCAACCGAAGGACGGCAGACAGACGACGGAGAACAGACAACTGATGACCACGCCGTCCTCCGCTCTCCGCCCTCCGTCCTCCGTCCTACGGGTGCTTCTGGTTGACGATCACAAGGTCATGCGTGAAGGCCTGGCGACTCTGCTGAATGAGCAGGCGGATCTGGAGGTCGTGGGCCAGGCGGGCAACGGCTGCGAGGCTATCGATCTGGCCGACCGGCTTCATCCGGATGTGGTCGTGATGGACGTCGCGATGCCCGTCATGGCCGGCGCGGAGGCGACCCGGCGGATCAAACTCCAGTGGCCCAACGTGCGGGTAGTGGCACTCTCCATGTTCGAGGAAACGGATATGTCTGAGGCCATGCGCCAGGCGGGAGCCGAGGCGTACTTGCTCAAAACGGCCCCCTCCGATGAATTGTTGGCCGTCATTCGCGGCCGGCCGATGGCCAGGGACCACAGGCACCTACCGGAGAATGGAGCAGCGTCAGGAAGCAGCTAACTGCCCTCGGGACTTCCACAAACTCTGATTTGTTGCTCGACGCGGCGGCTCCCATAGGGCCGTCATCATGCCGGGCAGGCCCCGGCACCTCCCGTCGGGAAAGCCCCCGATCTGCGATCAGGGAATGGCCGACAGATCAAAATCAGCTCTCCATCCCGGGAACCGTCTCGGGCCCCCTGGGAACCGGACGGGGGCAATGCGATATTCGAATTTCCTCCTCCGCTAATAGGACAACCGCTCCATGTCTCGGATCAGATCGATCGCCTGCCGGCCGTAGATGCCCAGGGTCTCGTGGTTGCGCGCCTCGAGGGCCACCTGTTGGGAGGCCATCAGATGGTCCAGGGCAGCAACCGCGCTGGGGCTGGAATTGGCTTCCACGACCGGCCGCACCCGCGTCCACGCACGCCGGGCTTGGCTCAAGGTCACGGCGGTGCCGTCGATCCTGCCCTCCGCCGCGTCCAGCGCGATCCGCCGCTCCAGCGCGCGGAGCCGGTGGAGATCAGTCGGGATCGCAGGATGATAGTACTCGTGCAGTTCGGCGGCGGCCGCGTCGACGTCGTTGGCCGCCCGAATCGTGCCGGTCACCTGGCGTGCGGCCGCCGCGTCCTGCAGCCGCGCCACCGCCGTGTCCATCTGGCCGTACAGAAGCGTGGCCGGCGGCCGCGGAGAGGATACCGGCTCGACGGTCGGATTCTTATAATCGCGCCAGGCGTCGCTGATGTCCCGGACATACGCCAGGACGCGCGGCCAATTCTCGTCGGCAGCCGCCACCATGACGTCCTCCGCCCGTTCACCGATCCGCAGCAGTGCCGGCGGCACACGCTCCGGCGGGACCCACGCCGCATAGCTGCCCGCGGCCTCCCGTTCTCGCCTTTCTTCCCCGCAGGAAGTCACGAGCGCGACCATCACGCACCACAGGACGAGATTGATCGACCAACGAATCAGCATGGCAGTACCCTTATCAGGAAAGCTCTTTTGGGAGTCCACATCTCTACTGCCCTGAGGATAGGGCGGGTGTGCCCCCGGAGGAAATCAGCGAGTTCCCCAATCCGACCGCTGGAAATACTGACATCCCTGGTGAGAATGCTTCTCGCTTCGTTCACAAGAGGTTGCGTGGAACGTCCGAGAATGGTACAATGAGCCCACTTGTCGTGCTGTTGCTCTTTGAGAGCGGTCGAGGAACATCGGTAGCGGTGGTTGGGTAACGCAGAGCCGAGGGCGGCCTATGAGGTGGGCATCATCGATTCATTCCGTCTATATTTCATGGGAGGTGAGAGTATGACAGCGAAACGACACGCGTTCACACTGATCGAATTGCTGGTGGTCATCGCGATCATCGCCCTGCTGATGTCCATTTTGATGCCGAGCCTGCAACGGGTCCGCAAACAGGCCCGGTCCGTCGCCTGCCTGTCGAACCTCAAGCAATGGTCCGTCATCTGGCAGATGTACACGGACGACAGTAACGGCAAATACAACAGCGGCGGCACCGCCGGCGGCGATGCGGCCAACGACTGGCTCGTCGTGCTGATGCCCTACTACCAGGCCCGCGGAAAGCTCACGCTCTGTCCGGCGGCCACGCGCCCGATGGTGATCGCCGGCGACTTCGCCACCCGCGCCTGGTCGTGGGACCGCCAGGGCTGGGCCAACCTCAAACAGAAGGAGACCATCGACTACGGCAGTTACGGCGAGAACGAGTGGATCTGCAACCGCCCGGCGGAGCAGTACTGGCGCAACCGCAACACCATCAAGGACCCCGCCGCCGTACCGCTGTTCTTCGATTGCGGCTACGTGGATGTGTACCCGAATTCCAGCTCCCCGCCGCCGCAGATCGAGGGGGATATGGCCGGCCTCAACGAGTGGATTCTCGTCTGCATGAACCGCCACAGCGGCTACGTGAACTACCTCTTCGCCGACCTGAGCCTCCGGAAGGTGGGCCTCAAGGAATTGTGGGGCTTCAAGTGGAACCGAACCTTCAACCACAACAACGCCTGGACCAGGGCCGGCGGCGTCCAGCCCGGCGATTGGCCCCTCTGGATGAGAGGCTTCAAGGACTTCTAACTCTTTTCGTGGTGGACACCGGGCCGGTTCTCAGGGATTTGTCTGATCGAACGCTCAGGAGGTGAGGTCATGACAACGAAACGACGCGCGTTCACCCTGATCGAGCTCTTGGTCGTCATCGCCATCATTGCCCTGCTGATGTCCATCCTGATGCCGAGCCTGCAACGGGTGCGTAAGCAGGCGCGGGCTGTCGCCTGCCTGTCGAACCTCAAGCAATGGGGCTACATCTGGCACCTGTATACCGAGGACAGCGGCGGCAAGTACAACACCGGCGCCAGCATCACGACCGGGGCCGGCAATGACTGGCCCGTCCTGCTGATGCCCTATTATAGGGACCGCGGGGCGCTGACCTTGTGTCCCGCCGCCGTGCGCCCGATGAACATCCCCGGCGCTTTCGCCACGCGCGCCTGGTCGTGGGACGCCCGGCCCTGGAACGATCTGAAGGAGAAGAGCACCATCGATATCGGCAGCTACGGCCAGAACGAATGGCTCTGCGACCGCACGAGCTCGGACGAGTTCTGGCGCCACCGCAACCGGATCAAGAACCCGACCGAAGTGCCGCTGTTCTGCGATTGTGGCTACGTGGATTCCGAGCCCTTCGCCACCGCCAACCCGCCGGCCTTTGAGGGCGACATGAGCGCCGGCACCAACGAATGGCTGCTCATCTGCATGAACCGCCACAGCGGCTACGTGAACTACCTCTTTGCCGACCTGAGCCTCCGGAAGGTGGGCCTCAAGGAACTGTGGGGCTTCAAGTGGAGCCGGACCTTCAACACCTCCAACGCCTGGACCAAAGCCGGCGGTGTCCAACCCGGCGACTGGCCCCTGTGGATGCGAGGCTTCAAGGATTTCTAACCTCACCGTCCACGGTCACGCCGTAGGGGCAACCCCCCGTGGTTGCCCTCGAAGGATGGGCAGGCACGGGGGCCTGCCCCTACACGTACACTACAGATAGGAAACGGCGGATCCCCTGAAATCTTCTCCCGACCAACCCGACTACCAGGGTGGACTGTTGGGAAACCGATTTCAGGAGTGCCGTATTATGAGCGACCCGTCCTACATCACGCTGCGAAAGCACACGTTCCTGTCCAGTGCCGCCTTCGGCTTCAGTGCGATCATCGTCACCCTTCTGGTCAGTTGCACCGTGCTGCTGCTCTACACGGTCCACGTGGCGAGCGACAAATCCGAGCGGGTGATCACACTGGCGCAAAGCGCCCTCAAGGGCCTGCCCGAGCTGACGCACTCTTTGCCGCCCGCCCTGGCGGACATGCTCGACGACCACCGTCGGCCGGACTACTGCAAAGAGCTGACCATCTCCGCGAAGGTGGTCGCGCCGCCCGATTCTCACGGCCGCGTCCGCACGACCGTCGAAGTGGTCAACAACGGCGCCGAAGTGGTTTCGCTCCTGTCGCTGCGCATCCTGATCCTGGACGAGCAGAACCAGCTCCTGTGCGAGTCCCAGGAATGGGCCGCCACGCCCTTCGCGGCCGACGACGGCTGGCGCGGCCCGATCATGCCCGGCTCCCGCCGGCACTTCGTCTGCTACCGTGCCTGCGGACGCAACGTGGACTCCATGACCGACCTGAACACCGAGGTCGAGGTCACGGAACTGCGGGTCTGGAACAACCCAAAGGACAGTACGTCAATTCAACAAACCACTGCCTTTTCTCCCACCCCAGCCAAGCTGCCCGAGCAGGGATAGAGTGACCTTCCGGTTCATGTGACTTACCATCGCCGCGGTTGTTCGCTCGGTAGCGTCTGGGGTTCAGGTGGACGAGCGCAGAGGCTCGGAGTTCTCCATCAACAGAGCTTCTGCCGGGACAGCCTCGATTCGGTTGTCCAAGGGGTATCGATGCGTGCCAAAGTAGACGACCATGCCCTCCGTGATGATGTCGTCGGTCAATCCGGCCTTGAGGCCGGAAGCATCTGACCGGCTCACCGAAGAGGCGCATTTGAACTCATAGCCGATTCGCTGCCCACCGCGTTCAATCACCAGGTCGATCTCGGCGCCGGCGCGTGTGCGGTAGAACCAGAACTGACTTCCAACATAGCGGAGTCGTTCGAGGGCGATGATCTGTTCGATGAGACAGCCTTCCCAACTGGCCCCCCGACGCGGCGATTCGAGAAGGTCCCTGTCGTTGCGGATGCCCAGAAGATAGTGCAACAACCCACTGTCGCGCACATAGACCTTTGGCGCCTTGACCAGGCGTTTGCCGAGGTTCGCATGCCACGGGAGGAGACGCCGAATCAGAAAATGGCCCTCCAGGATGTCGAGGTGGCTTCCCACGGTGTGGTAGCTGATCCCCAACGACCGACCGAGTTCGGAAGCATTCAGGAGTCCCGCATGCACGTGGGCTAACATGCCCAGAAAGCGACGCATCTCGATGGGCGAGGTCTTGAGGCCGTATCGGGCCAAGTCCCGCTCGACCAAGGCCTGAGCGTATTGCTCGTGCCAGCGGACCCGTCGTTGCTCGTCCCCTTCCAGACAGGCGTCCGGATAGCCGCCGCGCAACCAATAACTGCCCAAGTCCACGTGACCCCCGGCGACTTCCGGGTAGAGAAAGGGGGTCAGTTCCACGATTCCGACGCGTCCGGCGAGGCTTTCCGACACCTGCCGCACCAAAGCAGGGTTGACCGAGCCCAGCAGATAAAACCGGCCCGTGCGGTCTCTCTTCTGATCGATGACGGACCGAAGGACGGAGAACAACTGGGGAATCGTTTGCGCCTCGTCCAGGATCAGAGGCTCCCCAAGGCGGCCCAGGGCCAGTTCGACATCGCCGGCAAAGACCTGGTAGTCCGATGGCCTTTCCAGGTCGAAGTATGTGCCCCGCAGGAAATGCTTGGCCAAGGTTGTCTTGCCGCACTGCCTCGCACCCACGACCAACACGGCAGGAAACTGCTGTGCGAGACTCTGGACAAGAATTTGTGCAAATCGGCGGATCATCCTTGCAAAATAGCAATATCACTTCTATTTTACAAGACAATTTCCGGAGAAGAACGGTTCTTGGTGGTAATGAAAGCGAGAGGGCCTTGCGAACCGACGCAAGCGGTTGCCTCCGTTGTTGTCATAATGCCACTATGCCCTTGATTATGACAGGCGGCCTGCCGCGTGGACCACACTGGCACGAGCAGGGCCGCCACGAAGTGGACTTCGTGATCGAGGCCGGCTGCAAGGTGTTCGCCATAGAGGTGAAGGCCGCCACACGCTGGGACGATGGCGACTTGGCCGGACTGCGGGCGTTCGTGGGCAAAACCCCTGCGTGCGTCGCTGCCGTGCTCGCCTACAACGGTCGCCAGGCCGTGCAACTGGATGACAAGCTCTTCGCCATCCCTCTGGGACACCTGCTGAGGTAACTATCCGGAAACGCCGGATGATTCGCCACGAAGACAGCATCAGCCAAGTCGACAGACAACGCGTGGGTTGAGAACCCACCCTACGATCTTGCACCTCCTCCGTGCCCCGGATACAGTACCACCAAGGTGAAGCAGCGAAAGAACAAGGCGCAATCAAAGGATAGGCTTCAGCCCATGCGGTCCTTTCGGGCAAGACACTTGATAGGGTGGGGCGCGGTTCTTGTGATCGCTTTGATTGTGATCGCCGCGTTCGTAGGTGGCTGTGGAGCGCAGGTCTGTCGAGACTGGGCCTTCATCTGCGAGAACACCGGATCACGAAAGGGCTACCGTGAGTGGAATAGTGGGGTCCGGTCGGGCCATTGGTATCGTGAAAGCCGACTCGAACAGTTCATGCGGAAAGAGCACCCACTGGATCTCGTAAACCGATGGACCAGCTATGCAGGGACCGGCAAGGACATCTTCGGACGACCCACACTCTTCGGCCACGGACGTCCGGGACCGATCCTTCGTGTACCGCCCGAGTTCCTTGACCGGTATGTGGACGGCTTGGATAATCAGGCCAAGCTGGACCTCTATTGTGTCCTTGTCTCCGGCCCGCCAGAAAAGGTGGATAGCGAGATGGCCAAGATCTGGGACCGAGCAATCGCTGAGTTGTGGGAGTGGCAGCCTGGACGCGAACGCTACGAGTGAGGTGGGTAGCGGAAGTGACATGTCAAGCCGGTTCTGGTATCATGGTCATGTGACTTGATTCCGTCCCGACGCGGGATGGGATGGGTCGGCGTCCAACGTGGAGGTGCAACATGAGCAGCCTGGAGCAGGGTCGTACGAACCATCCGCCGCAGAGTAGCCGGACCACACGGCGTGCGTTTCTCACGGGCTTGGGCGTTTTGCCCATCGCGGCGACAGTGGCAGAGCAGGCTGTGGCGAAAGACTCTGCCAGGCCCGCCGAGTCCAAGCTCCCGGTCATCCCGTTCGGCAAGTATTCTCTGTCCCGGCTGATCTGCGGGGCCAATCCGTTCAGCGCCGGCTCCCATTTGTCCACGTTCGTCAATCAGGCGATGCGGGAATACTACACCCCGGAGCAGATTCTCAAAACTCTGTGCCGCTGCCAGGACGTGGGCATCAACTGTTGGCAGTCCAGCGGCAAGAACATCGAGTTGTACCAGCGCCTGGTGGCGGAGGGCCGCCCCCTGCACTACCTATCCCTCGGTTCCGAGCCGGACGACGTGAAGGAACTGGCCGGGGCCGGCGCCATCGGGATCGCGCATCACGGCGAAGGCACGGATCGCCTGTTCAAAGCAGGCCAGTTGGACACGATTCACGACTACCTCAAGCGCGTGCGGGACGCCGGCCTGATGGTGGGCGTCTCCACGCACATGCCCGCCGTGATCGACGCGATTGAATCCAAGGGCTGGGACGTGGACTTCTACATGGCCTGTGTCTACGAGCGGCATCGCAGTGCCGCGGACCTGGAGAAGCTGCTTGGGCAAGTGCCCATTCCAGTGGGTGAGGTCTACTTATCCCAAGACCCGCCCCGCATGTTCAAAGCGATGCGGCAGACGCGCCGCCCGTGCCTGGCGTTCAAGATCCTGGCCGCGGGCCGGCTGTCCGAGCGCAAGCAGTGGGTGGAGCAGGCGTTCCGCCAGACGTTCGAATCGATCAAGCCCAATGACGCCGTGATCGTGGGCATCTACGACCGTTACAGCGACCAGCCCGCCGAGAACGCCGAGTACGTTCGCCAATTCAGCCCCCTCAGCCGTCCGGCCTGAGTTCGGAGACTGGACGGTTCGGAGTCCCGCCTTTAGGCGGGTCGGAGACTCTTCCGGCGTAGCCGGCTCCATATCTCATACGCACGCAACTTCCAACGCCATCCGGACGGTCAACCCGCCTGAAGGAGGAACTCATATCCAAGGCCCGACCCTTTCCCCCGACCAGCCCCGAAGGGGCAACGGCAATCCTGGAAATTCGCACGGTGTGCCCCGGAATAACGTCGGCGCATGACTCGGGGCCAAGACGGTTCACTACTCGTTTCTTGTGCGGCTCTTTCATCCGCGACTCTCTGCCGGCTTTGACCGGCGCTTTCATGGTGTCCCCAGGACTCCTGTGAGGCTCCTGAAGTTCTCGCTCGCCCGCTTGACCTGCCCGACCGGGCAAGCTATAATTGTGCATGACAGTTGGAGAGAACCGCATGACGGCAGTGCAGGAGACTGAGGATCTAAGTAGGTAGCCAAAAGAATTCACTGGAATCGCTGGCCTCGGACGGTAGTGGCAGGGGTATTCTGACCAGTGCCATGACCTATTTGTGTGAAAACTTTTGGCTACCTACTTAGGGACGGTACATGCAACGTCCGTGGTGATGATTTGCACCCACGTCCTCAACCACGGACCGGCGGGGAGTCCGGAGCCCCTTGACATGCTGGCGCAACGAGAGTACAGGACCGATGAGACTATCGAAAGCGTTATGCGCGGTTGTCGGCGAGGCCATTAGTACAATGGGTTCGCACGCCACCCTGGATATGCTCTTCCAGACGGCAGGTGCGCCTGGTGAGCCCCCCAACCTCTCCCATGGATCCAAGTGGAAGGAGTGGCTTTTTCGGGCGGGACTGGACCCGCACGTCGACAGCCTTGCCGTCTTGGGCAACGTTCTTGAGGAGTTCATGGACCTGCCCCTTCCTGATAACCCCCAAGCGCGAGAAGTCCGAACGAGGATGCGCGCCAAGGTGCAAACAGCACTCGAAGAAAACGGTCTCCGTTACTTTCGTTTCGGGCGTGTCCTTCCCCAAGGCCAGATACCGGAAGCTCCTGAACCGCAGCACGAACAACGCAACTCCGCAGGTCCGGCCATACCAAGCAAGGTCGAAGGCCTTCTGATGGTGCTCTTGCGCGGTCTTAGACGCGCCATGCATCCACTGACCCACCGGCGAAAAGGCGCGCAGCAACTAACCTTCTCGAACGAATATGACGTTCAGGACCTGCTTCATGCGCTACTCCGGCCCTGGGTCAGCGACATCCGGCCCGAGGAGTTCACGCCGAGCTATGCCGGATCATGCACCCGAATGGACTTCCTTCTTCCGGTGCACGGCGTGGTGATAGAGTTGAAGTTCGTGCGGGATCGTACCCACGCAAGGTGTATCGGAAATGAACTCATTATCGATATTGAACACTACCAAGCTCACCCGCAGTGCAAGACCCTCTGGTGCGTGGTGTACGATCCAGATGACCTCCTCACGAATGCGGAGGGGTTGCGAACGGACTTGGAAGGAACGAGATCAAGAGAGAATGGAGAACTGATCGTGAAGGTGCTGGTCCTGTGAGCACGGAAAATCTGGGGACATCATACTCACTTCGGGGGCGAAATAAGAAATAAGTATGATGTCCCGAATGGCGGTCCGTTAAGGGATTTATGGGCGAACAACACCCGTGGCGGTGAGTGCGTCGCTTCAAATCGCCGGTTCTTGCTCCCATCGCGAAAACAAGAGAGAAATCGTGCTTTTGAGTAACATCGGCCGTTCGAACAATCTGCCTGCAGAAAACGCCGGGAAACGGGGCTGTGAGCCTTAACGGACCGCCATTCTATGATGTCCCCGGAATTCAGGGGTCATTCTGATCCGCCCACAACGGGTAGGAGATGCGCAATGAAGATCATGCTGACTTCCTTCGGGATTGAGCATTCGTTGTCATCATCTAAGTAGGTAGCCAAAAGTTTTTACAAAAATACCTTGAGCCAGAAGTCATCGGATAGGACGCCTGCTTTGCGCCGGGCTTCGGTTGCCGTCAGACCCAAGAGCCAGCGCTCTGCGTAAGCCGCCTCGGCATCGATCGTCCGGAATTGGCGATTGGCAGCGATCAACCGCTTCAACTCTTTCCAGAGATGGTCCTCCGCGTTCAATTCCGGGCACTGCTTCGGCAGCCACAAGAGGGTCACTCCCAAGCGTGCGGCCAGTTGTTGGCTTCGGACGGCGGAATGACAAGAAGCCTTGTCCAATAGCAGCCAGATCGGGCGTCCGGGATAGCGACGCCGCAGTTTCCGTAAGAAGGCTTGGAAGTCCTCCTGTCGCTGGCGGGGCCGACGCAGGACCACCCGGTGTCCCGTGCGTGGATTGATGGTGCCGAACAGGACCCGTTTGGCATTTTGGCCTGTAATCTTGACTTGGGCTTGCTCGCCGCGAAACGCCCACGCATAGCGCAGGGGCGGAAACCAGCGGAGGATCGTCGCATCCGAAAACAGCAGCACCGCCCGCGCGGGCATGCGTTTCAAGCAGCGAATAAGCCCCCTTTTTTCGAGACTGTAGCAAGCGCACAGAGTCGTATCGCCGTAACCGCTGTCTCGGTAATGAGTTACATCAGCACAATGCTGCTGAGAATCACAGGCCCGAGGCCCGTTGCTGGGTCGTGCCGTGGTGGCCGAAAGCCTGCGAGACAGAGGCTTTCTCTGTTGTTGGCGGACGACTTTCGCTCATTTTTCTCTGCAACCCTGCTACAGTCTCTAGAAATGCGTATATTCCTTATAGAGACCAGAGGGACAAACCTGTACAACCTTCCTTCATAGTTGTCATTACTATCGTCGTTTCCATCGAAAGAGGTGCACCGCCCATCAGCCAGCGGAGAGGTCTGTGGAGTGAGTCGGCCCAGAGGAACCGGGGAGGAGCACCTGTTCGAACGAGAGCAAGAAGCGCCGCCTACGGATGTGCACCGCACCAGGTGCCGAAGCGGAGCTCAGGTGACGAAAAGTCTTTGCGGAAGAGCTCAGGTATGGACAGGAGGACTCTCATAGCGACTGTCGTAGCCGCACTGGTCGCGGTGGTGGGCAGTCCCGCCTCGGCGGATCTCTACCCGTTCAACAGCTCGATCGATTTCACCAGCCCCAGTAATCCGTATTGGAATCCCGGAGACGACCAAGGGCGTGGCAAGCATATCAAAGAAGGGCCAGGAAGTTCGTCCAAGGACGATCCCTTCAACTATGCACATAACATCAACCCTCTTGTTCCTCTGGGCGACCTCGTCATTGACGCGATGCTGACCCTGGAGTTCGTCGATGATGACCCGGATAAGAATGGGTCCGAATATGTGCAGTTGGCCTTCGAGGGCGGCAGTGGTATTCCGATCGGCGAGGTCGACACCGGCGTCTACGATCCACCTTTCATCGTTAATGTCAATTGGCTGGACGACCGAATACTGAATGTCCGTGTCGAGGTAACCAACGAGAACGACAGAGGAGACGTGTACCTGAAATCCTCCACGCTGAGTGGAAACGCCGAGGTCGCCTCCCCCGTGGTTCCTTCTCCGGCGAGTGTCCTGCTCGGTTTCCTCGGCTTGACGGCCGCCGGGCTGAAGCTGCGCAAGTTGGCGTAGAACGCCGTCGCGGATCGCGGGGGTGGTCGCGCTTGGTGGCGCCGCCGAGCAGTCCAACTCGAACGCCATTTCCGCACGCCGTCGCCTGCGTTACGACCCCCGAGAGCCCTTTGCGAACTTTCCCGTTGGCCCATCACTCCCGGCTGGAATGTTCTTCCTTCTCCGCGTGAGGACTGCGGTGCTGCCGGCGGCACACAACCCCAAAAGCATCGCCCCGGCGGTGAACGGGAGACGCGGATCCTGACTGGGCTTGGAGGGACAATCGGCCGGCGCTACCTCGATCATGCCCGGGACGTTGCGCTCGATGTTCTTCTGATCGAGACGCTGCCGGACGGCATCGTACAATTGGCGCTTGTGCTGCAGGTCCGCGTTTTCCCGTTCCAGCGACCGAGCGCATTCAAACAGTCGCCCCAATTCCTCCTGCTGTTCCTCCCATTCCGAGCGCAGAAGCTGCTCCTCCTGTCGGGCGAGGGCGAGCTGAGGTTCCAGCGGAACCGGGCCGTCCTCGCGGCTGGCCAGGTCTTTCACCTGATCGTCCCACTGCTCGTCCAGTTGGGCCTCGCGCAGACGCAGCAGTTCTTGGGCAAACTCCAGGTCCTTCTGTGCACGTCGGGCCGCCGGATCGTTGGCCTCAACCTGATCGGACTCGAGGTGATGCCGGAACGTCCGTACGGCGATGTCCAGCTTCCGCCACTCCGCATCCTCATGGTACTTCGGCTTTCTTCTTGACGAGGCAGCCGGGCTACTGCCGTCGGTCTCCTTCATCTTCCACGTGAGCGTCGCCACGCGATGTCGCAGCTCGTTGAGACGGGCTTGGGTCTCGTCCAGACGCACACTTCTACGCGAAAGGAGTTCCCGCGGCGTAGCCGTGCCAAGCTGCCGGCCCAAGTTGAAGCAGATTGCTTCCCGCGCCTTAATCTCGGCCTCCAAGGCATGGTACTGGGAGGTCAGTTCGCGATACAGCTTCTCCTCTGTGTCGTTGGACCGCTGCCCGAGGTATTGCAGGTATTGTTGCAGAATGGCATCTACGATGAGCTTGGCGTCTTGGGCGCTCGGGTCCGCGAAAGAGACGTCAATGATCTCGGTTTGGGATCGCGGCTCGACGGAAAGCCCCGTCCTGAGCCTCTCCAGGGCGGGAGCCGCGTCTCCCCCCCACCGTTGCCGCAGCGTCTTCGGGGGGTTCTTGTACCACGGAGTCTTCTGGATCTCCGGCTGATCCAGCACCCGCTGCAGGACCGTGGGACTCCGGAGGAGGGCGGCCTGGGTGTTCACGAAAGCATCATAGAAGGGGATCACGCCATTCTCATCCGTCTGGAAGACCAGTCGGGGAACGATCGGCCGCACGCGGACCTCGCCGCGGGCTTCGTACTTGGGCACGATCAGGGTCCAGATGCCGGCGCTCAGCGGGGTCGCCACCAGAACGAACACGACCAACACGAGAATCAAACGCTTCATGCTTCTCTCCTTCCTCAAGACGTTGGCCGCCGCATACGCCGTCCCCACGGACGGTACGCATACCGGCTGCTTCTCACCGTCCGTAGTCTCTCAGGGGCCTCTTTCCGCGCCTGGCATCCGTCGCAGGCGGTCTACAGGCCCTCCAACTGGCCCTCGATTATACCAGCGGGAGCGCCCTCCGCAAAGCCGAAAACAGAAGGAACTATATCCTCTACCAGTCGGCCGGGCCGGGAAGCTCTTGCGCCGAGCTTGCAGGGCAACGAGAAGATCCGTATACTTGTCTGTTGTGTAGTTCTTCCCACGAGTCTGCTTCTCGCGGAGTCAGCGATGGGTGCTGTGCTGAAAATCCAGAATGTCGGCCCGATCAAGAAGGCGAACATCCGCTTCGGCGATCTGACCGTCTTTGTGGGCCCACAGGCGACCGGCAAGAGCATCACCCTCCAATTCCTCAAGCTACTCATCGATACAGGGTATGTACAATCCGAACTCAGGCAGTACGGTATTGACTGGGACGGGAGGATCGGCGATTTCTTCGATGTGTACTTCGGCGAAGGGATGCGAGCCTTGTGGCGGGAAGGCACAAGCAGAATCACATGGGAGGGGAAGGTCGTCAAGATGCGGGCACTCCTGGGGCGCCAGGAACCTCGCAAGGGGGAGTCCCTGTTCTACATCCCCGCGCAGCGAGTCCTCACCTTGCCCGACGGCTGGCCCAGACGCTTCAAGGATTTCTCCGCCAGCGATCCCTATGTCGTGCGACAATTCAGCGAGAGACTCCGACGGCTCATGGAGGGAACGGAATTCGCGGGTACCGGCCAAGTGTTTCCCCCGAAGTATAGCCGTAGACATGTGTATCGCGATCTCCTGAACGAAACGATCTTCCAGGATTTTACGCTGCGAATCGACAAACATCTGTCGCAGAAACGCCTGGTGCTGAGCCAGCGCGGAGGGAACGGCGGACTCCCCTTCATGGTCTGGTCTGCGGGACAGCGGGAGTTCATTCCGCTGCTGTTGGCGTTCTACGGGTTGATGGGGCCCCTGGACATGCGCTGGCACAAATGGGTCGTCATTGAAGAACCGGAGATGGGACTCCACACGCGGGCCATCTCAACGGTCCTCCTGATGACCCTGGGGCTGCTGGAACGTGGATATAGAGTCTGCATCTCCACCCATTCGCCCTACGTACTGGATATCGTTTGGGCGTTGAATGTTCTGAGGAGACATCAGGCTCCCTGCGATCTGGTGCGCGAGCTGTTCGATGCTCCCAAAGAACGGCAGATCAACGAAATCGCGAAATCAGCTCTGACGAAAGAGGCTAAGGTCTACTATTTCAATCGCGAGAGCGGCGAAGTGAAAGACATCTCGAATCTTGATCCGGGAGCCACGGACACGGTGGAAGCCGGATGGGGCGGACTCAGTGAATTCAGTGGGCGCGTGGCTGATGTAGTAGCGAAGGCCGTTGCCAGGGGAGAGTGATGCGATTCAAGGAAGCCGTGGAGAGCACGCCGGGACTTGAGCAAGCCTATCAACCGGGCCTGCAAGCTATAAAGCGCGGGGACCACTGCCATATCTCATGCCACGACTCGCGCATGGTCACGGGCAGCGTGGATTTGGATAGTGCCTTGGCCACGACGCGGCCCAACGATCCGCGGTGGGACTATGGTGTAGGCGTGGCATCTCGGACTCGCTCTGAGACCATAGTCTGGATCGAGATTCACCCGGCGGATTCCCATCATGTCGATGAAGTCCTCCGCAAGTATAACTGGCTCAAAGACTGGTTGCGCAGCGCCCCGCGATTGAAGACGATGTCTGGAAAGTGCTTGGAGTGCTTCTGGATTGCCTCCGGGCCAGTGGCCCTCCAACGCCACAGCCCGCAGCTACGCAAGCTGAAAGGCCAAGGCCTTCGCTTTGCAGGGGGGCATCTTCAGATCCGCTGACCATGCGATGGTTCTCTTCACACTCCGATGATCCCAATGGGCGATCTTGACTTCCACCGGCCGCGGGTGAAGTCGGGGACGTCCATGGGGGCGCTGCGTTTGGCGACCGACTTCTCGCTCAGCTCCGTGATGCAGCTCCAGGTGGCGGCGTCGTAGACGTCGATGTCGGGGGCGGCGCCGGTCCGCAGGGCCTTGATCAGGCGGTAGAGCGTCATCCAGTCGGCGCCGCCGTGACCGCCCTGCGACAGGGCCTTGGCGCCCCAGGCCTTCCAGAGCGGATTCTCGAATTCCTTGTAGTAGGCGTCCATCGGCTCCCAGGTGACACTCTTGGGACTGCGGCCCTCGAGGTAGATCTGCTCCAGGG
>CAYHAJ010000066.1:0-5775 GCA_964354535.1 uncultured Pirellulales bacterium
GGAGACCCCGAAGGCTTCCGCTGTGTCGAATGCCGACGAGGCAGACGGCGGAGCGGAACGGTCCGAGAAGGCCTATGGCCGTACGTCGGACGTGCACGCCTTCGGGGAGTCGGACGGCTCCATACTACCGAAGAAGCGGGCGAACAAAGCCGACGTATCGGTGGCGGAGCCTGTGGAGGGAAGGGGGCCGACCAAGGGGAACGACCTGCACGCCGGGCACGTGCCGGACTCAGAGCCGGGTACGCGTGACCACGGACTACAGGGCGTACGAGCAGCGGCGAAGCGGGACAAAGCCTTCGTTCTCGCAACAGCGGCTGATCGTCAGGCACCCGAGCCAAGAGCCGTATGAAGTAATGCTTCACGTACGGATCTGTGCGGGGGGCCGCCCGCAAGGGCGGTCCCTACCGCGACACTTATTTCTCCCGCGATTTTGGCTTGCGGCCGCGCTGGGCCGGCCGCACGATTCGTCCGAGGAGGCGCTCGACCCGATCCAGAAACGCCGGCTCGCCCGAGGGCCGGCCCGCGCGTTCGTGCTGCCGCCACCATTCCTCTTCCGCCGCCTCCCGCGGCTCCAGCAGATACGGAATTTCACGTGCTGAGTGCCCGGCGTGCGCCGACCCGCGTCTGCGCTCTGAACGTTTGCCCTTGGGTCCGCCCCGGGCTACAATGTCCCCCAGGGACGGGGAGAACGCCGGCGCGCCGAGGCGCCGCCTCCCGTTCCCTCCGCCAGACAAACCGACGCCGTTCGAAAGGGAGGACAAAATGAGAACCACGTTTCTTCTGGTGCTGGTCGCGATTCCCTCTGTGATTGCCCAGGCGGCAGAACCATCACAGCAGACGATCATCCTGCAAGAGACCAGCCTCCTGAACTCGAATTATCTGGCATCCGCCATCGAAAAGAAACTGGCGAACAGCCGCATGTGTGTGATCAAAACCACGAAATTCAACGGCGCGGTATACTCGCGCGCGTATATAGGCACGCCGCCTCTGCCGAGCAGTTCCGAAGTCGTGTATCTCGATATCCATGCGGATAGTGTCCCCTTTTCGGACACGTGCCATCTTACCGACACTGTCCCCGGGATGGATACGGCCCGAGTCCTGGTAAAGATTCTCCGCCATTTGCAGGACCAGGGTTGGGCCGTCGAATACAAAGGCTCGTCGTCCGACCCAGAGGGTATTTGCCGGGAAATCGGATTTGCGTGGAAGCCGGCTATCGCGTCCAACTATGCGGCGAGCGCGTTGTGGGCAAGCCCCGTGCCTTTGATCATCCTGCTCTGGGTGGCGGCCGGCCGGTGGCGGAAAAGGCAGTTCCTGGCCTGGGCGCAGGCCGTGCGGAACACCCCCGCGAGTGGAAGCCACTTGGCCCCTCTTCCAGAGCACGGCGTCTGGTTCGCCAAGAACGTTGACGTGGGCGGCGGACACGGGTAACTTGACAGGCTCTGCAAGGCCGGTAGCAGATCGCGGTTGGCACGGGCTTGGTATGATGAGTTCGAAATGCATTCTCATTGCGGAAGAGGTCCGCAAGACCATTGAGCGGCTCTATCTGCGGATGAAGGACCGGTTCCCCCAGTCCAATCTGGCCAACGTCTGCCAGGAGCTTCATGAGATCGCGAAGGAGGCGCCGCAGACCGTGGCGTGGATCGCCACGCCGAACTACTGGCTGCGGTTCGGGACGTACGGTTTTATTCTGGTCGGCGTGCTGGTGCTGGTGGAGTCCCTGCGGCAACTGGATTTCCCCGCGGACGGTATCAACCTGGCGACTCTCGTACAGTTGGTTGATTCTGCGTTGAACAGCGTCGTCTGGATCGGGGCGGGGATCGTGTTCCTGGTCACGCTCGAAAACCGCCGGAAGCGAAGCCGGGTGATCCACGCCGTCAATCGGCTGCGGTGCATCGCCCATATCGTCGATATGCACCAGCTCATCAAGGACCCCGACAGCATCGCGGAACACGCCTTGTCCACGCCCCATGCACCCCAGCGCGTGCTCACGCCGTACGAGCTGGCCCGCTATCTGGACTACTGCACGGAGATGCTGTCGTTGATCAGCAAGACCGCCTTTCTGTACGTGCAGGACTACCACGACCCCGTGGCCGCCGAGGCGGTCAACGATCTCGAAGACCTGACCACCGGCCTGTCGAGCAAGATCTGGCAGAAAATCATGATGCTGCCGGCAGACACGGATCGGCAAGCGTCCAGCGGTGACGCGGCTCGTCTGGTCTGACGGTTTGCTCGGTTCAGGACCGTCCAGCGTCAATCGGTTGCGACGCTCGTTTCGCAAGACGTCCCGCGTGACGAGCCGCGCAACCATCCCACGCCCGACGGTCTTTGCGGCAGCCGCTTGCCTCTGTGAAGCGTATCACCCCTTCGTCTGCGGCTCGGGTGGGGTCCAGCCGCCGCCGAGGGCTTTGTAGAGCGCGACAAGGTTGGTCGAGAGCGTGCGGGCGCTGCCGGCCAGGGCGCTCTCCGACAGATACAAAGAGCCCTGGGCCTGGAGGACGTTGAGGAAGTCCGTTTGGCCCTGGGTGTAGAGCTTGGTCGCCAAATCCACCGCCCGGCGATTCGCGGCGACCGCTTGGGTCAGCGCCTGGTAGTGCTCCTGCTCCCTGGCCGAGGCGACCAAGGCGTTCTCGACTTCCTGGAGGGCGTTCAGGACGGTCTGGCGATACGTGATCAGTGACTGCTCCTGCAAAGCCCTTTGCACCTCGATATTGGCGCGAACGCGGCCGGTACTGAACACGTTCCAGCTCGCGGAGGGACCAACCGACCAGAAACGGTTGGACCAGTCCTCCAGCGCGCCGAATTGGGTGCCCTGGGTCCCGACGTTGCCGGTGAGGGAGATGCGGGGGAACAGGTCCGCCGTAGCGACGCCGATGTCTGCGGTGGCGGCGTGGATCAAGGCCTCCGCCTGCCGGATGTCCGGGCGGCGGCGCAGCAACTCGGCAGGGACGCCCACGGGCACGGCCGGCGGCGCGGCGGGGATCGGCTCGGGCTTCGACAATTCTTCCAGCAGGGCACCCGGCTCGCGGCCCAGCAGGAAGCTGAGGCGGTAGATCGCCTGCTGGGCGGATTGCTCGAGCTGGGGGATCTGGGCGGCCGTCGACGCCATTTGGGCCTCGGCATTGGCGACGTCCAGCCCGCTGACGAAGCCGCCCTGGAATCGCTGCCGTGTCAGCTCGGCGTTGTGCTGCTGGGCCTGGAGATTCCGCCGGGCAATGGTGCTCTGTTCCTGAAAGCCACGCACATCGATGTAGTTCAGCGCCACTTCGGCGGTGAAGATGATGGATCCCATTTCGGCGGTCTGTGGCCTTGCTGATCTCCGGAAGGCGGAGGAATCGGATCAATTCCTCCTCGGTCCTTACGGAGCATCGCTCGCAGGCCGTACGGCCGCGTGAAGAAGCTTGAAGAACCCGCCCCTTTCCGGCAGAATAGCTTCATCCGTCAGGTTCAACGGTGGGGAGTTGGTATGAGTGATGTCACACGCATCTTGAATGCCATCGAACGGGGGGACGCCCAGGCTACGGAAGAACTCTTGCCCTTGGTGTACGAGGAACTCCGGGTGCTCGCCGCACAGAAGTTGTCGCATGAGGCTCCGGGCCAGACCCTGCAGGCGACCGCCCTGGTGCATGAGGCCTATCTGCGGCTGGTCGGAGATGAACCCCAGAGCTGGGAAAACCGTGGTCATTTCTTTGCCGCGGCGGCGGAGGCGATGCGAAGGATTCTGATCGAGAATGCCCGGCGCAAGAAGAGGGAGAGACATGGGGGCGAATGCAAACGGTTGGATCTGAACACGTTGGATGTGGCCGTTTCGACGGATGACGAAACCATTCTGTTCGTTGACGAAGCCTTGGCGAAGCTGAGCAAGATTGACGAAATCGGCGCGAGACTGGTCCAGCTCCGCTTCTTCGCGGGGATTCCCAACATTGAAGCCGCCAGGATCTTGGGGATCCCCGAACGTACGGCTAAGAGAACGTGGGCGTATGCGCGGGCTTGGCTGTACGAAGAGATGAGACGGACGCTGTAGCACCCCCGCTCACCCCAAGACGGAGAAAACCGCACCGGGACGGGCGGAGCGGACTGGCGGTGCCTGAGTTTCTGCCGGGGGGGCCGCCGTTGACGAAAGAGATCAAAAAGTTGGCCCAAAATGGTTTCCGGCGTCGCATGGTAAGGTGACACAAGAACGGAACCGCCGGCAATTGATGGAGTCGGGTTGTGTCTGCCGTGGAGGAACGTGAAAAAGAGGTCTTTGAGAGAGCGATCGAAATCGCGTCGCCCAGCGAACGAGCCGCCTACGTGGCAGGCGCGTGCGCAGGAAACGAAGATCTGATAGCTCGAATCAATGCGCTCCTGAGAGCGCACGATCAAGCCGACTTTCTGCCGGACTATCCGGGCAATGCAGAGATGACGCTGTCGGCATCCCCGGTTTGCGAGCCTCCCGGTACGACCATCGGCCGGTACAAGCTCCTGGAGAAGATCGGCGAAGGCGGCATGGCGGTGGTCTACATGGCCGAGCAGACTGAGCCCATCCGCCGCAAGGTGGCCCTGAAGATCATCAAATTGGGCATGGACACCCGCCAGGTGATCGCCCGCTTCGAGGCCGAGCGGCAGGCCCTCGCCCTGATGGACCACCCCAGTATCGCCAAGGTCCTGGATGCTGGGGCGACCGAGACCGGCCGGCCGTACTTTGTCATGGAGCTGGTCCAGGGCGTCTCCATCACCGAGTACTGCGACAAGAACAGCCTGAGTACCAAAGACCGCCTGGCGCTGTTTCTTCAAGTCTGCCACGCGGTACAACATGCCCATCAGAAGGGCATTATCCATCGGGATTTGAAACACTCCAATGTCATGGTCACGCACCATGACGGCAAGCCCCTCCCCAAGGTCATCGACTTCGGCATTGCCAAGGCCACTGTAGGGGCGAATAATCATTCGCCCCTGCTGACGGAAAAGACGCTCTTCACCCGTTACGCGCACCTGATCGGCACCCCCGCCTACATGAGCCCGGAGCAGGCGGAATTGAGTGATCTGGATATCGATACCCGCTCGGATATCTACTCGTTGGGCGTCCTGCTCTATGAACTGCTCACCGGGACCACGCCTTTCAGCGAAGAGGAACTGCGTAAGGCCGGCTATGTCGAGATGCAGCGGGTGATCCGGGAGCAGGAGCCGGTCAAGCCCTCCACTCGGATCCGGACGGCCCAGTTGCGTGGCGAGGGCATCTTGCCCTTGCGTGTCGCGGGCATCCTGCCCGCGCTTCGAGGACGGCCCCGGACCGAAGGGCCGCTGCACATCCCGCTCGACACACAAGAGACCAAGGCCAAGATGGCCTCGGGACGCAAGGGCGAGACGCCCTCGCCACGACTGCCCTACCACCGCTCGACGTACGAGCAGGTCCGGGGCGATCTGGACTGGATCGTGATGAAGTCCCTGGAGAAAGACCGCGCCCGGCGCTACGAGACCGCCAGCGGCCTGGCCGAAGACATCCGCCGGCATCTGGAACACGAGCCGGTTCTCGCCCGCGGTCCGAGCACCACGTACCGCCTGCGCAAGTGCCTCCGCCGACACCGCGTCCCCGTCGTGGTCGGCATGATGGTGGCGGTTCTGATCGCCGTCGTGGCCGTGGTTCTGTCCGTCTGGAAGCAGGACCGACTCCAATGGCAGCGGGACCGACTGCAACTGGCGCAAGCCCAAGAGCTACAGGACAAGGCCATGCTGGACCAGGCACACGACCAGTATGGCAGGGGCGAACGGGACGCCGCCCTGGAAACGATCCGGCCG
>CAYHAJ010000067.1:0-19091 GCA_964354535.1 uncultured Pirellulales bacterium
GCTGGCCCTTGGACTGCAGCACGTCCAGCCGCCCCAGCGTAGCGACGACTTGCTGGCGGATTCGGCCGTCGATGCGTTCGTTCTGGACGATTTGCAGGTATTGATAGATGCCGGACGTCTTGGTTCTGACAAACATAGGCCCCTCCTTCTGTCACTACAAGAGATAGCCTATGTATGACGCCCACGACAAAAGTCCCCAAGTCGGGTTTCGACCCGCGTTTCTGGGCAGATATCGAGGATTGGTTCGGTTGCTTCCGACTTTTGTCGGGGGCGTCATGTATGCCTAATAGCAAGAGGAAAAACAAAATGCCTGTCATTTTATGGCACTACATTCCATCGGCCGTCCGGCGGAATTCCCCGTTTTTGGCCCAAAATCAACGATTTCGGCGGTGGATAACCGGGGTTGCTGTCGAAGATGGGCCAAGCCCGCGGATTTCTGCTCCATTATGAAGGATGAAGACGACCAATCTCACAATACGATTGGATAAGAGCCTCGATGACCTGCTCACGGAAGTGAGCCGCCGCTTGGGAGAGAGCCGAAGCGAGGTCGCGAGAGATGCACTGCGGCAGAAGATGACGCCCTATGCGGAAGCTCGCGGCTATCTGACCGATGAAGACGTCTTCGACGAGGTCTCGTGAAACGGCACGAGCAATTCTGCGTTGCCGACCCACAGGGCGAAGTAGGGTTGGCGGGCGTCGGTGCGTTGGATCATCACCAGGAAGGGCTTGTCGAATATGAGATCCGTATCGACTCTGGCCGCGGCGAATCCTCCTTCGGATTTGAGCACTGCCCCCCGTTCATCCAATCGAAAGCGAGTCTGCTGCGCGGCTACGGCAAGACGTCCACCCAGGGATTCCCTGTAGTCACAGAGCACATCGAAGTCTATTATGGGGATACGCAGGTCGCTGCACTCCCGCATGGAGTCCGGTGTGCTTTGTATCAGACGGCTTCGCAGGAGAGCAACGGTCTCGCCAAGTGTCCGCCTGGGAGGAATCTTGGCCAGAATCAGGCGATCCGATGCTGACCATGTCTTCAATTCTACGATGAGATCATCCTCGCTCCTGCGGTCGTAGACAAATACCTGACTTGCCGCCTTGGCTTCATTCTCCTGGTACCGGAGGAACTGGATCATGCCGAAAGACTCAACTTCACGTCCCGCAAACACAAGGCCCCTCTGCATCCGGTCAAATGCCCACTGGAAGGGCATCTCTTTGAAGAGGTACGCGTATGCAGCCCAGAGCCCTGGAGGTAATGGGTCCAATAGATGCAGTAATTCCGGATTGGCGGCGTTCTTGAACTTGTGATCCAACTCGCGGGCGATCTTCTGCCGAATATCATTCGAGTCGCCCGTGGTATAACCCGCCATAGCCACGTAGCTGGCTTCATCAAGGTCACGCCGTGTTACCACCCTCTTGTTCAAAACACGCACCATCTCAGGGGCTCCGTTCCACTGGATGGGGCCGCGGAGCAGGTCGCAGGCCTCATTCCAAGCGATCTGGAATGTGGCGCACCAGAGGACGTTCTTGCCCGGGGTGATCTCACATTCGAGGTGCGGCGTTACCACGGTCCCCGGAAGTCTCTCGGCGTTGGCTTTGACGGTAGCCGGACCCGTGATCTCTGCGTGGCTTGCTGGTTTGTTGGGTTCCTGCGTGTGTTTGGACCGAGAACAGCAGGCCCACACAATCAGTGCAGCCAATAACGCCCCTGTAACCGAAAGGCGTCCAGCTTGTGCGGTCATACCTTCGGTCTCCCTAAATATCCTACGATCCGGGTTCGCCTTCGTCCAGGGACAATGGTACTTCGGTAGAGTGCTCCTGTCAAAATCCCTTTGAAGAGGACAGGGTCGGAGGATAGCATAGGGACGGATTGGTCGGGAGTGCCAAACAATTGTTGGAGGTACATCTCATGGCTGGGAATGTTTCACGCAGAAGAATGATGCAGCCGGCGGGGGCGTTGGCGATGACGCCTTCGATGGCGACTGCCATGGCAGCCGCGCCGGCGGCGCGGTCGTGGCCGATTGTGGAGGGACCGGATACGCCGAAGCTGTGCCTCGGGGTGGGAGACGGCGGGCGCGGACCGGAGGGACAGGAAGACGCCGGAACCAAGCGCATCAAGCAGTTGAACGTAGACTATGTGCTCAGCGGGGGAGGCCGCATCCCGTGGACAGAGGCGGATCTGCGCAGCAGGATCGAGCGGCTCAAGGCGGAGGGCCTGACCTTGTACAACCTGATGATCGGCGGATTCCCGAACACCATCTATGGGAGACCCGGCCGGGATGAGGAGATCGAAAAGGTCATCCAGTCGATCCGGGCCGCCGGCAAGGCGGGGCTGGCGGTGATCGAGTACAATTTCTATGCCCACCGCGCGATGGAAGGATACCATGAGCAGATCGGGCGGGCCGGGGCGGGGTATACCGCATTCGACTACGACCGGATGAAAGATCTGCCGCCGCTGCCGCAGGAGGGAGCCCACAGTCTGGAGAAGATGTGGGAGAATATTACCTATTTTCTCAAGGCGATTGTGCCGGTGGCCCAGGAATCCTGCGTGCGGCTGGCCCTGCACCCCAACGATCCGCCGGCGCCGCTCAGTCGCGGGTCGGGGCAGATCATGGGGAGCTTGGCCGGCTGGAAACGGCTCATCGAGATTGTCCCCAGTCCGGCGAACGGCATTACGTTCGATTGCGGCGTGACCAAGGAGATGGGGGAGGACCCGGTCGAGGTCTGCCGTTATTTCGCCAGCCGGCAGCGGATCAACCACGCCCATTTCCGCAATGTGCAGGTCCAAAAGCCCTACGAGAAGTACGCCGAAGTCTTCCCGGACAACGGCGAGGTGGACATGTTCGGTGTCATGAAAGAGTTGGTGCGGAACAAGTACACCGGGACGATTTACCCCGAGCACCCACGGGCGCTGGATTACGACCGCCAGCAGCCGGGCTTCCGCGGCGGCTACCCCGGCGGGGGCGGCTACGCCGGCATCGTATTCAATGTCGCCTACGCCCGGGCCATGTTGCAGGCTGCCCTGGCGTCCTGAAAGGGTGCGCGCGAAATTGGAATGCTCCGCCCACACTAATTTGGTGGATTCCGGGTGGCAGCGGCAAGCGGAGCCCTCGGCAAGCTGGCGCTTGCCGCTGCCACCCACCGCTTTGAGGTGGGCGGAGTAGTAGGGTGGGGCTTGCCCCACCAAATCCTTGGGCAAATGAATCGGTGGGGCATGCCCCACCCGGCATACGGATCCATGATGCCGCCCGAAAATTACGCAGCTTATCACCTGCTCTCTGATGGGTATTTGGAGGTCATGGCTGGGCTCGGGTGCCTCACGGCCTGTGCGGGCGGGTCCGCGAAATAACTGGTCGGGCTGGGGCGTCTTCCCTCCCATAGAGTACAGGTGCGCATGAGCCGGGTGTGAGCCGCTTTACGAGGCACGTCGCTAAGTGTCTATGAAGAAAATACTTATGCCGTCACCGGCAACCGAGTGCTGCCAGGGGCAGTATGTCTTGGAGTCATGCCCACCGTACAGACGGACGTCGGCGTCCTCGGCGATTGATTCTTGATTCTGACAAGGTGTCCGTGTGCAGCGAACAAAATGGCTTGTCTTGGTCCTGGTAGGGGTCACGGCGTGCATTATCGTCTGGCGCGTGGGGTTCAATACGCCCGAACCGAAGCCGGCGGCTCAGAAGCCGGCTGTCCCCAGGAATATTCCCAGCACCCATACGGCCGCGGCGGCTGAGCCAAAACCAGCGGCCCCGAGCGAGGCGCCGAAGACATCGGCGCCGAGCGACAGTCCCAAGCAAGCCCCAGCCACTTCTGATGCGGGGGTCAATAAGACGCCGGCGGCGCCGGACCCCAATCAAAAGCCCACTCCTGTCGCTCAGCCGTCCCCACCCTCGGCGGGGAGCACGCAGGAAAAGACCACCCCCGAGGGCGGGGCTGCTACAGCGCCGGTCTCGCCACAAGAGCCGAAACCGGCGGCCAAGGAGCCGCCCAAGGCTATTGCTGAGCCGAATGCACTCAACGTCGCCTCCGACGCCTTGGAGGCGATCAACCTCAAAGACGTGGAGATGCGGCTGATCATCCAGAAGATCGCCGACTGGACGGGCAAGGTGGTCATCCCCTCGGACGAGATCATGAAGGAGAAGATCACGATCTACGCGCCCGGCCGGCTGCCGCGGAAAGAGGCCCTCGAACAGATTTACGGGGCCCTGCGGATCAAGGGTTATGCCGCCGAGTTTGTGGATAAGACGATCTACTTGAAACGTATCCGGGATGCCCGGATCGGGACCGTACCGATCCTCTCGGCCGACCAACCCCTGGCGGCGGTGGAGAACAAGGATCAAATCGTCCAGAAATCCTTCCGGGTGGCCAACTCCGGCCTGAGCCAGATGGTGCAGATCATCCAGCCGCTGATCGGCGAGAACGGCCACATCAGCACCGACGAGCCGACGTCGAGCCTTTTCATCATCGATACGGTGCGCAACCTCATGCGGATCGAGACGATGATCGCCCAATGCGACGTCCCGGGCGCTCAACAGTTCATGACGGAGGTGTTCGAAGTCCGCAACCGCACACCCAACGAGATCGTGCAACTCCTGCAACTGCTGATGGGCGGCGGGGGGCGCGGCCCGGGCGGCGGCGGCAGCTTCCGGACCGTGCTCTCGGTGCCCGATTCCGGCTCCGGGGAGTTTCGCGGCCGGGGCCGGGGCGGGTTTGCCTCGTCCACCGTGGTCAGCGGCACCCGCGGCCCGATCACCCTGATCGCGGAGCCCAAGTTCAACTGGGTCATCGTCAAGGCGGCTTCCGAGGACATGCAGGAGATCCGGAAGTGGATCGAACGGCTCGATAAGCCGGAGCCGACGGTTGTGGCCGGTGATTCGCTTGACAAGATGGAGAATCGGAATCAGGTCGTCCAGCGTTTCATCAAGCTGTCGTACAGCAACCCGGACCGGATGAGCTCCATCCTGATGCCGTTGATGGGGCCCGCGGGACGCATCATGCCAGAGCAGAACACCAATACGCTGATGATCATCGACACCGTGGAGAACCTGGTGCGGATCGAGAAGGTCGTGGCGCAATTCGATGTCCCGCCGCGCGAGGATATTGTCACCCAGGTGTTTGAGCTCCAGCACCGCGAGCCGGAAGAGATCACCAATCTGCTGAGTTCCCTCCTGGGCGAGGGCGTCGGCTCTTCCATGAGCTCGGTCGGGCGGGAAGGGTATCGGGGGCCGAGCTGGGCGACGCGGGTGATCCGCGTCGATCGTGCCCGGTTCAAGAGCAGCCGCCCCTCGGGGGGCCCCGGCGGCGGCGATCAGCCCGTGGTCTTCATTCCGGAGCCGCGCCGCAAGTGGATTATCGTCAAAGCGCGTCCGGAAGACATGGAGTCAATCACCACTTGGATCAAGAAACTGGACCAGCCCATGCCCACGATCGCCGCGGGGGACTCGCTCGACACGATCGAGAACAAGACCCAGATCGTGCAGCGGTTCTTCAAGCTGGAGCACTGCAGCGCGGAGCGCATGGGCGAGATCCTGATGCCGATGCTGGGCACGTCCGGGCGGATCCTGCCGGAGCAGAATACGAACACGCTGCTGGTCATCGATAGTGTGGAGAACCTGCTGCGGGCGGAGGAGATCATTGCCCAATTCGATGTCCAGCCCAAGGAGAACGTGGTCACGCAGGTGTTCGAGCTGCAATACCGCGAGCCGGACGAAATCGCCAGCCTGCTCAGTGCCGTTCTCGGGGATAATACGGGCGCTTCCACGAGCACCTACGGGCGCGACCGGAGCACTTCGAACTGGTCGGTGCGCGCCATCCGTGTGGATCGTTCGAAATTCCGAACCAACAACCGCCCCTGGACCCCCAACGCGATCAACGAGCAATCCGCGCTGTTTGTCCCGGAACCGCATCGCAAGTGGATCATCGTCAAGGCACGTCCGGAGGACATCGAGTCGATCACCGCCTGGATCAAGAAGCTGGACAAGCCCATGCTGACGGTCGCGGCGGAGGATTCGCTCGATAAGATCGAGAACAAGAAGGACGTGGTTCAGCGCTTCATCAAGCTCAAGCATTGCAGCGTGGACCGCATGGTCGCCATCGTCACGCCGCTGCTGGGCGACACCGCCCGGGTCATGCCGGAGCCGACCACGGGCTCGCTGATGGTTGTGGACACCGTGGAGAATCTGCTGCGGATCGAGAAGATCGTCGCGGAGTTCGATGTGCCCCAGCGGGACGACACCATCACCCAAGTCTTCGAGTTGCAGTTCCGCGAGCCGGAGGAGATCGCCAACCTGCTGGGGGCGGTCGTGGGGGACAACTCGCTCTCCACCGCGTCCACCAGCATGACGGGGCAGTACCGACAGAATTGGGACTGGGCCGGCCGCGCCATGCGCCTGGGACGTTTCCGCAGCGGAGGCTCAAGCCGCACGCCGAGCAATCCCGTCGCCGCAGGCAGCGCCGAGCAGCCCATGCTCTTCATCCCGGAACCGCATCGCAAGTGGATCATCGTCAAAGCGAAGCAGGAAGACATGGTGCTGATCGAAGGTTGGATCAAGCGGTTGGACAAACCCATGCCCACCGTGACGGCCGACCAGCCGCTGACGCAGTTCCAGACCAAGAACCAGGTAGTCCAGCGCTTCGTGAAACTGGAGCACTATGATCCGGTGCGGATGAGCGAGATTATCACGCCTTTATTGACCGAGTCCGGCCACGTGACGGCCGAGGAAGGCACGGCGACGCTGCTGCTGATCGACACGGTGGAGAACCTGCTGCGGATCGAGGCGATCATCGCCCAATTCGACATCGCCGAGGCCGACATCGCCACGGAGATCTTCGAGGTCCGCCAGCGCAGCCCCGAGGAAGTGATCGCGCTGCTGGAGACGATCCTGTCTGACAGCTCCAGTGCGGCCGGCAGCGGCTATGGCAGCCGCTCGGGTCAGTCGCGCGCGCGGCGGCCCGGCAGTGGACAGTACACGCGCTTCACGGGCTCAACCGGCAACAGCGGGACCTCCTTGCCCATCATCGGTCCGGGCGGGCGGACGATCGTGCTGACGCCGGAGGTCAAGCAGGGCTGGATCATCGCCAAGGCCTCGCCCGCCGACATCACGGAGATCCGCAAATGGATCGAGCGGCTGGACCGCCCGGTGGCGACGATCACGGGCGATACGCCGCTGACCACGATCGAGAACAAGAACCAGGTCATCCAGCGGTGTGTCAAGCTGCAAAGCTACAGCGCCAGCCAGATGGGCGAGATCGTACTGCCGTTGCTGAGCGACTCCGGCTACGTCAGCGCCGACGAGACCACGGGCAATCTGCTGCTGATCGACACGGTCGAGAACCTGATGAAGATCGAGGCGATCATCGCGCAGTTCGATGTGCCGGGGGCGGAGAAGACGACGACTCAGGTCTTCGAGATCGCCCACGCGGACCCGGCCGAAGTAGTCCAGTTGCTGCGCATGCTGCTCAGTGACACGGCGGGCCGACCGGGCGGCGGTTACGGCGGCGGCTATGGAGGGAGCTACGGCGGCTATGGACGATCCTACTCCGGCTCCCGGGGTTACTCCTCCGGTGGCAGCCGGCTCTACCGGGGCGGGCTCACCGGTTCCGCCAACTCAGTCATCATGGGGCCCAGCCAGCTTCCCGTCGTGCTGATCCCGGAGCCGAAACGCAAGTGGATCATCGCGCGGGCGTCGGCGGAGGACATGAAGCTCGTCGGCGAGTGGATTCAGAAACTCGACCGGGGCGAGCCGGTGGGGAGAGAATACGAGACGGTCCCGATCACCTACGCCGACGTGCGGGAGGTGGCCACACGGATCACCGAGGCCCTCCAGCAGATGCCAGGTACGGAGCTGCAGGCGAGCGTGCTGGTGCAGGCCCTGGAACAGGCGCGGCAGGTGATGATCTTCGGCCGCCAGGACCTGCGCGAGATGGTCAAGAAGATGATCGAGGAGATCGACGTCCCGCCGGGGCAGTTCGAGACCCAGCACTTCCAACTCAAACACGCGGACCCGGACCAGATCAAGCGGAATATCGACGATCTCTTCGGCGAAGGGGCGATGGTGAGCCGCACCTCCTCGTATCGCTCGTATGGCGGTTATGGCACTCGCAGCGGCGCGGGTTTGTCCCCTGACACCATCAAGACGATTGCCCACGTTGCCCTCAAGCAGGTGACGGTCATCGCGTCGCCGGAGAACATGAAGAAGATCACGGAGCAGATCGAGCAGTGGGACGTCGCCATTGATGTCAATGAGGTCCGGCCGCGGATCATCGAGCTGCACAATTCCGACCCGAAACAGATGTCCACCCTGCTCAAGACGCTGTTCAGCCAGGAGATGGGCAGCCAATATTCCTTCCTCAGCTACCTGTTCGGCAGCGGCAGTCAGGACAAGCAACGGATCGTCGGTCCGCTCTATGGGCAGGTGACGTTCGAGGAAGTGCTTGGGACCAAGAAGCTCGTGGTGATCAGCAACATCCCCGGGGCCTACGCGGTCGTGGAAGACCTGATCAAGGAGCTGGACAGCCGGGAGGCGGCGGAAGTCCCCACGGTGGTGCGTCTGAATTACGCCGATCCGGAGCGGCTCGCCCAGCGGCTCAACGCCATGTTCAATGAGGCGGGCACCACGGCCTCCATCTCCCTGACCGAGCGCGGGCTGAGCGAGTACTCGATGGACGAGAGCTCCGGCTCCAGCAGCGGGAGCAATTCCAGGAGCACCGCCAGCAACGCCATCAACAGTCAGACGTCTGCCGGCGAATACCGTCCGTGGTGGACTACCGGCGGCCGCGGCATGACCACGCAGATGCCGATCAGCAACATGATTGGACGGGTGCGGTTCATTCCGGATACGCACAGCAAGTCCCTCCTGGTGCTCTCGCCGCCGGAGTTCATGGAGAGTCTTCAGGCGACGATCACGGAGCTCGACATCCCCGGCAAGCAGCTCATGCTCAAGGCCGTCATCATGCAGGTGGACCACCAGAACATGACCTCGCTGGGCATCCAATACAGCTCCGATCCCTCCCGGTGGAATCCGCCGGACAACGAGAATGCCCTCGTCGCCCGCAATACGCTCTCCGTGCTGCAGACGCAAGGCTCGCTGGTGATCAATCCGCAGACCGGCGTCGCGACCACGGGCACCGGCTTCATCGTGCAGGAGGGCCTCAACCTGTCCGTCCTGATCGATTTCCTGATGCGCGACCTCCACGCCAAAATCCTCAACCAGCAGACTCTGTGGACCAAGGACAACGAGGAAGCCCAGTTCTTCAAGGGGCAGCGGGTGGGGTTCCAGACGCAGATTTCGATCTCGGACACGGGCGGCCGCGCGACGTCGAACTTCACCTACGAGAAGGTGGGTATGACGCTGCGAGCCCGGCCCAGCATCACGCCGGAGAAGAACGTTGATATGATTATCAACGTCATTCTCTCGCAACTGGAGTCGGAGCTCATCAACACTCAGCCGGTCCGGACCGAATTGGAAACGACGACCAACATGATCGTGAAGGACGGCCATACGATCATGCTCGGCGGCATGCTCTTCCAGGAAGACAGCCAGGCCAACCGGAAGGTTCCCATCCTGGGCGACCTGCCTCTCATCGGCGGGCTCTTCCGTCATAAACAGGACAGACAGGCCAACAGTGAGCTGCTTATCTTCATCACGCCCTATGTGATCGAAACAGGCGAACAGATGCTGCCGGAGGCGCGGCAGGAACAGGTGGAGGCGCAACAAAAGCTGCGCCAGGTCCAGAAGGATTTCAAGTCACAGGCGGAGGAACTGGCACCGCCGGCCGATGACGACTCCCCCGACTCACCCGCCCCGGCGCCCACGCCGGACGCCAATGAACCGGTGAAAGAAACGAAGTGATGTGTTGCTTTGCTGTGGATCGCATGGCTGTGCCATCTCCATGGTTGACGTGGGCCCAGGCGGCGGCGACAATGCCCGATAAGCCACTATGTGGCGGCGGTTGAGACCCCCGAACGCGATTGATCGCGCTTGGGACTCATGGCCGCGCTATGGAAAGGAGATGCATTCTATGAGACGCGTCGTCTGCCTGATACTGGTTCTTGGTTGGGTCACCAGCTTGTGGGCGGGACCGTTCATGGGGGAGTATGAAGGGACGTTCCGCGCCGATTCGAAGGTCACGCTCAAAGCGGTGGGCAAGGTGGTGGACGAAGGGGACCGGCACCGCGTTGTCCTCTATACGACGTCCGAGACGCCCATCGACCAGGGCGCGTATGTCGAGATCTCCGGTCAGGTGGAGGGGGCGGACTTGGCTCTGTCCGGGCTTTCCGGCGGCTACGGGTGGAAGGGCCAGATCAAAGATGGCACCCTGACCGCCAAGAGCGGCTACGGCCAGTCCTTCGAGATGAAGAAGATCGAGAGCAAGTCCCCCAATGCGGGTTTGAAGCCGCCGGCGAATGCGGTGGTTCTGCTGGCGTACGAGCCGGGCAAAGCCCCAAGCTTGAGCAACTGGACCAACGAGGCATGGGTGGCGCTGCCGGACGGCAGTATGCAGGTCACGCCGAAGAAAGGGGCGAACCGGACCCGGCAGCAATTCGGCGACATCAAGCAGTTACATATTGAGTTCTGGCTGCCGTTGGAACCGAAGGCACGCGGGCAGGGCCGTGCCAATAGCGGCGTGTACCTCGCCGACAACTATGAGGTCCAGGTGCTCGATTCCTTCGGGTTGCTGAACACCTCGGGCGATTGCGGCGGCATCTACAATGTGGCCCGGCCTCGGGTCAACGCCAGCCTGCCACCGAAAGTCTGGCAGACGTACGACATCACCTTCCGTGCCCCGCGCATGGATGCCAGCGGCAAGGTCACGGAACCACCACGGCTCACCGTGATCCATAACGGCCTGAAGATCCACGACAACCTGGAAATCCCGCTGGCCCGCCACCGTGCCAAGGGACCGCTCCAGCTCCAAGACCACAGCCACCCGATCCAGTTCCGGAACATCTGGGTGGTTGAATAAGTGGGAAGTCGCAAGTGTGAAGTTTGAAGCAAGACGCGCGGGGATAAACTCCTCACTTTAAACTTCCAACTTCACACTTGAAACTCTCTTTCAATATCCTTCGATCATGATGATGGCTTTGTAGGCGGCCTGGCGGACGTCTCGGTCGGCGTCGTTGGCTTGGGCCTGCTTCAGGACCGGCAGGGTCTTCTTGTCCTGCACCTTGCCGAACAGCTCGGCGACCGCCTTGCGGACCTGCGCGTCCTTGTCCGAGAGCAGGGCCTGCTCCAGGGCGGTTCGGACCTTGCTGTCGGCGGCAAACGGTTGCAGGTCCTTGACGGCCTGGACGCGGTTGCTCGGATCGCCGATTTTGAGCTTCTTGAGCGACTCGCTCTTCTTCTGCTGGAGTTTCTCGGACACCATCTCCAGCGCCTCGTCTTTCGGAGGAGCCGGCGGTTGGCGTTCCTTCACGATCACGCGCTCCCGGACGACGGGCGGCGCGACAACTACCGGGGCGGGATAGTACCACCAGGGATCGTACCGGGGATCAAACGGATAGTAACCCGGCCAAGCGTACCAGCCGCCGTACCACCCGTGCCCGTGATGATGGTGATGCGGGCCGATCGTGGTCCCGAAGCCGATGCCGATTCGAACACCCGCCGAAGCCGCGCCCGGCGCTAACAAGGCCAGGCACGCCAGCGCCGACACCAAAACTGCAAGCCGTGTTCTGCTCATAACCACGTCCGTCAGTCATTTCTCCCCAAAACCCCTATTCAATCCCTGGCAAGACATCAGTCGCCTGCCAACCGCCGACAATCATGTCCTTCTATATTATACCACGCTATCAGGGATGTCCAAGTTCACGTTCTCATCGGCCAAGGAGGGCTGTTCTCCCTATTACAGGGGGCGGAGCCAACAAGTCAGTCTGGCCGTGCCACTCGGCTTGACTGTCGCTGTTTGGTGTGTACCCCCGGAAGGGCGGGTCTCGGCCGGAGATTCCCGCCGGCTGGTTGTGGCGGGCACGGGAGGTCGGTAGAATAAGGCAGACAGACCTGATCGTGTGCAACTTGAAAAAGGAGGTACCGGTATGGGGTCCAGATCTTCGCTTCTCACCGTTTGCATCGTTATCTTCCTGGCAACGTTCTTCCCAGTTGCAGCGCGGGCTCAGGCATCCACCGGCCCAGGGCAGGCAGAGCAGATCTTCGCAGACACAGGCGTCAAAGGGGGGCTCATCGTCCACCTCGGCTGCGGGGATGGCAGACTGACGGCCGCCCTGCATGCCGGGGAGGGGTATCTGGTGCAAGGTTTGGATAAGGATGCGGGAAATGTCGCCAAGGCCCGTGCCCACGTCCAATCCGCAGGACTGTATGGCCGCGTTGCGATCGACCGGTTGCCGGGCGATTCCCTGCCCTTTATCGATGGCTTTGCCAACCTGGTTGTCGCGGAGCGACTGGGCAGTATCCCAATGGCCGAGGTCCTGCGCATCCTGGCGCCCAACGGCGTGGCCTACATCAAGGAGGGCGATTCGTGGACGAAGACGGTCAAGCCCTGGCCGAAGGAGATCGATCAGTGGACGCACTTTTTCTATGATGCGACCGGGAATCCGGTGGCGCACGACACGGTCGTCGGCCCGCCGCGACAATACCAGTGGTTGGGCGGCCCACGCTGGTCCCGGCATCACGATCACATGGCCAGCATGAGCGCTCTTGTCTCGGCGAATGGCCGGATGTTCTACATCGTGGACGAGGGCTCGCGGGCCTCGATCCAGTTGCCGGCCCACTGGTTTCTTATCGCCCGCGATGCCTTCAATGGCACGATCCTGTGGAAGCGGGAGATCCCCACGTGGAACACGCACAAATGGCCTCTCAAAAGTGGTCCCGCCCAGGTAACCCGGCGCTTGGTGGCGGTGGGGGACAAGGTCTTTGTAACGCTGGGGCTGGATGCGCCGCTGACGATCCTGGACGCGTCCACGGGCCGGACCATTCGCACCTGCGAAGGCACCGCTAACACCGACGAGATCATCGTCTCCAATGGCGTGGCATTCCTGCTTGCCAGCGACGCGCCTTCGAAATGGCCCCAGTACCGGCAGGAGTTCTCCTACGTTTGGGATAATTCGAACCACGCCAATAAAGGCTGGGCCTGGGATGGGCAGAAGCGCCACGTGGTGGCCGTGGAGGTCGAGGCCGGCAGGATCCTCTGGAAAAGGGAAACCGCAGTGGCGCCGATGACGCTCGCGGCCGATGCCCAGCGCGTGTATCTGCACGATGGCGAGAAGCTCGTCGCGCTCGACCGCAACAGCGGCGAACCGCTTTGGAGTTCGGCGCCCGTGGACCGGCGGCAGCCGCTGCCGGTGTGCACGGGCCCGCGCCTGCTCGTCTGGTGCGATGTGGTCGTCTTCGCTGGCGGCAGTCTCTCGATGACGGGCGTGGCCGCCGATACCGGCAAGATCCTCTGGACCGGCGCGCATCCGCGTTCGGGCCATCAGTCGCCGGAGGACCTGTTCGTCATCAACGGCCTGGTCTGGTCCGGCGATATCGCGCAGACCGTCAGTTCGGGCGTTTTCAAGGGGCTGGATGCGCACACAGGTGAGATCAAGAAACAGTTCCCACCCGACGTGAAGACCTACTGGTTTCACCATCGCTGCTATCCGAGCAAGGCCACCGACAACTACATCATAACCTCCCGAAACGGCATCGAGTTCATCGATTTCACGAAGGAGACCTGGCTGCCCAACCACTGGGTGCGCGGCGGGTGCATCTACGGGATCATGCCGTGCAACGGTCTGGTCTACGCGCCGCCCCAAGCGTGCGGTTGCTACCTGGAATCCAAGCTCAACGGCTTCAGTGCCTTGGCACCGGCCTCGTCCGCCTCGAATCGATTGCGACAGGGCGAGGAGCGATCCCGCCTGGAGCGCGGCCCGGCCTATGATACACCCGTTCCCGACCAACCGTCGCAGGCGACGGATGCCGACTGGCCGACCTATCGGCACGACACCGAGCGCAGCGGTCGAGCCGGGATGTCCGTGGAGCCCGACCTCCAGCGGCTCTGGCAGGCGGAGGTCGGCGGACGACTCAGCAGTGTCGTGGTCGCGAACGGTCGGTTGTTCGTCACCTCCATCGATACGCACACGGTGCATGCTTTGAACGCGGTTTCCGGCCAGCGGGTTTGGAAGTTCACGGCTGGGGGACGCGTGGATAGTCCGCCCACAGTATGGAAGGGGCGGGTCCTGTTCGGCTCGGCGGATGGCTGGGTGTATTGCCTGTGGGCTTCGGATGGCGCGCTCGTCTGGCGGTTCCGGGCCGCTCCGGCGGATCTGCGCATGATGGCCTATGAGCAGGTCGAATCCGTCTGGCCGGTGCACGGTAGTGTCCTGGTACGGGATGATGTTCTCTATTGCGTCGCCGGGCGGTCGATGTTCCTTGATGGCGGCCTGCACCTGCTGCGGCTCGATCCTGCGACCGGGCGCAAGCTCTCGGAGACGATCCTCGACGATCGCGACCCCGACACCGGCAAGAATCTGCAGAGCCTGGTGAGACAGCTTGCCATGCCCGTGTCCCTGCCGGACGTCTTGTCGGGTGATGGACGCTATGTGTACATGCGGTCGCAGCGGTTCGACCCGAACGGAATTCGTCGGCAGACCGCGCCTCTGGCGGTGGACGAGCAGATCGGTGACGCGGCGCACCTGTTCTGCCAGATCGGATTCCTGGATGACTCGTGGTTCTTCCGCTCCTTCTGGATGTACGGCCAGGCGATGGGTGGCGGCTACGGCGGCTGGTTCCGGGCCGGACGCCTGGCGCCTTCGGGTCGGATCATGGTCTTCGACGATGAGACGATTTACAGCTATGCCCGCAAGCCCGAGTTCATGGCGAACGCGTCGGTCCTGGAGTACGAATTGTACGCCACCGACAAGCTGGTCAAGCCCGAGGGGATTCGGCGGGTCACCAAGAGCGAAAAGCAGATCAACGCGGCCTCGAAGAAGAACTCCGCTAATGCCTCCGACTGGGAGCTGCGTCACGGCTTTTCGCGCGAGATGTTGTGGGCCGCCGATATCAAATGGTCCCAGGACAAGCCGGCGGTGCTGGCGCGTGCGATGGTCCTGGCGAACCGGACGCTGTTTGTTGCTGGCCCGCCCGATGTGGCCGATGAGGTGGTCGCCTTCCGCAAGCCCGACGATCCGGCTGTTCAGAAATCGCTGGTACAGCAGGAGGCAGCCCTGGAAAACCGCAGCGGTGCGATGTTGCTGGCCGTCTCGGCCTCCGACGGCAAGAAACTGGCGGAATACACACTCGACAGCGCTCCCACCTGGGACGGCATGGCCGCCGCTTCCGGCCGGCTCTACCTTTCCACGATGGACGGCAAAGTGCTCTGCATGGGTCATCGTTAGCCTCTCTCGTGGAGACAATTAAGATCGATGCTGAGTAGTTGTAGGGTGGGGCTCGCCCCACCAACTCTTCTGCCCGCGAGTTTCGGTGGGTCAAGCCCCACCCTACAACGAGTGTGCTCAGCGGCCGTCCTTCACGTCGTAGCACCAGAGCGTGTCGTGGTAGCGGAGGTACAGGCGGGCGTCGTGCAGCACCGGATGAGCCCAGGCGTCGCGGGCGCGGGCGGTCGTCAGGCGGAAGCGGCTGACGATTTCGAGACTACTTGGCCCGGGCTTCAGCAGGGCGGCGGTACCTTCTTCATCAAGGACGTAAAGCCTGCCGTCCGCGTAAAGCGCGGCACCGGTGGTCAGGTCCTTGAGATCGCACTTCGTTTGGCCTGTTCGCCAGTCGATGGCGAGCCACGACTTCACCTCGCGGTAGCCCGAGGCGAAGAGGGTGCCGTCGAGGAGTACGCCGCAGCCGGTCACCGTGTCGATGGGTGAGGTCCATACGGGTTCGGCGCTGATGCCCTGCGAATCCGAGCGGAGTCGGTAGAGTCTGCCGTGCTCTGCGTAAGGCGTCACAAAGAACAGGCAGCCTATGCCGTAGATCGGCGTGGCGACGTTCACGCCGTGCGGGTTCGTCAGCGGGACTGTCCAAAGCAGCTTACCTGTGTTGGCATCGACGCCGAAGCCGTGGGCCGATGAGCAGTTGGCGATCAGCCGCCGGCCGGCGTACCGAAACAGGATCGGCGAGGAGTGCGAGGTGCGGTCGTTCGCCAGCGGCTCGGTCGTCCAGACCGTCGCGCCCGTGCGCTTGTCGAGAGCGGCCATGAGCGCCTTGGTCCCGCCCGGTGTCACGATTACCCTCGGGCCATCCACGAGCAGACACTCGCTGATCGCCCACGTGATGTTTCTGCCGCCGAATCGTTCGAGGATATCCACGGCCCAGAGCTCTTTGCCCGTCCCGGCATCGAGGCATGCCAGCCGCCCGTGCGCGTTCAGATGGTACAGGCGACCCTCCGAATACGCACAGCAAGCTCTCGCTCCCGGGTAGGGGGTCTTCCATGCCTGCCCATTTTTCGTTTGCCACCGGACTTTCCCGTTGAGGTTGAGGGCGAAGATGACGAGTTCGTCTCCGACGTCGCCCGTGATGTACAATCGCTCACCGACGATAATTGGCGACGACCATCCGGCACCGAGGCCATCGGTCTTCCACAACAGGGGCGGGCCGCCGGCGGGCCAACTCGGCAGCAATCCCTTCTCATCCGATGTCCCATCCCGGCGTGGCCCGCGCCACTGCGGCCAGTCCAGTTCCGGCGAAGCAATCAGACCGTCGGGAGTGTCCTGTGCTAAGAGAGCGGTCGGCGCCAGTAGCAGGCAGAGCATTGCTAAAAAGGCGCCATGTCTTGAGAGTCTTGTCATGTCAATCTCCGTCGACGATTTCGATTTTGCATTTGGGGATGGCGGAGAGGAACCGGCGGCCGTAGGGCTTGCGGACGATCCGGTTGTCGAGGACGACCACGATGCCGGTGTCGGTCTTGCTGCGGATCAGGCGGCCAAAGCCCTGCTTGAATTTGATGATGGCGGAGGGAAGTTGATAGTCGTTGAACGGATTACCGCCCGCAGCGCGGATCTGTTCGAGCCGGCCCGCCAGCAGCGGCTGGTCCGGGACCGCGAACGGCAGGCGGGTGATGATGACATTTGAAAGCGCCTCGCCCGGTACATCGACGCCTTGCCAGAAGCTGTCGGTACCGAACAGGACGCTGTTATCGTTGCTCTTGAAATGGGCGATCATCGCACTGCGGTCGAGTTCGGCGCCCTGCTGGAGCAGGCCGAAGTGGTTCTCCGCCAGCCAATCTCTAAGCCGGCTGGCCATCTCTTGGAGCGTCTGATAGCTGGTGAACAGGATGAAGGCCCGGCCGGCGGTCTGGCGCAGATACTTCTTGAGCACCTCGGCCGCGTCGGCGATGAAGTCGGGCTCGTTCGGGCTGGGCAGGTCCTTCTCGACGTAGAGCGTGACCTGCTTCTCATAGTCGAAAGGCGAGTCGAGGTGCACGGCATCGAAATCGGTCAGGCCGATGCGCCCGGCGAAAAAGTCGAAGCCGTTGTTTTGGCCGGTGCTCAGGGTTGCGCTCGTCAGGATCACGGAGCGGTAATTCTCGAAGAGGCAGCGCCGCACATCGGGTCCAACGTCCAGTGGGGCGGCCCGCAGGCGGATCGTCCGGCGCACCTCGCCTTCCGCCTCGACCCAATAGATGCGGTCCGTCTGCTCCTGGCCAAGGAAATCGGCCAGATCCTGGAGCAGCAGGCCGCAATGGTCCGCCGAACGGGCGAACTCGAGTTTTTGATCCTCATCCTGGCTGTCCGCGCTCAGGGTGCCCAGCCTCTTTCTCAATTGGGTCAAGGCCGGAGACACCGTGTCGTCGATGAAGTGCGGCCGACAGCGGCCGTTGCTCTTCTCCTGTTCGGCATCGTACCAGGCTTGGGCGGCCTTGAAGAAGGCATTGGCCGCCCGATCGGCCTCGCGCACGAGGTCGATGGCGTCGTCGTCGCCGGCATGAGCGAGCAGGCCCCGGTGCGTTCGCGCGTTGTACAGGCCGTCCAGGAGGAACCGGGTCCGGTAGTTGCTGATGTCCACGCCGAAGTGCTCTTCGGCCACCCGCTCGATGTTGTGGGCCTCGTCGATCACGACCGTCGTGTACTTGGGCAAGAAGCCGTTTGCCTCTTCCTTGAGCACCAAGTCGGTAAACAACAGCGCGTGGTTGGCGACGATCAGGTTGGCCTCGTTCCAGCGGCGCCGGGCGTGCTGGTAGAAGCAGCCGCGAAACCGGCGGCATTTGCGCCCCAGGCAGTTGCCGTGCTCGCTGCAAACTTTGTCCCACGTCGCCGGACTCGGCAGAAAGGGCAGATCGCTACGCGAGCCGTCCTGGGTGGTCTCGGCCCACTGGTAGATGCGGTCCAGCTCCTGGGCGCTGGACCCGAAGAGCGACCGCTGACTCCGGAAAGCGAAATCGAGCCGGCGCCGGCAGAGGTAATTGTTCCGGCCTTTGGCCAGCACCGCGGTGAACGGCTGCGGCAGGCAGCGGGCCAGGAAGGGGATGTCCTTGTTGGCAAGCTGTTCCTGGAGCGTGATGGTGAAAGTGCTGACGAGGGCCCTTTCTTTGCTCTCGCAAATCCGCTGGATGACCGGGACGAGATAGGCGAAGCTCTTGCCGACGCCGGTACCCGCCTCGACGGCCAAGTGCCGGCCCTGGGCAAAGGCGCGTTGAATGGCTCCGGCCATCTGGACCTGCTGCGGGCGCGCCTCGAAGCCGGGCATCGCCTTGGCGATCGGCCCATCCTGGCCCCAGAACTGCTCTGCTTCTGTACTGTATCGGTCGTCAACCACCATCGGAAATCCCGAACTCCGCAACCGGCGCATCCTACCGCAACCGTCCAAGTCCCGCAAGCTTGGGCTTTCGTGGCGGGTCCAGCGGGTGTGGCCGCCACACAGTGGCAGAAATTGGCTTTGTTTCGCACAATCGGCTCCGGGCAAGGCCAGAGGACGGAGGGGCGAGGGTCGAGGCAAGGGTCCCACGCCCCATGTCCCCCCGCGCCCCGTCCCGGAAATTGGCTTTGTTTTGCAGAATCGGCCTAGGCGCTCCAGGGGGAGGAGCCAGGGTTCGGGAGTCAGTTCGCTGGTCCCTGATCCCTGAAACCCGATCCCTGTCCAAATTGGCTTTGTTTCGCACATTCGCCCCGTGGGTGGCATCGTCAAGGCCTCCGGCCTTGGCGATGGTCTTCCCTGCCC
>CAYHAJ010000068.1:0-8574 GCA_964354535.1 uncultured Pirellulales bacterium
GAGTTGGAGGGCGACGTCGCACACGGTGCCGTGGTCGCCCCGGAGGATGACAAGGGGTTTACGCCGTCCTGCGGCTGGCCGGCGTTTTTGGAGAAGATGTGGGTCTTGCGGCAGAACCTGGATTTCCTGTCCCGCTTCAGCCGGCAATGACCCCAAGACAGATGGCATTGGGTTGTGGGCGAGGCTTGCATAGGGCCCCCAAACGCGACGTGTCGCGTTTGGGACCCCTTAGCTGTTTAGCGGCAGCGAAGACGGCAAGCCCCGCCCCTCCTATTCCGTTCTCAGTGGCTGAGTCGAATAGCCGGATCGGTGGCATAAGCAACTTGGGCTGCTCTGAAAATTATTATGCCCGCGCAGGGCGTTTGGGTCAAGTGCGCTATGATTAGACGAGCTGCAGCAATCCATCTTTTCTACTGTGCCAACAGCATGACGGAAGCAGAACTCCAGGGCCTTCAGACCCGGCTCGACGCCGATGGACTGAGAACGCTCAGTCTGCCGTGCTCCGGCAAAGCGACGATTCCGTACCTGCTCAAGGCGTTCGAAACAGGCGCCGACGGCGTGGTGCTGTGTACCTGCCCCGAATCTCAGTGCAAGCACCTGGAGGGCAACCTCCGGGCGTCTAAGCGGGCCGAGGCGGTGGATGGGTTGTTGGACGAAATTGGTTTTGGAAAGGGTCGTGTTGTTGTGGTGACGAAAGAACAGGGCCGGAGCGAAACGCTGATCGACACGATCCGGCAGCTCCAGACGGAGCTTGGCGAAGTGTACGCGGCCGGGGCCAAGCCGACCCGGGCGGTTCTGGCAGGGGCGCGGGCGGGCCAGCGCCGGGAGAATGCGGCATGAAACCCAACAGCAAATTGGCCAGTGCCATCCAATCGACGGGATTCGTCGTGACCGCGGAGGTTCTGCCGCCGCCGACGGCCGAAGGGGCTGCCATCAAGGCTGCCGTAGACGTGATAGGCAACAGCCTGGCCGCCGTCAGCGTGGCCGACAACCACAGCGGCGTCGGAATGTCGAGTCTCGCTGCTTCGTCGGTGCTTCTGGGGCTCGGACGCGAGCCGATTTACCAGGTGATCACCCGCGACCGCAACCGCATCGCGATCCAATCGGATCTGCTGGGCGCTGCCGCGCTCGGCATCAAGAACGTCGTCTACACGTCGGGTCATCATCAGACCCTCATCGGATGCTCCGACTCGGCCAATGTCTATGACCTCGATGCGATCCAAGTCGTCTGGACCATCAAGCAGATGCGTGACAAGGGCGTGCTCCTGGATGGGACCGCCATCGCGGGCACGTTCTCCATGCTGATCGGCACGGTGATCAACCCCTACCTGCGGCCGCTGGAGCTGAACCTGATTCAGCTCGCCAAGAAGATCGAGGCCGGGGCCGACTTCGTTCAGACCCAGCCGGTCTTTGACGTGGAGGAGTTCACCGTCTGGCTCAATGCGGTCCGCAAAGAGGGCTTGGTGGATAGGGCCGCGATCCTGGCGGGTGTGCTCCCGCTGAGTAGAGCCGAGGAGGCTGAGAAGCTCCGCGAGGCTCACACGGAACTGCGAATCCCCGATGCCATGGTGGCGAGACTCAAGGCCGTCGGCAACGCGGATGCCCAGGAGAAGGAAGGCTTGAAGCTCTGTGCCGAGATCATCGGCAAGCTTAAAGCCATGAAGGGTGTCCGGGGTGTTCACTTCCTCTCGGGCGGCCGAGAGAAGTTCGTGTCGAAACTGCGTGCGGCCGCCAGCCTGTAGAAGAAAGTAAAAGGTAAAAAGTAAGAAGGGAAAAGTGAGAGAGAAGAGGCGAAGCAGTCTCCGATAGATGGGGCCGGCGTGGCTTCTTTCTTTTACCTTTTCACTTCTACCTTTTTACTTCCGAGGGTCTATGCCCGAGAAATATCACATTGAAACGAAGCCTGTGCCGCCGCGGCGGCCCCGCGTCGGTAAGTTTGGCGTGGTCGATTGGCGAGAAGACTGTGCCCGTTGTCACAACTGCGTCAAAAAGGCCTGCGTCTACGACCGCTACCGACAGGAAGCGGAGTACCTCCGCACGCTGGAGGCGGTCGATGCCCTGTTCTTCGAGTGCATGGGCTGCTTCTCCTGTGTGCAAAACTGCACAAAGGGTCTGCTGCGGCGGGTCATCAACCCGGTCTACGAGGCCCTGGGCAACAGCTATTGGACGCCGGACATCATTCACACGACGTGGACCCAGGCCGAGACAGCGAAGATTCCTGTCTCCGGTGCTGGCTACCGGGGCCCGTTCAGTGGGCCGGGCTTCGACAGCATGTGGACTGACATGTCCGAGATCGTCCGGCCCACGCGGGACGGCATTCACGGCCGCGAGTATATCAGCACGGCGGTGGACATCGGCCGCAAGCCCGCGTACCTGACCTTTGAGGATAAGTCCGTCCGGATCGACGCATCGTGCCTGTCGATCCAGATGCCGCTGATTTTGGATTTGCCCTCGCCACATCACACACTCCCCAAACTGGGTCCCGCTCTACGTGAGGCGGCCGTCCGCACGGACATCATCGCCCTGGCCGGCCCCTCGGCTTGGCCCTTCGATGGGGAAGACACCGGCCGCGTGTTGCCCCACACGGCGTTTTGTCTGAATCCGGAGCAGCCGGTAGTTCCGCCGCCATCGTTGGCCAAGACCCGGCTGGTGGAGACCTATGATGGTCCCGACGTGATCGACCGCATTAAGCGTCTTAAGGACAAGTTCCCCGGCATCGTGGTGTCGGTGCGCGTACCGCTGGATGGCGATGGCGTGCAGCGGGCTATCGACTTGGCAGTCCTGGCGGAGGTGGAAGCGCTCCACGTTGTGGCCGACCTCAATGGCAATCAGATCGGCGTGGAAGAACCCCTGTTCCTCAAGGACATGATCCGCCGGATTCATACGGCGCTGATCGAGAAGGGGGTTCGGGACGAAGTCACGCTCATTGCCGGCGGCGGGATCGGGCTACCCGAGCACATGGCCAAGGCCATTATCTGCGGCGCCGATGTGGTCAGTATCGACCTGCCGTTGATGATCGCCCTGGAGTGTCACCTGTGCGACCACTGCGAGCCGGGTCTACCGTGTCCGGCCCGATTGGACGATGTGCCATTCGACTACGCGGTCGGTCGCATGGTGAACTTGATTGCCGCTTGGCACGACCAATTGATCGAGGTCATGGGTGCGATGGGCATGCGCGAGGCCCGCCGGTTGCGCGGCGACGTCGGTCGCGCCATGTTCTTCGAGGACCTCGAGGAGGATATGTTTGGCAAGCTTTTCGGTAAAAGAAAGTGATCTTCGGGACATTCTGCCGGTTAACACGCTCAAGACGCGTGTGCCGCAGGTCCAGGTCGAGCGCCAAGTCGCGCCGGCCCCGCCGCGCTACCGGAACGAGGTTTCGAAGTACATCATCCGGCGCAGCCACGACTGCATCCACTGCAGCAAATGCGCCCAGCTCTGTCCCTATGGCGTCCACGTCCGCAAGCCGGGGTACAAGTACTTCTGCGAGCCGAAGTCGTATCGTTGCATCGGTCCGGCGTGCGAGAATACCAAGCACTATTGCGTGGCTGCCTGTCCGAAATCCGCGCTGCAGATCGTCGAGAACCCGATGATGCAGATTCTGGGCGACTACCGCTGGTCGGCCGACATGATTCTCGCCACCTGGATGATGGCGGAGACGGGCCACGTGCCCCCGAAGGAGTACGGGTTCAACTACCAGTGCGGCAATTCCGGTGGTGGATTCGACAAGCTGGGGTTCAAGTTTCCCGAGAAGCCGTTGGACGGAGTGTCGAAGGACCAGATCGACACGAGCATCGAGCTCAACCGCCGGGGCGACGGCCGGCCGCAAATCCGCATTGATGTCCCCTGGTACGGCGGCGGCATGTCGTTCGGCTCCGTCAGCAACGTGACGCAGCTTTCCAAGGCGCGCTGCGCCGTGGCCTGGAACACCTTCACCTGCACGGGAGAAGGCGGCTACATGGAGCGGATGCGGCCCTATGACGACCACGTCATCACGCAGGTCGCCACGGGCCTGTTCGGCGTCCGCTACATCAAGAGCATTCCATCGCGAATTGTCCAGATGCCGGGGACGATGAACCCGCGGGCCCGTTTCGTGGACGAGTCCGGCAAGCTGCGCGAAGAGGAATTCGACCTCATTGTGCTGGCCGTTGGCTTGGAGCCTTCCCGTACCGCCGTGGAGCTTGCCTCCCGACTCGGCAGCGAGCTCAACGAATACGGCTTCTGTGCGACGCAGCGCTCGCAGCCTTCATCCACGTCCCGGCCCGGCGTCTTCGTCGGCGGGGCGTTCCAGGAGCCGAAGGACATTCCCGAGACCGTGATGCAGGCCAGCGGCGCCGCCGCAATGGCGATGGAGCTGCTGGCCTCGGCCCGCAACACGCGGACAGTGAAGAAGAAGTACCCGGACGAGCACGATGTCACTGACGAAGAACCGCGCATCGGCGTCTTCGTGTGCCACTGCGGCCGGAACATCGGCTCGGTGATCGACGTGGAGCGCGTGGCCAAGGCCATTGAGGCTGAGCCGGGTGTCGTCCTGGCGACTCACACCATGTTCACCTGCTCGGACACGAGCCTGTCGAACATCCGCGCGCAGATTGTGGAGCATCGGCTCAACCGCATCGTGGTCGCGTCCTGCACGCCGCGGACGCATGAGCCGCTGTTTCGCGAGACAATGCGCGAGGCGGGGCTCAACCCGTATCTCTTCGAGATGGCCAATATCCGCGATCAGTGCTCCTGGGTCCATTCCGCGTCGCCCGAGATCGCCACGCAGAAGGCGACAGAGCTGGTCAAGATGGCGGTGGCACGCTCGCAATTGCTGTCCTCGTTGGAGCCAGGCACGCTGGCCGTCGATCAGAAAGGCTTGGTTATCGGCGGCGGCTTGGCAGGCATGACCGCCGCATTGGCCCTCGCCAATCAGGGCTTCAAGGTCCATCTGGTGGAGCGGACACAGCGGCTCGGCGGTCATCTGCACGATATCCATGGCACGCTGGAAGACATGGACGTTGCCAGTTTGACGGCGAATCTGATCCGGCAAGTGCAGGAGAACAAGAATATCGACGTGTACCTCGGAACGGATGTGGCGGAAGTCAAAGGCCACATCGGCGAGTTCCATGCGACTCTGTCCTGCAACGGTCAGAAGTCGGAGGTCAATGCCGGCGCCGTGATCGTCGCCACCGGCGCGGAGAAGGCCCAGACAACGAAATTCCTCGGCGGCACATCGCCGAAAGTTACCACGCAAGTCGAATTGGAGAAGCAGCTTCACGAAGGACGTCTGGCCACTGAGGTCAAGAGTGTTGTCATGATTCAGTGTGCCGGATCGCGCGACGAGGAGCGGCCCGATTGCAGTCGCATCTGTTGCTCGATGGCGGTCAAGAACGCCCTGGCCATCAAGGCGAAGTCGCCCGAGACGGATGTCTTCGTCCTCTATCGCGACATTCGAACGTACGGCTTCCGGGAGACCTACTACAAGAAGGCCCGCGAGGCAGGCGTGGTGTTCTTGCGGTACACGCCGGAACAGGTGCCGGTCGTGTCCGACACGAACGGGCTCAAGGTCAGCGTCAACAGCCCCGATTTTCCCGAGCCGATCGAGATCGAAACGGACTTGGTCGTCCTGAGCACAGGGATAGAGGCGGACCGGCCCAACAACAAACGCGTCTCCGATATGCTCAAGGTGCCACTCAACGCGGATGGCTTCTACGTCGAGGCTCACACGAAGCAGCGGCCGGTCGATTTCGCCACCGAGGGCATCTTCCTGTGCGGCTTGGCGCATGCGCCGAAGTTCATCGACGAGACCATCGCCCAGGCATGGGCGGCCGCGGCCCGGGCGGCGACGGTGCTGTCCAAGACGCACCTGGATGTTAGTCCGCAAGTCTCGTATGTCGATCAGAGCAAGTGCATCTCGTGCATGACGTGCGTACACGCCTGCCCGTACGGTGCTCCCTTCTGCAACACCGACGGCAAGGGCCAGATCGAGGCGGCCAAGTGTATGGGCTGCGGCATCTGTGCCTCCGAGTGTCCGGCCCGGGCGATTCAACTGAATCACTTCGAAACCGACCAGTTCCGCGTGATGATTCGCACGCTCTTCGCCGAGGGCAACGGAGCCGCGAAAGAACGAATACCCGTCCAGATGGTAAAGTGATCGACACGACTATGAGTAGATGCACGTTTATCTGTCATCCTGAGCGCAGCGAAGGATCTGGCCTACGAATGAGAGGTCTCCCCAATTCGCGGCCCAGATCCTTCACTCCGCTGCGCTGCGTTCAGGATGACAAGAGAACAGGATCTGAACATGCAAGAGACTGAATTTGAACCGAGAGTCCCGGCCTTCTGCTGCCATTACTGTGCTCATGCGGCGGCGGATCTGGCGGGCACGATGCGGATTCAATATCCGCCGAATGTCCGCATCATCCGCACGCCCTGCACTGGGCGGCTGGAAACCGAGTTGTTCATCAAGGCCCTGGAAACCGGTGCGGACGGCGTCCTCGTGGCCGGCTGCATGGAAGGCGGTTGTCACTACACCAGTGGCAACCTTTATGCCAAGCGGCACGTTGAGTACATCCGCGAGATGCTGGCCGAGATGGGGTTCGAAAAGGAACGTCTCCGCATGGTCAATGTCTCGGCGGCCGGCTCCTGGCAGATCACATCACCGACATGGTCGAAATCGTTCGCAAGCTCGGCCCCAATCCCGTCACCCGCAATGGCCACAAGGGCAGCGCCTCGCTCCCAAATCGTCAATCGTAAGTCATAGATCAAAATGGAGATCGCCGCATGATCGTTGCCGAACGAAAGAAGATTCCGGAACTGCTGGATATCGTCAGGGAGCACAAAAAGCTGCTCGTGCCGGGCTGCGGAACGTGCGTGACGGTCTGCCTGGCCGGCGGCGAGCGCGAAGTCGGCATCATCAGCTCGGCTCTGCGGATCGCGTCACGACTGCAAGGTGTCGATCTGGCAGTCGAGGAGCTGACCATCGAGCGCCAATGCGACAACGTCTTCATCGAGCAGGCGGCCGACGCCGTCGAGAGGAATGACGCTGTTCTTTCTCTCGGCTGCGGCGCCGGGGTCCAGGCTGTCGCGGAGCGCTATCACAATAAGCCCGTCTATGCCGGCCTGAACACAACGTTCATCGGCATCCTGGAGGAGCAGGGCATCTGGACGGAAAAGTGCGCCGCCTGCGGGGCCTGCGTTCTGCACGAGTACGGCGGAATCTGCCCCGTCACCCGGTGTGCCAAACACGTGCTCAACGGTCCCTGTGGCGGCTCCCGCGAGGACCGTTGCGAAGTCCGCGCGGACCGACCGTGCGCCTGGCAGCTCATCTATACACGCCTCAAGGAGATTGGGCAGCTCGACCAGCTCCGCCGGATCGCGCCACCAAAAAACAGGAGCCGCAGTCTCGACGGCGGCCAGCCTCTCATCGTACGACAGGACCACCGAATCTGAGGTCTATCAGAAACCAGGCTCAATTGCCGCTATGCCGATACGGACATAGACCCGCGTTGCTCGAACGGAACGTGTCCGAGTGAAATGCGACGGGATCGCGGTAGCCTTAGAGGTTTCCAGATGGGGAGCCCAAGATCGTCGTGGCTGTCCTGAGAACCGTGTCTCCAGAATGTCTCCACGCACATCTATCTCGGTAAGAACCGGCACGCCGAGACCCCCTGTCAAGCACAGAAAACACGGTTTGACCAATTCTATCGGCCCACAAATCGGACTTGTTGGCTGAACGACCATGCTTATCAGGGGTCTGTCAGAAGATCATGCCCTCGGGCCACCGGGTTTCCAGAACTTCGAGAGGGTCCTTCTCTGAGCGGCGGCGCGCAAGGGTTCAGGCAGGAAGACCCACAGGTCTTGGATCACGCTGGACAGATCAGCGGGCGTGTCGGTGAGCATGGCGATCAAGGCACCGGAGGATGTGGGGGATGCGGTTCCCGCCTCCATGCCGGATGTTCCAGGTAATCAGCTTGTGCATGACGAAGGTGCCTCATCAATAAGCAACCTGCATCGGCGTGATGCCGGCCATGATACAGGAAACATTATCTGCAAGTAACGGAGGAACATTTTGAACGAGCGGCGGGGATGCCTGATGATATCAGCAAGGCGACGCAAAATGCGGCGCAACAAGTACACGCAGTATCTTGCATACCGTCGTTCCCTGTTGGCGAGCCCTCCGAATTCGACGTAAAACAAGGCTGTGCAACATCTTGCGAGCAACGGATGGGCGATATAGGATTCGGACCTATGACCTCACGGGTGTGATCCGTGCGCTCTAACCAGCTGAGCTAATCGCCCCAGGCGCACGCTATTAAAGCCCATCGCCCCACGCCCTGTCAAGTGCTAATCGCCCACAACCAGAAACCATCCGCCACCGCGCGACAGAAATCTCAGCCCAAACGGCCATAACCTCCGTATTTTCAACGTTTTAGCACTCATTTGAACTCCCTCCAAATTGGCTTTGTTTGACGCCTGCGACAAAAGTCGGCTTCACGCGGCGAGCGTGAAGCTCCGAGGGTCAGGAACCGAACCGTGAAAAGCCCAAATTCCTCTGCGTGGACGCGCCAGCACCTTGCCGCAGGCCCGGACGGT
>CAYHAJ010000069.1:0-25350 GCA_964354535.1 uncultured Pirellulales bacterium
CGGAGAGAGGGCAAGTACGGTCTCCATATTGCCGAAGAAACGCAGAGTCGGCGTCGTACTGCCCGTGCGTACTCTACGCCTCCGCGGCGATAGCCACCAGGGGACGTCAGGAATGTGGAGCATCTATGGTGATTGAGGGGAAGTCTATGCGAGGGGAGATGCGGTGTTTGGGGGGGCCACAGGGCTGGCCCAGGGTGTGTGGCGGCAAAGTGACGGCTCGCATTATCGGGCTTTTGCTGGTGATCCTGTTCGCGGGGGATGCCGCCTTCGCCGACTTTCTGATTCAGCCCATGCTCGTGCGACGGACGGTTCAGCCCGGCAAGACCATCCGGGTGGAGATGATGCTTCAGAATATGGACCCGCAAAAGGCGGAAACCATCTCGCTGTCCCTGATGGAGCTGAGCCAGGAAACAGATGCCACGTGGAAGGAAATACGGGCGGACGATCCGAATCTGAGCAAGTACCCGGTGCGGAGCTGCCGGCCCTGGATCGCGATTCCGCCGGAGACGATCCAGGTGCCGCCCTACAAGCAGGTGCCTTTCACTATCCAAATCAGTGTGCCGGCCGGAACGCGCGGCTTCTACTTTGCCGCGGTCGTGGCGGAAACGGCGCCCGTGCCCGTCGAGCAGATCCCCGGCGTCGTGACGCAGACGAAATTTGCCCTGGTCTGCCCGATCGTTCTGGAGGTCCAGAGTCTTCCCGTGCCGCAGAAGGTGGCGCTGGCGAATGTCGGGCTGGAGTTTCGGGCGAAGACGCTCGAGAACCCGGCGGCCTGCTTCGCCACCATCGATATCGTGAATCCCGGCGGAACGTTCTCCAGCATCATGCCGGTGGTGCGGCTGTGGGGACAAGCCGGCGGGCACTGGCGGAAGTTCATGGAAGCGAACGTCGGCGAGACGGCGATTGTGCCCGGCGGGAAACTGCACTTGTTGAAGGACGTGGGCCGGACGCTCGGTTCCGGGACCTACCGGGTGGAGGTGTTTCTGTACGTGGATGGACGACGGGCCGACCGGCTGCAGAAGGAGATCCCCTTCCAGGGGGACCCCGCCGTCGTCGGTGATCCGCGGCAAAACGTGCCGCTCGACTTGACGCCGGCGGACACGTTCCTGGAAATCGTCCCGGGCGCGACGCGCTCGGCCGCCATCCAGGTGGTCAATGGCTCGGAAGAGGGGGTCAAGATCGAGACCGAATTCGCGCTGCCGCCGGATATGCAGTCGATGTCGAACGGCCGGGGCGTCCGGGGCGACGACCTGAACTGTACCGATTGGGTGACGGTAGAGCCGCGCCAGTTCGCGATGAATGGCTATAGCCGGACGAACCTGCGCGTCATTGCCCGAATGCCGAAAGGGGTGGCTCAGTATCCGTGCTACTATGGGGTTCTGAAACTGCAGGTCTCTTACCGCGACGGCACACCGGCCGGCATCAGAGAGACCTACATCTGCATTCAGAACAAACAGGTGGTTGCCACGCCGCTGGTCGGGTCCACCGTCCTGACGATCTCGGAGACCGGGCCGTCGCGCTATATGGTGGCCGCCGGATACCAGAACGCCGGCGAGATGTACGTGACGCCCTCCTGCCTGGGAGACCTGTCCGTGTTGGGCGTCGGCGGCATGACGACGTACAAGCGCTTCCTCATGAGCAGTGAGGTCCACGGACAAAGGGGGATCATGCTCCCCTTCGAGGCGCGGAGTTTCTCGGGCGTGCTCGACTTATCGGATGTGCCGCAGGGCACCTACACGCTCACATCCATTCTGAAATGGCCCGGGGGAGACGCCAATGGCTTGCAGGACCAGCGGACGATTACCGTGTCGGAACAAGGTGGGCGCAAGTACGCGCGCATGACGGAGACTGCCAAACCAGTCGCGATCAGGTTGCAGTAGCAGACCGCAGGGGAGGTTTTTGCTTAACGCAGGGCGCAGGATTGCCGATACAGGTTTCGAGTCGTGAGAGAGTGTGCTCTCAGGGCTCCAGAAAGGGACGTTGACCTATGGCCAGGAAATGTATTGGACTACCATTCGGCGGGATGATAGCCGTGTGGGCAATCCTATTATTGGTCCCGACCGCGTACGGCGAAGGGTTCAAGGTCACCAAGCAGAAATTCATCCTCTCCGGGACCATCGGCCTGGCGGACGTGACCTTGAATGGCTTTCCCGTTTCTCCGCCTGCCAAGACGGATCAGAACGGCGCGTACAGTGTCGAGGTCGAATATGGTTGGCACGGCGTGGTCCAGCCGGTGAAGCCGGGCTACAAGTTTTCCCCCGCCTCGAAGACCTATCCGAATGTCGTCGCCAACCTGCCCGACGAGAACTACACCCCCGCCCTGGTGACCTATACGATTTCCGGGTCCGTGATGGAGCCGGGCGTGCAGATGATCGGCTTTCCCGAAGAAGTGGTCAGCGACGCCAGCGGCCGGTACACGGCCAACGTTCCCTGGAACTGGAGCGGGACGGTCACGCCCACCAAGACCGCCTACCAGTTCGAGCCCGCCAACAAGGCGTACAAGGATGTCACCCGCGAGGTGCGGGACGACAACTACAAGGCGTCCGAGCAGCGGATCGTCATTTCGGGCACGACCCAGGTGGAAGGGGTCGTGCTGAAGGGTCTGCCCGGCGAGCCGACCTCGCAAAAGGACGGGGTCTACCGCGCCGAAGTCAAATATGGCTGGAGCGGGAAAGTCACGCCGACAAAGGAGGGACATGAGTTCCTGCCGCCGACGATGGAGTACGCCGAGCTGACGGTGAACCAGACGAATCAGGATTACACCGCCAAGGTGTTCACGTATCAGATTTCGGGCACGGCGGGTCTGGCCGGCGTGGTCATGAAGGGGCTGCCCGGCGAGCCGATGACCGACGGTAACGGCTTCTACACCGCCACGGTCCCGCACGGCTGGCTCGGCAAGGTGACCCCGGATAAGCCGGGGTACGAGTTTACGCCGAAGACGAGCGACATTCCGCGCGTGACCGCGTCCCGCGAGAACGTGGATTTTGCCGGCAAGATTATCTACTACACGATCTCCGGCACCACGGGGACGGGCCGGGTGGCTCTCTCCGGACTGCCCGGGGATCCCGTCAGTGACGACAGGGGCCAGTACACGGCCCGGGTCGAATACGGCTGGATCGGCAGCGCCACGCCCAAGAAAGAAGGGTTCATCTTCAACCCGCCGGTCAAGGAGTACGCCGGCGTCACCCAGAACATGATCCAGAATTACACGGCCACGGGCCTCACTTTCAAGATCTCGGGCACCGTCGGCATTCCCGGCGTCGCTCTCAAGGGCGCGCCCGGCACGGCGACCGTGCTTAGCGGGGCCGACGGCGGCGCCTATAGTTTTGACGTGCCGTTCGGGTGGAAGGGCAAGATCACGCCCTACAAGCCGGGTTTCACGTTTGATCCGAACGTCCGGGAGTATCCGGAGGTGATGTACCCCCAACCAGGCCAGGACTACGTGGCCCGGATCATGCAGTACTCTCTCGCGGGGCGCATCGTGGATGAGACCGGCAACGGCATTGCGGAAGTGGCGGTCCGCGGCGACGGGGTTCCCGCCCCCGAGCCGGTGCTGACCGACGGCAACGGGCAATTCGATCTCAAGGTGACGTACGGCTGGAAAGGCAAGTTGACGTTCGAGAAGGAAGGGTACACCTTCACGCCATCCGCCAAGATGATCGAGGCCGTCGCCGGGGACATCAAGAACGTGGCGGTCTCCGGGAAAGTCCGAATGCTGATGATCATCGACCGGGTCACGGCCGACAATGCCGGGGTCGCCGAGCCGATCGTCGACGTGAAGGTCACGCCGAATCCGGCGCCTCCGGGCACCACCCCGGTGATCACGGACAACACCGGCAGGTACAGCCTCCGGGTCCCCTACGGGTGGGTCGGCGAGCTGAAGTTTGAGAAACCGGGGTTCGTCTTCGATCCGGATACCAAGGCGATCCCGCGGATGACGGCTGACATCGACAACGTGACGCCGAAGAAACCGGTGGGTCCGGCACCCTTGACGACGACCCCACCCGCCACGACGACCCCGCCCGCCACGACGACCCCGCCGGCGACGACGACCCCGCCGGTGACGACGACCCCACCGGTCACGACCCCGCCGCCGGTGACCCCGACGGGTCCGGCTGTGACGAGTGACCAGAGGATTGCGGAGCTGCTGCAGCAGCGCAACACGCTGGAGGCTCAGGTGGCCACGGCCAAGCAGACGGGCCAGCCCGTGCCGGCGGATGTCGAGCAGAAGCTCGCGGCGGTCAAAAAGGATCTCTCCAGCCTGCTGACCGGTGCGATCCGTCCGCCGACACCGCTGGGCCAGGGGATGGAGCCGGGGCAGCCCGTTGTGGAGGGTGCCATCCAAGGGCCGGACCTGCACTATGTCCTGACCGAGCTGGCCAGGAGGGCGGGCGTGACCATCACCTGGGATGCGACGGTCAAACCGGACCCGGTGCCGATCGCCTTGGACAGCCTGAATGGCTTGCCCATCACCACGGCCCTGCAGAGGGTCCTGGACAGCGTAAAAACGACGCAGTATCGAGCGACGGAAGTCAGCGACCGGGTGTACCAGGTCTTCCGTCCGATTTCCAACATGTTCCCGGGGATCGATCTGGTGACGGCGTTGCAGGATCTTTCGGCCGCGACCGGCGTGACGATCATTCCCGATCCGAACGTGACCGGACAGGTCAATGTCAGCTTCCAGGAGGTCTCCCTCGATAGCGCGCTGGAAATGCTGCTGGCGGGCAAGCCATACGTATTCGTGAAGCGGCCGAACTTCTACTTAGTGGCCGACCGGGGGATCTTCGGCCGGGCCTTCCCGGATATCAGCGAAACCCGCCGCGTGCGACTGAACTACACCACGGCGATCCGAGCGCGGGCCCTCTTGTCTCCGGTCTTCCTGCCGTACGTGCAGGCCGAGATGCCCAATCCGCGAGATCCCAATGACATGGGCAATACGTTGCTGATCACGGCGGCCCCAAGCATGATTACTCGAATCGTGGACGACATCCGCCAGATCGACCGTTTGAGGCGGCAGGTGCTGCTGGATGCCCGGGTGGTCGTGATGGAGCGCGGCGATCTGCTGAATCTGGGCGTGGAGTGGAGCTGGCCCAAGATTCAGGCGGGTCTTTTCACGGATACCACCCTCAACTCGGCGGGCCTGCCGGGTAGTGGCTGGCCGTATGGCGTGCAGATTGGCTACACGCCCGATCGCACCTTCACGGACTCCTTGATGATGGCGTTGAACCTGCTCAAGGAGAACAGCCAGGCGGATATCATCGCCAATCCCAAAGTGGTGGCGCAGGATGGCCGGCAGGCGGAAATGCGGGTCGTCCAGGAAGAGTGGTTCATGATGCAGGGCACGGCAAACAACTCGTTCTACTACTCGCAGGCCCAGCTTCAGAAGATCGAGTCGGGTACGGTTCTGACGATCACGCCGTACATCGGCGACAATAACGATATCACGCTCGAGATGGCCGTGGAAGTCAGCGACAGCATTCCGAAGGCCCGCGGCAGCGATCTGCCGCTCGTGACGCGGCGTACGGCGAAGAACTCCGTCACGATCAAGGACGGCGGTACGGTCGCGGTCGGCGGCTTGACGGAAAACCGCAGCCGGAGCACGGAGAAACGTGTGCCCGGTCTGAGCGATCTGCCGTTGATTGGCAAGCTCTTCCAGAACAAGAACAACGACAAGGCCAGCCGCGAGGTGGCGGTCTTCGTGACGGGCCATCTGGTGCCGGAAGGCACGCAGGTCCCCAGCCGGGTGAGTCTGAGCGAGCCGGTCGCCGTCTCGCCGGGCGAACCCACCACGACCACGAATGAGAATGAAGATGAGTTCCGTCGGAGGCTCAATGAGGCCTTGATGAACCAGGGCAGGTGATCGGTCCTGAGCAGGAGAATGCCAAGCCGTGCAGAATCAGTATGGAGCTATCTTGAAAAAAGCGACTGGCAGAGGGCTGGTCCTGGTTCTACTGGCCTGGGGAGTGGTCGGCTGTAACGGGGGACTCAAGCCGGTGGAATGGTCCGAACTCGGATCCCAAAGCAAACCGCGGGAGGAACCGAGCCAGCCGAGCCCACCCCGCCAACCGAGCGAACGGGACCGACCCAGCCAGTGGAGCCAACCGGATCGACCCAACCCGCCGAGCCCGCGGAACCCACCCCGCCCGCCGAGCCGGAAGGAAAAGGACATGCTGCGCATCGTGCCGGTCAGCAACCGGGAGGCGGCGCGGCTCAGTCCCGAGGATATCATTCGCATCATGCAGCGCGTGGGATTCTCGAATGACCAGATTCTCGAGCTGGGGACGGATTTGCGCCAGGCTCTACTGCTGTCCGGGGGCGCCGAACTGTTCTATGGCAAGCGGCTGGAGATGCTCTTGGCCGTGAACAACCAGCAGGTCCAGATCCAGTCCCGCACGCGGGGGACCTTCGTCTACGACGTCATCATGCAGCGATTTGTGCTCGGCTCGGCCTCCACGGACCGCCGCTGAGCGGGCCTCCCGTGTGACATTGGAAGCGGGGTGATGACCTGCTTCCAACTTCACACGTCAAACCTCAAACTCTCTTCTCTGCCCTTCCGGGCGCACTGCGAACGAAGAATTTCCCCGTAGTCAGAAAGCGATCCATCGCATTATAATCGTATAGGGTTATGGATGACGCAGGTGGATGGTTCGCGGCAATCGTCCGCCATCCATTATCATTCAGCGATTCTGGCGGCTATGGTTGGAGACTTCAAGAAGCGGATCGACGGGCTCCGGCGGGAGATTCGAAAACACGATTACCGCTACTACATCCAGAACCAGCCCGAGATCAGCGACCAGCGGTATGATGAGTTGTTCGCCGAGCTCAAGGCCCTGGAGGCCGAGCACCCGGAAGTCGTGACGCTGGATTCGCCCACCCAGCGGGTGGCGGGCCAGCCGCTGGGTGAATTCGCAACCGTCCGGCACGCCATCCCCATGCTGAGCGTGGACAACACCTACAGCGACGAGGAGTTGCAGGCGTTTGATGAGCGGGTTCGCAAGCAGTTGGGCACGGCGGATTACGACTACGTCGTCGAGCACAAGATCGACGGCTTGGCGGTGAGCCTGCGGTACGTCGATGGCGTCCTCGTAACTGGGGCTACCCGTGGCGACGGCGAGGTTGGCGACGATGTGACCGCCAACATTCGCACGATCCGGGCCGTTCCGCTGTGCTTGATCGATGGTGAACATGTGCCGGGCGTGCTGGACGTTCGGGGCGAGGTGTACATGCCTACGAAGTCTTTTATGGCATTGAACAAGGCTCGTGCGGAAGTGGGGGAGGCGGCCTTTGCCAACCCGCGCAACGCCGCCGCCGGCTCGCTGAAGCTGCTCGATGCACGCATTACCGCGACCCGAAACCTGTCCTTCTTTGCCTATGGACTCGGCGCGACCTCGCAGCCGCTGGCGGAAGATCACTATCAGACGTTACAGCGTTTCCGGAAGCTCGGCCTGCCCGTGAATCCGCACACCCGCAAGGCCCGGGATATCCACGAAGTCATCGCGATCTGCCAAAGCTGGAGCGACCAACGGTCCGCGCTGGCGTACCAGATTGACGGCATGGTCATCAAGATCAACCGCTACGACCAGCGAGATATCCTGGGGGCCACCGGCCGCTCGCCGCGCTGGTGCATCGCCTACAAGTATCCGGCGGAGCGGGCCCGGACGGTCGTGGAATCCATCGCCGTGCAGGTAGGCAAGACCGGGGCCTTGACGCCCGTGGCCAACCTCAAGGCGGTGCAGCTTGCAGGAACCACGGTCCGCCGGGCCAGTCTGCACAACTTCGACGAGATGCACCGGCTGGACGTTCGCCCGGGCGATACCGTCCTGATCGAAAAGGCCGGCGAGATCATTCCGCAGGTCGTCGAGGTCAAGAAGGAATTCCGGCCGGCAGGGGCGGAGCCCTTCCCGGTGCCGAAGAAGTGCCCGAATTGTGGCGCTGAGGTGGTCAAGGACGAGGCCGGCGTGTATGTCCGCTGCCCGAATCCGGATTGCTTCGGTATGCTGAAGGAGCGGTTGCGGTACTTTGCAGGCCGGGACCAGATGGATATCGAGCGTCTGGGTGTGGCGCTGATCGAGCAGTTGATCGAGGCCGGCCTGGTGAAGACGTTCGCGGATATCTACCGGCTCAAGAAAGAGGACCTGACGGCGTTGGAGCGGATGGGTGAGAAGAGTGCCCAGAATGTGCTGGACGGGATCCAGGAGAGCAAGACCCGGCCGTTATGGCGGTTCATCGCGGCCCTGGGCATCCGGCACGTGGGCGGGCAGTCGGCGGAGGTCCTGGCCGAGTATTTCGGCTCGCTCGATGCGATTCGCAGCGCCAGCCAGGAGGAGTTGCAGGTCGTGGACCAGGTCGGGCCCGTCATGGCGGAGAGCGTCTATCGGTATTTTCAGAATCCGCGCCATCGCCTGGTGATCGACGATCTGCTGGCGGCCGGCGTTCGGCCGCAGCCGCCGGCGCCGAAAAAGCGGACCGGGGGACTGCAAGGCAAGACCATCGTCGTTACCGGGACCCTCAAGAGCTTCTCCCGCCAGCAGGCGGAGCAAGCCATCCGCGAGGCCGGCGGCAAGGTCTCCGGCAGCGTGAGCAAGAAGACTCATTACGTTCTGGCAGGCGCGGACCCTGGCGGCAAGCTGACGAAGGCTCAGGAGCTTGGTGTCGAGGTGATCGACGAAGAGCGGTTCGGCAAACTGCTCTCGGGAAAGGGTTGATGCCGTGAACGCCCACGACGAAAAGTTCATGTGCTCGGCCCTGAAGCTGGCTCAAAAGGGGATCGGCTCCGTGGAGCCGAATCCGGCGGTGGGGTGCGTCATCGTCAGGGCCGGACAGGTGATCGGCAAGGGTTATCACAAGAAGTTCGGGGGGCCGCACGCCGAGGTCAAGGCCCTGGAGGATTGCCGCACCCATGGCCTGACGCCGGAGGGCGGGGCGCTGTACGTAACTTTGGAGCCGTGCTGCCACTGGGGCAAGACCGGCCCGTGTACGGAAACCATTATCAAAGCGAAGATCGCACGCGTGGTAGCCGCCACCATAGATCCGTCGGCTCATGCCCACGGCGCGGGCTTGGAGCAATTGCGCGATGCGGGCATCGCGGTGGAGGTCGGCCTGTGCGAGCCGCAGGCCCGGCTGCTCAACGCGCCTTTCTTCAAGCACGTCACGACGGGCCAGCCCTGGGTCATTCTGAAGTGGGCCCAGAGCATCGACGGCAAGCTCGCCTATGCCGATCCGTCGCCCGAGCGGCGCTGGATTACGAACGAGGCCAGCCGCCGCGATGTCCATCGGCTGCGCCGCCGGGTCGGGGCGATCCTGGTAGGGATCAACACGGTCCTGGCGGACGATCCGCTCCTGACGCCCCGGCCGAGCAGGGGCCGTAAGCCGGTTCGGGTTGTCTTGGATCGTCAATTCAAAATTCCGCTCGAAGGCAAGCTGCTGCGGACGGCCAAGACTACCCCGGTCTTGATCTACGCAGGCAAGACCGCCGTGGAAGGCGATCCGCAGCGCGCCGCGCAGGTTCGAGCTACCGGCGCGGAGGTGCTTGCTTACGAGGGCTCCTCCGGAAGGCCGGACTTGAGGCTTTTGCTCCATCGGTTGAGCGGAGACGGGGTTCAGCAAGTCCTGGTCGAAGGTGGTCCGCATGTGGCGGCCTCCTTCCTGCAGGAAGGCCTGGTGGACGAGATCTGCGTCTACATTGCGCCGAAGCTTCTCGGTTCGGCGGGAACCGCCTGCCTCGACCAGCCGTTGGCGAATCTGGCCCACGAGATGGGGCTGCACCACGTGCAAATCAAGCCCTTCGGAGGCGACGTTCGCATTCGCGGCACGCTCGAAGACGGCTCGATTCGCGCCGGTACCCACGCCGACAAAAATCCGCGATAGGCCGTGAGATTGCGCTTGACCGGACCGGCGATTCATCGTAAGATATAGATGTTGCGGGTGCAGACGGAGATCAGTGGGTCTCGTAAGCACCAGCCGTTGTGTGGTGCGTTATGGCACGCCGCAACAAGGAGACCGGCCTACAACCGATTCTCATGCTTGCGACCGGGTCTCCTTTTTTCATGCGCTCTGCCTGCCTCCAGCCCATTTCCTACGAGGGATTCTACTTGCAAATTTGCATTTGAAATGCAAAATTGCAAGTATGAGTCCGGGCAAAAGAAATTCCGATTTCATCCCACGGGCTTTGGAACCCACCCTCCGGCAGGCGGTGGCGGATTTCCCTGTGGTCGTGCTCACCGGTCCCCGACAGTCCGGCAAGACCACGCTTCTGAGGCATTTGTTCTCCGCCAGTCACGAGTATGTATCTCTTGATGTGCCGGACGTGAGAGCCGTGGCCGTTTCCGATCCGCGCAGTTTCTTGTCGTTGCACGGTTCGCCGGTCATCTTCGATGAGATCCAATATGCCCCGGAGCTGTTGGCGTATATCAAAGCTGACGTTGACGGCCATCGGCGTGACAAGGGTCGATTCATCCTGACGGGTTCCCAGAACCTCCTTTTATCCCAGCACATTTCCGAGACTCTCGCTGGCCGCGCCGCCATGTTGACATTGTTGCCCTTGTCGTTGCGTGAGATTCGTGGCGAGCCGCACCGCCCCTTGCCTTGGGAACGCCCGATGAAGGCGCGTATCGCTTCCTCCCTGGCCGAAGGAGCATTTAAGACGGTATGGCGCTACCTGTTGCGCGGTGGGTATCCGGAGCTTTGGGCCGAGCCAGACCGAGATGCGAGGTTGTGGCACAGTAGCTACATCCAGAACTATCTGGAGAGAGATGTGCGCTCGCTGCGGCAGGTGGGGGATCTGACACAGTTCCAGAGCTTCTTGCGGGCAATGGGAGCGCGGCACGCCCAATTGTTCAACGCCAGCGAGGTCGCCCGCGAACTCGGCTTGGCGGTCAACACGATCAAGGCCTGGCTGTCGGTATTGGAGACGAGCTACCAGGCGACGATCCTGCGTCCCTATTATCGCAATGCTGGCAAGCGGCTGGTCAAGACGCCCAAGATCTACTTCACCGACCCCGGCCTCCTGTGTTATCTGGCGGGCATCCAGACGCAGGAGCAGGCCCTCGGCAGTCCGCTCGGCGGACCGCTTTTCGAAGGGGTGGTGCTCAGTGAGTTGGTCAAAGCCCAAGTGAATCGAGGGCAAGAGGCGCGCGGGTATTTCTGGCGCACGTCGGCTGGCGCAGAAGTGGACTTCATCGTTGAAGACGCAGGCCGGGTCATCCCCATTGAAGCTAAGCTCTCTTCCACACCTCGGCCGAGAATGGCCGAGGGCATCGAGGCCTTCACGCGGGATTTCCCCGAATCCGAGAAAGGATACGTCGTTCACACAGGCGACATGGTCTTACCTCTCGGAGAGCACGTCCTCGCTCTGCCCATGCATTTGCTGTAGGCCGTACTCAGGGTTGCCGTGAGCCCTGATCGCGTCGAAGGCGAGTCCGCACTGAACGGTTTTGTTACTCGCGGCCTATTCCATTGTCCTCGCGTGTGGTACTCCAAGCGGGACAAAGACCTATTCGCATCGCTACGCGGAGAACAGACTTTACCGGCAGCACAAGACGATCACACATATCTGCGCAGTTTCAGGGCGGCAGCACTGAGGCGGAGCCCGCCGAGCAGAAACGCACCTGGCAGTGGCACCGTCTCGATTTGCCAGTTGACCAGTGCGGAGTCAGATTCGTTGTTGCCTCTGTTGTAGATTCGCAGGTCGATGTAGTCACCGGCGCTGGTAGCACCTGTCCATTGAAAGGAGTGCAGTGCAAGATCTTGCGTCTGTATGTATGTCGTGTTCACGGTGCTGCCGTTTACGTCGAAGCACACATCACAGCCGTTTCCGCCGACAACAACAGAGGAGGGTGTCCGCTGGACCAACATGTTGGAGACTACGTAGCCGCTGACGGGCGATATCCACCGCAAGACGACATCATATCGTGAGTAGTGGTCGCCTGGATGCAGGAACAGCGTTTGGTCATGCCCTGGGTAGACCACATCTGCATACTCCTTACTGATTGCGGGTAGCCAATCCAAGTCACCTTCCGTGCCAAGCCACGACTCATAGGGCCCCGCGTGTGACCCTGAATGATAGGTCAAAGGAATGTACTGGGTCCCGGTATGCTCAAGGTAGTACCAGACGCCGTTGCTTCCCTGTTGGTCCCCGAAGTCATCGTGAGCGTCGTACGTTTCGCCGCGCGCGACCTGAACTGCTCCGAGGGACACCAGCACGAGGGAACTGATAAGTACTCTTACCCTTTTCATCTTTGCCACCTCCGATAGGATTATAGGAAAACCGGAAGAGCCCCGTTGTCTTGTCCCACTCGCACAGACGCAAACCGCGAGAAATGTACGCCGGTTTACCTCCCGTCATGCCCTTGTCAATATGCACAAATGAGATAGAATACAGAAAAACCTTGCTCTGGCGGTATGCCTGCTGGTGCCACGGTGCGCGTCGTAGTAACCATTCGATGGGCTTGTCTCGATATGGAAGGAGATCGTGTCATGAGAGCACGGATGAGTCTGGTGGGGGCGTTGATTGTGGTTCTGGCGATTCCCGCAGGTGCGCAGAGCGGCGCGCAGGGGTGGATCAGCCTCTTTGATGGCAAGAGCTTGGAAGGATGGAAGGCCGGCGAGAATGCCGGGACGTTCTCTGTCCGAGACGGGGCGATTGTGGCGCACGGTTCTAATAGTCACCTTTTCTACGTGGGGCCAGTGTACTATGGCGACTTCAAGGATTTCGAGCTGAAGGTGGATGTAAAGACCGAGCCCCTGGCCAACGGCGGTGTCTTCTTCCACACCCAATACCAGGAGAAGGGCTTGGTGGCCAAAGGCTTCGAGGTTCAGGTCAACAACAGCGATCCCACCGACCCTCTCCGGACGGGCAGTCTGTACAAGATGCGGAATGTCACCGAGGCCCCCGCCCAAGATGGTCAGTGGTTCACGCTGCACGTGGTGGTCGAGGGCAGGCACGTTACGGTGGACGTGGGCGGCCGCAAGCTGGTCGACTGGACGGAGCCGAGCCCGCCGCAGCCGCCGTCGGATCGGCCGGGCCGCGTGCTGAGCAGCGGCACTTTTGCTCTGCAGGGGCACGATGCACGCAGCACCGTCTACTACAAGAACATCTACGTCAAGCCGCTCTTCCCGCTCGCGGACTACCACGTTCATCTCAAGGGCGGCCTGGGCATCGACGACGTGGTAGCGATCTTCCAGCCGCGTGCGGTCAAGGTGGGCGTCGCCGAGAATTGCGGCGTCGGTAACCCGGTCACCAACGACGAGGGGTTGAAGAAGGCCCTGCAGAAGCTCGAAGGCAAACCCGTCTACCGGGCGATGCAGGCGGAGGGCCGCGAGTGGGTCAAGATGTTCTCGCCGGAGTTGATCGCCAAATTCGACTACGTTTTCACGGACTCGATGACGTGGACGAATGACCGCGGCAAACGGATGCGCCTGTGGATCCCGAACGAGGTCGAGGTCGGTGACAAGCGGCAGTTCATGGAGATGCTGGTTGACCGGACGGTCGGCATCCTCAACAACGAGCCCATCGATATTTACGTCAATCCCACGTTCCTGCCGGCGGTCATCGCCGGCGAATACGACGCTCTGTGGACGGACGAGCGGATGGACAAGGTGATCCAGGCCGCGGTCAAGAACGGCGTCGCCATCGAGATCAACTCACGCTACAACCTGCCGAGCGAGAAGTTTCTCAAGAAGGCCAAAGCGGCGGGGGCCAAGTTCTCCTTCGGCACGAACAACGCCAGCAAAGATGATTTGGGTGATCTGGCCTACAGCCGTCTGATGGCGGTACGCTGTGGCCTGACGAAGGAAGACATGTTCGTTCCCAAGCCCGATGGCCGTAAACCCGTCCAGGTAAAGGGATTGCCGCACTGAGCGGTCAGTTCGCGCCAGCCCGCCCTCTCCGGCAACGGCGGTGACGTGCGCCGATTCACCTCTTCTTCGAGAATCTTCTTGATCTTCCTATTGTCTACCCATAGAATCGCATTTGTCCGACGGTGTTGGATACAGGATGGGTGACTGACACTCGTCTTGGATGAGGCTCCTGGGGGGAGTGCCCTGAAGGATCGCCTGACCTTCGACTCAGGCGAGAAGGGACCTGCCCGCTTGTGCCCCTCAGCGGGCTTTGCGAGGCGAGATGGGGCTTGTAGGCAGATTCCGTCGCCTGTGACCGGGAATTTTTCCTGGCGCGGGTTCGTGATTTTGAAGTGTCAGAGTCTCTTGGATGGAGAGAATGATGAAGCCGCAAAGACCTTTCGCTGTGTCGCTGCTCGTGTCAATGGCCCTCCCTCTTGCGGTGAGCCCGCGAGTATACGCCGGGCCCGACCTGCCGACGGTGAACATCCTGTATGGGACCGCTACGTTTACGGGCGACCAATCCAATGGTATCTGGCCTGCATCGTCTTGGACCTCCCCGCCGATCTTCACGTTCAACGTCCACGGTCTCACCACGGACGTCACGCCGGCACCTGGTGCTCCCGGCATAGAAATACTAAGTCAGGGTGCCGGCGGCGGGAACGGGGGTGGGTCCATTTGGGGCGACGGTGGCGCGGGTGGCGCGGGTGAATTCGGTGGCGGATTGGTGTTCGTACCAGCATTCCCATTCATAAAAATAGTGGGCCCGACGGTGAACTTTACCGGCGGCGCCTATGATGTAGTCACTTCTGGCACCAGTGCTTATGGCATCAGCGCGCGAAGCGTCGGCGGGAATGGCGGCAGCGGCGGCTGGGCTACCCCCGCGCTCGGAGTAGGCCCGGCATTTGGCGGTGATGGTGGCGCTGGGGGCCTCGGCGCTACGGTGACGGTCGCCAGCGACGGCGATATCCGAGCGAGCGGCAATCTCTCTTATGGCATCCTCGCAGAGAGTCGAGGCGGTAATGGCGGTGGCGGCGGCTGGGCCGCGTCTTCCACCTATTCCGAGGGCGGCACAGGTGGTCCTGGGGGCGGGGGTGGCAAGGTAGATGTCTTCAGCAACGGCAGCATCAATACCGCTGGCGAATCTTCCCCCGGCATCCTCGCGCGGAGTCAAGCCGGTGACGGCGGCGGCGGCGGTGACGCCGGCGCGATTGTTGGCGAAGGCGGCAGCGGTGGTATTGGTGGCACTGGTGGCAGGGTGCATGTTGTCAGTAGCAGCCTCATCAATACCACCGGCGCTTCTGCCGACGGCATTTCGGCACAGAGTCTCGGCGGTGAAGGTGGCAATGGCGGGACCGGGGGTGGCCTGGTCGGCGTTGGCGGCGGCGCTCGCGGCAGCGGTCCGGGCGGCGCTGTTGTGGTCGAGAATAGTGGAGCCATCGCGACTTCCGGCGCAGACTCTCGCGGCATCTTCTCCCAGAGCGTGGGGGGCTTCGCCGGCGGCGCTGGTACTGGTGGTGGCGTGCTCGGTTGGGGCGGCAGCGGGAACAGTGCCGGTAACGGGGGGACTGTCGGGGTGACAAACAACGGAATGATCACCGTGACGGGCGGCAGTGCACAGACAGGCGTTGACAAGGAACTCGTCAGCGCCGCCATCTTCGCCCAGAGTGTCGGCGGCGGCGGCGGCGACGCCGCTGGTTCCGGCGGGCTGGTGGCCCTCGGCGGCAAGGGCTCGGCCGGGGGCAGTGGCGACACGGTCAACGTCGAGAATAACGGCCGGCTTCAGACTTCCGGCAATGACACCTATGGGATCATTGCCCAGAGCATCGGCGGAGGCGGCGGTTCCGGAGGGGCTTCCTACGGGCTTGGCGCCGTGGGTGGCGCAGGAAGTAGTACCGGCAATGGCAATGCCGTCTACGTGACCAACACGGGGGCCATCACGACTGCAGGGGACGGCTCGGCCGGCATCCTGGCCCAGAGTGTTGGCGGTGGTGGCGGCGTCGTCGCCGGCCATGGCGGAAACCCGTATAGCCCCATTTTCACCTACGGCGGCAGTGGCGGCTCCGGGGGCAATGGCGGCACTGTTAGCGTCACCAATACCGGCAACCTGGGGACTTCCGGGGTTAGCTCCAGCGGGATCTTTGCCCAGAGTGTGGGCGGCGGCGGCGGGACCGGGGGGACGTCTTACGACGTCGGACTCGGATTTGCTATGTCCCTGGGCGGCAACAGTGCCGGCGGCGGTGCTGGCCAAGCGGTGGATGTCGTTAGCACGGGAGCTTCGATCCTCACCACAGGCGACCTCTCGCACGGAATCCAGGCCCAGAGTGTGGGTGGCGGCGGCGGCAACGGCGGCAACGCCAACAGTTACACGGCTGGAGCCGTGTTCACGGGCAATGTCGCCATCGGCGGGTTCGGCGGCGGGGGCGGTGACGGCGGCTTGGTCGATCTCACCAGCGCCAGCCAGATCACCACGCACGGGGAGCACGCGCATGGCCTGTACGCCGAGAGCGTCGGCGGCGGTGGCGGTTCCGGAGGAAACACCACCGCTTGGACGGTGGGTACTTTTGTTCCGGGCGTTGACCTCCCCACCTTCACCTTCGGGTTCAGCGTGGGTGGCAAGGCCGGCGAAGGGGGCAGCGGCCAGGCTGTCACCATCGACAGCGCCGGCGATATCAGTACCTCTGCGTCCCATTCCTACGGCATCCTGGCGCAAAGCGTGGGTGGTGGCGGGGGTTATGGGGGCAACAGCACGGCCAATACCGTGGCGATCAATAGCTGGAATTCCACGATTTCCGTGGGAGGTGAAGGCGGCAAAGGGGGGAGTGGACGCGCCGTCCAGGTAACCAGCGCGGGTAACATCGCCACGGCAGGTGATTTCGCCTACGGGATGCTGGGCCAGAGTATCGGTGGGGGCGGCGGCGCCGGCGGCAACAGCACATCCCTGGTAGCCGACGCTGAACTTGTGATGAGCCTTCAAGATCTCGTGCCTTCCGGCGATTTCATGGCCAACACGTCGATAGGGGGTAGCGGTGACGGAGGCGGTGACGGCGGATCGGTCGACGTCAGCAACACAGGCAATATCGTCACAGAGGGGTCTTTTGCCAGCGGAATCCTGGCCCAGAGCATTGGCGGTGGGGGCGGGGCCGGCGGTGATAGCAGGGAAATCCAGGTCGAAATCAGCAGCAATCCGATGGATTCGCTGGGGTTCTTCGGTGCTCTCGGGGTTACCAGCGAACTGTCGGTAGGCGGAAGTGGCGGCACAGGCGGCGACGCCGGCGCTGTCATTGTACATAATAGTGGCAAGGTCACCGCCGCGGGCGATTTTGCCCACGGAATTCTGGCCCAGAGCATCGGGGGCGGGGGCGGGGTTGGCGGGGATAGCACACAGGTCTCCGTCACATTCCTCGAAATGCCGACCGAATTCAGCTTCCCCTTCCTGCCAACGACATCCAGCGTCATCCTGGGCGGCTCTGGCGGCGAGGGTGGAAATGGGGGCGATCTTGTTGTCCACAATAGCGGGGACATCATCACGGAGGGCCATTTCGCCAACGGAATCCTGGCGCAGAGCATCGGCGGTGGCGGCGGGGCCAACGGGTCCACAACCGTGAAGTCGTTTGGTCCCATGAGCGGGTTGCAGTCCTCCATGTCCCTCCGGGGCAACAATAATGGCGTCGGCGACGGCGGCGCCGTCATCGTGGAGAACAGCGCCAACATCACTACCCATGGCGGATTCGCGCACGGGATCCTCGCCCAGAGCATCGGGGGCGGCGGTGGGTTTGCAGGAATCAGCGAAGATAGCGGCAGCAGCACGCTGGACTTCAGTTCCGAAACCGGCATCCTCTTGCAGAACATGGGCTTTGGCGTCGGCTTTGCCGGCAGCGTCGGCGGCAGCGGCAACGCCGGCCCGGTCAGTGTCACCCACACGGGCAGCATCACGACGTACGGCGACACGGCCCATGGCATCCTCGCCCAGAGTGCGGCGGGGCACAACGGTACGGTCGGTCCGGTCACTGTCACATTGGCCAGCGAGATCACGACCCACGGGGTAGACTCCGATGGCATCCATGCCCAGAGTGTCGGCGGCAGCGGCAGCGGCAATATCACGATCAACAACGGCGGTACGATCCGGGGCGGCTCGGGCGCCGGCGCGGGCGTGAATATCGACGGCGGAGCCAACAATATCCTAACCAACAACGGAAGCATTTCTGCTTTGAGCGGCAAAGCCATCGTGGGCAGCGGGGGCAACGACTCCATCATTAACCATGGCACCGTTGCCGGCTCGGTCCAGCTCGGTGGCGGGATCAACGGCTTCCTCAATAATCCGGGCGCCAGGTTCGACACGGGACTGACGATCGACTTCGGCGCGGGCAATGCCTTGACCAATGCGGGAATTCTGTCGCCCGGCGGCCAAGGGGCCATCCTCAGCACCACCCTTATCGGCAACCTCTTGCAGTTACAGTCCGGCATCCTGGAGATAGACATTGGAGGATTCACGCCGGGGTTGTCCGATTTCATCGACATTACAGGCACATTGACCGGCGAACTGGACGCCTCGGCCTTGCCCTTGGGGACGGGTAGTGTTCGCTTCTCGCTCCTGCCGGGCTACGACATCTTCGCGGATATTGCCCCTGGGCAGAGTCTGGTGCTGCCATTCCTGAGCGTGCAGGGCAACCCTGACTTTCTGTCCACGTCCCTGTTCTCTTATGAATTCTCTGGGGGCCCGTCGGGGTTCGAATTCAATGTGTTTCGATTGGGTGAGGGGTTGTACTTCGAGGCTGAGAATGTAGTCCCCGCTCCCGGCGCTTGTCTGCTTGCTTTCCTGGGCCTCAGCGCGGCGGGCTGGAGGCTAAGGAAGCCCGTTCGGGAATCTGCCCGCACGTCGAAGATCGCCGAATCCCTATCGAACGAGCCCACGCGGGCATTGGTCTGTGAGAATCTCTGAGCCGCTTTCTGTGATAAGGATATCATCCTCGATGCGGACGCCGAGCTTGCCGGGGAGGTAGACGCCGGGCTCGATGGTGATGATCTGGCCGGCCTGTAGCTTGCCTTTCGCCTTCTCCTTGAGGAAGGGGACCTCGTGGATTTCGAGGCCGAAACCGTGCCCGGTTCCGTGACCATAGACGGGCAGGCCGGTCTCGCGGATGGCATCCCTGGCGGCGGCATCGACTCGGACCAACTCGGCCCCGGCTTTTGCCACGCCTATCGCCGCGGCTTGTGCCTTCTCCACGGCCGCGTAGGCCCGGCAATAGGCGGGTGTGGGCTTGCCGAAGGCGAATGAACGCGTGATATCGCAGCAGTACCCGTTGTATCGGGCCCCGAAGTCGATCAGGATCGTATCCGTTTCGGCCAGCGTCCTCGGCGAAGGTTGGTGGTGCGGCCGGGAGGCGTTCGGGCCGAAAGCCACAATCGTCTCGAAGCCGACCTTCGCGCCTTGTCGGCGCATTTCCAGATCGAGGATCCCCGCCAGGGTGCTCTCTGTGATTCCGGGCCGGATATGACGCACAGCTCTCTTGAACGCCATGGCGGCGATGGCGGCGGCGGACCGGATCGCGGCCAATTCGCTGGTGTCCTTCACACTCCGCTGGTCTTCGACGAGGCCGTCAACAGCTTTCAGGTGGGTTGCCATGTGCTTCCTGAGAGCCTGGTACTGTGCGAGAGAGATGGACTTCTCGATGGCGACGGTCCGCGCCGCCTTCAGTCTTTCCAGGAGTTTACTCGCGGCCTGGGCCATCGAGTCCTTGCGCTGGACGATCTTCGCCAACGGGCACTCCTTCTGGGCCTGCTCGGTGTACCGGCTGTCCGTCAACAGGTACACCGCCCCCTTCGCCACAATCGCCCAGCTATCCTCGCCCGAAAAGCCGGTCAGGTAGGTGACGTTCGCAGGCTTGGTAAGCACCAGGGCGTCGATGGACCTGCGGCTCAGCTCGTCTCGAATGTCACTGACACGCTGTGCGATGTTCTGAGCATCCATTTCAAAGGCACCTCCTTCTGTATGGAAGCATAATGGACAGTGCCAGCAGTCTACCGTGCGCGCCGGCCGCGTCAAATTCGAAATTCCCCCGAACTCCCAAGGACCAAAACGCCACGCTGGCTTGGGCCTGTCCTGTCATTGGACGACAGGGTTTGGCTTCGCGTCGTTCAGTTCCTATACTTTCCATAGCGGGGGCCAAGGGGAGGCGAAAACGAGGGATCGGACGATCTGCGGTGTTTTCCGCAGGGGAGAAACAGGCTCGAACGAGGTCCTTCCTGCACGGGAAGGCCGCTGCGATCCTCCTTCAAGACTCATTTTCCATGAGTAGGACGGCGCCGGCCGTCCTTTTCCTGTCTTGCTCCGGGCGCGGCCAGCGATTATGATGGACCCCTGATACGACGAAATTCCCAGGTGATCGTTCTCGAGAACCATTGACCGATGCTGCTACTGTTGCCGATCCGGACGAGTATCTGGCCCAGACGGACCCCCTATGCGAACTACGCCCTGATTGCCATCAATATCCTCCTGTTCTTCCTCTCGTACTCGTTCGACCGGCGCTACCCATACACGATTGATGGCAACATTGTCTTCATCGGCGGCCACATTCTTCCCCTGCCGATCCGCCCGTGGGCGATGGATTGGATCCTGTTGCCCGGCCATTGGCACTATTGGCAGTTTCTTTCTTATGCCTTTCTGCACGGCAGCATTCTGCACATCGTCGGCAACATGTTCTTTCTCTACCTGTTTGGGGCCAATATCAACGACAAGCTCGGCCACGTCCGGTACGTTCTCTTCTACCTGACAGGCGCGATCGTCAGCGGCGCGGGTTACGCTCTCCTGCACTCATCCGCACTGACCCCGGTACTGGGCGCCAGTGGCGCGATCGCCGCCGTCACCGGAGCATACTTGGTCCTGTTCCCCCAGACGCAGATCACGGTCCTCTACTGGATCGTCTTTTTTATCGGAACATTCGAGGTCCCGGCTCTGTACTTCATCGGCTTCATCCTGATCGTCTGGGACAACATCATCCTACGGATTGGCCCCAACGTGGCCTACGGAGCGCACTTAGTCGGATATGCCTACGGGATCGGCCTGCTGCTGCTGCTGCTGGCGACGCGGATTCTCAGTGGGACCCAGTACGACCTGTGGGTCATGATCCGGCAGTGGAACCGACGCCGGCAGTACCGCGACGCCGTGGCGTCAGGCTACGATCCCTTCTCGGCAGTGGGGGGCCGTCGGCGGGTGGAATCGAAGGAAGTGCCGGCTGGCCGTGTCGATCGAGAGACTCAGGCGAGGATCCAGCAGATTCGCCATGCTATCGCCAACTGGATTGAGCAGCATAACCTGCCCGCGGCCGCCGATCTCTATCTGGAGCTGATGCGGCTGGATCGCGAACAGTTGTTGCCGCGACAACACCTGCTCGATGTCGCCAACCAGTTGGCGAGCGAGCACCGCTCCGCGGAGGCCGCCCGGGCCTATGAGCAATTCCTCACGAATTACGGGGGCACTTACGAGTACACCGAGCAGGTGGAGCTGATGCTCGGCATTCTCTACTCCCGCTATCTACACGAGCGCGAGAAGGCAATCCAGCACCTGCAAAAGGCCTCGGGGCGTCTCGTGGACCCCGGGCAGGTGAAGATGTGTCGCGACGAACTGACGCGACTGGGCGCTTGAACCGCTTTCAATGGGCCCGCTAGGCGACAGGGACTGGTCATCCTGAGCCTGCCCGAGCGCGGCGAAAGGATGACAAGATACGTCGGATGGATGCGAGTCCGCAGGATCGCACATTTTTTTCTGCATATTTGTCTTACCCAGACTACTTAAGTCTTGACAAGCCCGATAAGGTGCAGTAACTTTTCCCGCGAAGGATCGCCCTGTCTGCGGGCTGTTCCAAGGCATCTGTGGGAACGTCTTTTAGGAGGCCAGAAGATGCAAGCTCGCGTCCACTCTCCCGAGCGCGCGGTACGTATGACGTCGGTCTGTCGTTGGGTGTACGCCCTGTTGCTCGTTGTCGTGCTGATTTTGCCGGCGGCGGCGTGGGCGCAGGAGCCGAACGCGCCCCGCAGCCCCGTCGTGTTGCGCGATCAAGCGACGACGACGACGGGGACGAATGAGCCATACGTGGCGGAGGTCCTGGGCGATGACGTGCGCATTCGTTCCGGCGCCGGAACGCAGTTCTATCAGTGTGGGAAGCTCTACAAGGGGGACCGCGTCCAGGTGGTCAAGACCGAGCAGTCTTGGTCTTGCATCGTCCCGCCTCCGGGCTGCTTCTCGTGGATCGCGGTACAGTACGTGAGCATCAATTTGCGCAATCCGACGGTCGGCGTCGTCACGGGCGACAACGTCGGGGTGTATACGGGCTCGGATACGGAAGAGGCGAAGTATTCGACCAGCAAGCAGGTGGTGCTCAGCCGCGGACAGACGGTGAAGCTCCTTGGTGAGGAAAAGGACGACTATTACAAGATCGCCCCGCCGCAGGGCGCATATCTCTGGGTGAGCGGTCAATACCTCCAGGCGGTAGACAGACCGCAGGCCAAAACACCCGTGGTGGACCAGAATGCCGCCAAGCGGGCGGCCGCGCAGAAGTTGGGGGACCCGAATGTGCCGCTGTCCGGTCTCGACTTGTACTATGTGCTCAGCGAAAAAGTGAAGGCCGAGCACCGCAAGCCCCTGGCAGAGCAGAACTACATGGAGATCAAGAAGAAGCTGGCGGAACTGGCTGCTACGAAGGACGGTGGGCGGGCGGCCCGCTATGCGGACTTTACTCTCAAGCAGGTGGAACGGTATGAACTGGCCCGCCAGGCGGCCGCCGAGATCGAGGCTCAGAAGAAAGAACTGGCCGCAACGAACGCGAAGATCGATGCGGCGCGGACCACGAAACTGGGGGGAATCGTGGAGACCGGCAAGTATGCCATCAAGGGCAAGCTTGCGACCTCCAGCGTCTACAGTGGCACCAGCAAGCGGTACCGCATCCTTGATGACACCGACAAGACCATCTGTTACGTGACGCCGACCGGCCCGGCAGCAAGCATGGATCTTACCAAGTTCATCGGCCACAAAGTCGGCTTGGTCGGCAAGATCGAGCCGCACGAGGCCACGCAAAGGGCCTTCATCGAGTTCACCGAGATTGTGCTGCTCGATTCCGAGAAATAGCTCGAATCGACCCCCGCAGGGACGTGGGTTGTCGATTCGCCGGAAAAAAAGAAGTCGTGCCAAGGATGGCGCGACTTCTTTTTTGGTTTCAAGGTTGAAGCTGGAGGTCTGCCGATTTCCTGCTTGACACTTCCAACTTCACACTCGAAACGTGGTTTCTACACCTCGAAACTGTCGCAGGCTCGATACGCGTCGATCAGGGCCCGCTCGCCTTCCTTGCCCCGCTTGCTCTTGCCGTGCTCCATGCACAGCGTGCCCTGGTAGCCTTTGCGGTAGAGGTGCCGGAAGATGTTTCTGTAGTTGATCTCGCCGGTGCCGGGCTCGTTGCGGCCGGGATTGTCGCCCAGGTGGAACGCCGCGATCTCACTATAGGCCTTATCAATATTGGGAATGAGGTTTCCCTCGGTGCTCCGCTGGTGGTACAGGTCGTTGACGATCTTGACGGAGGGGCTGTTGACCGCCTTGCAGATCTGGTAGGCCTGCGGGATTTTCTGGAGGAACAGGCCGGGGTGATTGGCCCACCAGTTCAAGGGCTCGATCACGATGACCATGCCGGCCGGCTCCGCGATCTCGGCGCAGCGGCGCAGATTCTCCACCAGATTCGCCGTCTGATAGTCCCATTCCAGTTTCTGGCTGCAGCAACCCGGAGCGATGAGTGCCCACTTGGCGTTGGCCCGCTTCGAGGTTTCGACGGCCTGCTTCGTGCGCTGGAGGATCATATCGCGGAATTCCTGGTCTGGCGTGACCAGGGTCGGCTTGCTGAATTCAGCGTAGATGACGAACGGCCCCAGGGTCATGCCCAGCCGGTTCATTTCCTTGGCGATCTTCTCCTGCAGGTCCGGGGCCTTACCCATCAGGCCATTGTCGAACATGGCCGAGAAGCCCTCATCGGCCATGAACTTGAGTTGATCGATCGGGTCTTTCCCCGCATGCTCCTGGAACTGGCCCAGGTTCGGCGCGTACTTGAGCTTAAACTTCTTCGCGGGCTCGGCGGCCTTGGTCATGGACGGTGCCGCCGAAACGGCCACTACGGCTGCCGCGGCGCTGGAAAGGAAGCCCCGGCGGGAAAGGGTGGAACTGTCTTGATGATCTTTCATGTGGGTGCTCCTGTTCTACGGTTGTCTTTCCGCGATTATGCGGTTGGAGATTGCTTCGTCGCTGCGCTCCTCGCAATGACATGCGCATCCACAGCATGTCATTGCGAGCGGAGCGAAGCAATCTCTTCCCGATGACGGGAAAGGCTGACGAAACAGCGGATTACTTCTTCATCGCGGTCCACTTCTGGGCGCTTTGCGAGCTGGCCACGACGGTCTCGATGAACAGCAAGCCCCGGACACCCGCCTCGACGCTGGGGAAGTCCAGGGCCAGTTCACTCGGCTGCTCGCCGGCGATTCTGCATTTGACGGTCTCGCAGAAGTTCATGTAGTTGTTGGCGAAGGCCTCGAGGAAGGCTTCCGGGTGGCCGGAGGGAATGCGCGTGCCACGGCCGGCGGCGGCGCTGTAGGCACCGATATAGCCATTGCCTCTCTTCCAGACCTCTTCCGGCTTGTCCATCCGGCGGACGTACAGGTAGTTCGGATGCTCCTGGTGCCATTCGAGGCTGGCCTTCTCGCCGTGGACCCAGATCGCGAGGTTGTTCTCTTCGCCAATGGAAATCTGGCTGGCGTGCAGGACGCCCTTGGCCCCATTATCGAACTTGAGCAGGCAGTTGCAGTCATCGTCCACGAGACGCCCCTGGACAAAGGTCGTCAGTTCGGCGCAGATGTGCGTGATTTTCAGGCCGGAGATGTACTCCGCCAGATTCGCGGCGTGAGTGCCGATGTCGCCGACGCAGCCGCCCGCGCCGGTTTGCTTGGGGTCGGTTCGCCAACTGGCCTGCATCTGGCCGGTCTTCTCCAAGGCCGTAGCCAGCCAGCCCTGCGGGTACTGCACGACGATCTTACGGATCTTGCCCAGTTCGCCCTTTTTTACCATGTCGCGAGCGAGCTTGGCCATCGGGTAGCCGGTGTAATTGTGCATCAGGCCGAAGACCAGTCCCGTCTTCTCGACGAGCTTCTGCAGATCCTTGGCCTCTTTGGAGTTGAGCGTCATGGGCTTCTCGCACATCACGTGGAAGCCCGCCGAGAGCAGATCGCGAGCGATGGGGAAGTGCCAGTTGTTAGGCGTGCAAATAGTGACGAAGTCGAATCTCTCGCCTGCTGGTCGCCGGCATTCCTTCTCGATCATCTCCTGATAGTTCCTGTAGACCCGCTTGCGGTCCAGGTACAGCTCCCTGCCCATCCGGAGCGACCTGGCAGGATTGATGTCAAAGGCCCCTCCCACGAACTCGATCTGCCCATCCATCCGAGCGGCCTTGCGGTGCACCTCCCCGATAAACGCACCCGGCCCAC
>CAYHAJ010000070.1:0-11157 GCA_964354535.1 uncultured Pirellulales bacterium
CTGGCGGATCACTGGCAGGACATGCTGCGCCTCTATACGCGCCGAATCCAGGCTGATCCGCAGGATGCCTATGCCTACTTCGATCGCGCCCGGTACTATGACCACATGCACGAGCGCAGCAAGGTTGAGGCTGACATGAGGCGGTGGTCCGCCGCCGCGAACCGTCGATTACCGGGTGACTTCTGGCGTGTCCTCGATTTGCCTTTCGATGGTGAACTCGTCTTTTCTGCAGAAAGACCCGCCAATACGATTCCAACAATATCTGTTGCCCTCGGGCAGAAAGGAAGGTGTGGAATGAAGTTGTTTGAGATTCCGATGGTGGTAACGTCCCTGGTGGGCCTGGGTTTCCTCGCAGGTCTCGACGCGCCGGCGCGCGCGGATTTCACCTTCGGCGCGTCGGTGGACGTCCAATCTGCTTTTCCTCTCCTCGACTTTGCGCAGAGCGACGGTATCGCCTGTTTCTCTGCGGATGGCCTGGAAATGTACACCGACTCATTCCGGGCCGGGGGACAGGGCCAAGACGATATCTGGGTCTGCAAGCGGGCCTCGCCCCAGGACGCCTGGGGTCCTCCCGAGAATCTCGGGCCGACGATCAACAGTGCACAGGTGGATTGCCCCACGTCGCTCACGGCCGACGGTCTTGATCTCTATTTCTTCTCCCGGCGGACCGGAGGTCTCGGCAACGCCGATCTCTATGTGATCAAACGGGCGACCCGCAACAGCCCTTGGGGCCCGCCGACCAACCTGGGCGCGCCCGTGAACACCTCGTACACCGAAGGTTACCCTTCGGTGTCGTCGGATGGCTTGGAAGTTTACTTCGGGTCGTCGGACCGCCCCGGCGGCTATGGCGCCGGCGATCTCTACGTCAGCAGGCGTGCGACCACCAGCGCTCCCTGGGGGGAGGCGGTGAACCTCGGCCCGCCGGTGAATAGCCCCGGCAATGAGGGCACTCCGGTTCTTTCTCCGGATGGATTATTGCTCGTGTTCAGCGATGGCGGTACGCGGCCGGGTGGCTATGGCGGCGGGGATTTGTGGATGACGAGGCGGGCCGGCCGCTCTGCTCCCTGGCAGCCGCCAGTCAACCTGGGACCCATGGTCAACGGACCCAATGATGAGTTTCTCCCTTGCTTTGCTCCCGACGGCTCCGCCCTGTACATCGACCGAGGTGACAACAGCACTTACATTTACTCGCAATGGAAGGCCCCGATCCTCCCCATCGTGGATTTCAACGGCGACAAGAAGACAGATCTGGTGGATCTGGTGATGCTGATCGAGAACTGGGGCTCCAACAAGACCCTCTACGACATCGGGCCGTACGCCTGGGGCGACGGCAAGGTGGACGTCGAGGATCTGAAGGTCTTCACAACCTACTTCGAGAAGGAGAACCCACCGGCGAAGCCATAGAAGGCACTTCCTGATCGGCACACAAGGACAAGGGCCGGTGGATAACGGAGCCGCCGGCCCTTTTTGTGAACCATTGGGGGCACCCTGTTGGCGAAGCAAGGGACCTATCGAATCGGACGACGGTGCGTGATACGCACCCTACGGATGGGGAACGCCGATCTTCTGATCGGCATAAGAACCAAGGGCGACGCAGGCGTCGCCCCTACTACTCCCGGCCGGCGAAGCTCAGGTGATCGTCCAGCCAGTGGTCGGTCTTGATGACAGACTTGCGGCGGCGCAGGGCGATCCGGTCGGCGCGCCACTGCACGTAGTGAAAGACGGCGCGGGTTGAAGAAGACGCAATGTCCCGGTCGCCGTCTCCGGCGCGTCGCTTGAGCGAATTGACGACGCGTTTTGCGTAGCGGGCCACGAACTCATCTTCCAGCGACACAATAGCTTGGGCGCTGCCGGGGTCGCCCTGGCGGGCGCAACGGCCGAAAAGCTGGCGGTCGATTCGTCCCGATTCGTTGCGCTCGGTGGCAATCACGTGCAAGCCGCCCATGGCGGCGATGCCCGGACCCAGCTTGATATCGGTTCCCCGCCCGGCCATATTCGTCGCCACGGTAATCCAGCCCTGCTGTCCGGCCTGGGCCACGATCTGGGCCTCCTCCCGATGGTGAACCGCGTTGAGCACCCGGTGTTCCAGGCCCTGCTCCAGCAGGAGCTTGCTGAGGGACTCGCTGGCGCGCACGCTCCGGGTGCCCACCAGAATCGGCCGGCCGGTGGCGTGTACGCGGACGATCTCCGCCACAATTCTCTGCCACTTCGTGGCTTCGTGGGTGAACACGAAGTCAGGCAGGTACTGCCGGATGCACGGGCGATTGGTGGGGATCACGACCACGGGCAAATGGTAGATTTGCCAGAATTCCGCCGTCGCTTCCTGGGCGGTGCCGGTCATGCCGGCCAGCGTGCCGTACATCCGGAAGAACCGCTGGAAGCTGATCCGCGCGTACGTTTCCTTCGGCGGAGTGACCTCGATCTGCTCCTTGGCCTCGACAGCCTGGTGCAGACCGTCTCTCCACTGGCGGTCCGGCATCAGTCGCCCCGTGAACTCATCGACGATGACCACCTTACCCCCATCGACGACATACTGGTGGTCGCGCCGATAAAGCTCCTTGGCGGTCAGCGCCTTGACCATCAGCTCCTGTCGGCGTCGGGCGCCGCGCCAAAGACCGCCCAGACCGGCGCTGAGCTGAGCCAGGCGTCTCTTGCCCGTTTCCGTCAACTCGATCTCCTGGTAGCGATTGTCCACACGATAGTCGCTCTGCACGTCCAACTGTGCCGCGAGGCCGGCCGCATCTCGAAAAGCCTGCGTCTGTTCGGGATTGGGGCCCGGCCCCGAGATGATCAGCGGGGTCACCGCCTCATCGATCAGAATGGAGTCCGCCTCATCGACAATCGCGTAGTGGAGCCCGCGCTGCACGAGCCCCTCCAGCACCGGCCGTCGCGTCCCGGCCACCTGGTCGAGCAGGGCTCCCGCCAAGCCCCCGCACCGGCCTAAGACCAGGCGATCGCGCAAGAAATCCGCGGTGACTTCCTTATTGGTGCAGTAGGTGATATCGGCCGCATACGCGGCGCGGCGGTCCACGTCGAGCATGCCCTGCTCGACATGGGCAACCTTCAGACCGCAGAAGTGATAAATACGGCCCATCCACTCGGCGTCCCGCTTGGCCAGGTAATCGTTGACGGTGATGATGTGGCAACCGCGGCCCCGCCAACCGGCCACGGTCGCCGGCATGGTGGCCGTGAGCGTCTTGCCCTCGCCCGTCGCCATTTCCGCCACGCAGCCGGCCTCCAGCGCAAAGGCGCCGGCCACCTGAACGCCAAAGGGCCTCTCCCCAATCTGCCGCATGGCGACTTCGCGAATCAACGCAAAGGCCCGGTCCAGGTCCTCCGAGGTATCGCGATAACGGCGGAAGGTCTCGCGCAGCGGCTCGAGGGCCTCGCGAAGCTGGGCATTCGACATATCCGCGAACTGTTTCTCGAACTTCAAGACGGCCTCGGCACGCTCCGAGAAGCGCCGCAAGCGCGGCACGCAGCGCTGGGCCAGACCGACGCCCGCATCCCAGACGGCATCCAGACCCTTGGCCAGGGTCTTGTCCGCCAGCCGCTGGTTCAACATCCGCCACGTCGTGCTCGGTACGGAGGTCATGTCAGACTTGGAACCTCCTCTGGAAGAATGGAATGATGGAATGATGGGAGGGCGCGCCGCGCGTCTTTCCCCAACCTTCCACTATTCCAATATTCCAACATTCCAGCCATCATCGATTAGATATGGAACCTCCGCTGGAAGAGCTGCCGGCCATAATGGTACACCTGGGCGGCCAAGGGCTTGGACTGCAACCGGACTCGGACCACGACGCGCTGGCCGGTCAACCACTGATCCGGCCGATCCAGGTGGGGACGAATGCGAATCTCGAAGAACTTCTCGGCCGTCTTGGTGCCGCTGGGATCGCGGACATCCACCGCCATGGAACCCCCCACCGCGTAGCCGAGGGCCTGCGAAGGCAATTGCTCCTGCCCCGCCGGGAAGATCTTCTCGATGGTCCCGGTGATGGTCGGATCGGGCCGCCCGCTGGCACGGATTTCGACCTTCTGGGCTGCCTGCTCGATCAGCAGGGCCGCCACGTTCTGGCCGGCCGTCGCCCGAATCAGCAGGTCGTCCAGGTTGGCCACGACTCCCAGAGTTTCCCCACGCTTGGCGAACCGGCCTTTGGTGAACTCGATCTCGGGCGAGACCCAGGTGCCGGAGGCAGGCGCGGTCAAATGCAGCAGGGAAAGCAACTGCTGGACCCGGGCGATCTTCTCTCCCAGGGCCGCCAATTGCTCGTCGAGAATCTGGGCCGCCGCGACCTCTTTCAGAACGGCTTGGCGTCGGCGCACCTCCAGGGCCTGTCGCTCGGCCATGAGACCGCGGCTCTCCGCCTCCAGGGCCGGGTTCAGCGCGTCCACGAGGACAGGACCCTCGGGCGCGACCTTGGCCTGCGAGGCCAGGAAGTTGGTGACGAATCCATCACTCTCGGCGTGAATGATCGCGAGCCCCTCGGGCTCCACAATCCCTTCCACCCGGCGGTGGTCCGGCAGACGCAGCACACCCAGGAGGACCACGAGACTCAGGCCGACCGCCACCGTCGAGCCGACGGCCCGCGGCCGATTCCGGGCCAGCTCCTCACTGGTCGCCAGATAGCGAAGGAACTTGCCGGCGGGAACCAGCAGCCAGGCGACAATTCCGGACAGGGCCAGGATCGGCACCAGGATGAAGAGCGCCTCCGGCAGCCGACTGTTGAGGAACAGAAGAATCCGGATCGAGATATAGAGGCGATAGACGGAGGATGTGCTTCCGTAGAAGAGGAACCAGAAGCGCTCCCCCACCGTGTAGGCCGGGTTCCAGATGCGCTTCAGTCCCCAGGCGTAGCGCCGGACCAGGTAGGAGAAGTACTGGCGGTAGCGCTGGGCCAGATTGGGGATCTCGATCAGATCGGTCAGCACGTAATAGGCGTCGAACCGCAGCAGCGGGTTACCGTTGAACAGAACCGTCGAGACGCTGGCGACGAAGATGACGTTGTAAGCGATGATATGCGGCGCCCCGGTCGAGGTGTGGGACCAGACGATGGCCGCGATAGAAGCCGCGGCCAGTTCCGCCAGCACGCCGGCCATGCCGACGATGGCCCGGTGCCATTTCTTGCGGAAGGCCCAGGCGCTGGAAGCGTCCACGTACGGCAGCGGAAACAGCACGAGGAACATGACGCCCATCTTGTGGACCTCGCCGCCGGTGCCGTTGCGTCGGCCGAAGCGTTTGCAGGCAAACGCATGGCTGAATTCATGCAGGATCTTGAGGATAATAAAGCTCAGGTACAGAAAGACCAGGTTGCCCGGGTCGAGCACGTCCTCGCTCTGGCTGAGGAGCTCGGGGATGTCCCCGATGATGAAGTAGACGCCCGTCCCGACGAGCGCCAGCCACAGGACCAATCCCAGCCAACTGAACACCCAGCCGAAGATCCCCACCCAGCGATCCAGGAACCGGTTCGGGTCCAGCAGCGGAATCCGCAGGAACAGGAGGTTCATCAAGTAACTCTGTACTTCGCGGGTGATGCGCTTGCGGTAGCGGTTGAACAGCGCTTCACTATCCGGCGCCAACTCGACGTACAGCAGATTGGCCGCGTGCAGTTGTCCCAGAAGCTGAATGACCTCGCCCTGGGTGGGAGCCCGGTCGCCCAGTTGCTCGTTGCAGAGGGTCCAGACCTCGGACACGGTCCGGCGGCCATTGAGCAAACCGATGAACCGGTAGCCTTCTTCACTAATCCGGGAGTACTGCTCGCTGGTGGGATTATCCAGAATGTACCAGGGCTGGCCGCGGAAATGCTGGCGATGCACGCGCACGCCCGCGAGCAGCCGGGGCCGCAGATTGGCCACCCGGTACCACGCCTCATGAAATGTCGGTCGCTCTACTGCCATCGTTCCTCAAGGAAAAAGTAAAAAGGCAAAAGGTAAAAAGGACTGTCCTTTGCCCTCTTCCCTCTTACTTTTACCTTTTTACTTTTTCCCTTTGCCCTTCTTCCTCATATCCAGAGTTTCATCCGCACCCAATTGACAATCTTGCGGGTCCAGATCCAGGCGTAGGAGCGTTTCGCCAGGTCGATTTTGGCGACGCCTTCCATCCCGGGCCGCATCCAGGGATACAATTCCAGCAGTCGCACGCGCACCTTGAAGACGTTCTTCTGCTTGACGACCTCGGCGATCGGATTGACCCGCTCGACCTCGAACGCAATGTACTGGCCGGGGTACGAGGCAGTCGCCAGGGTCCCCTGCTGCCCCACCCGGACGTCGGTGATCTGATCCTCCCGCACGTGCAGCACCGCCCGCAGCGACTCCAGGGGCGTAACCTCGAAGAGCGTATCGCCCATCTTGACCGGGGCCCCGATCTGACGTTTGAGATCGCCTTGGACGACGGTCCCGCTCAGGGGCGAGAGGAGTCTGGCCTGCGCGACCATGTACTCGTACAGGTCGATCTGCGCCTGGGCCTTTTGGGCGTTGGCCTCCGCGATCTGGGCCTGGGCCGTCTCGCCGTCCCGCATGGCGGCGTCCATCTGCTTGAGGTAGCCCGCCTTCTCGGCCTTCACTTCCGCCAGCTTCAGCCGCAGCTCCGCCGTATCGAGCTCGGCCAGGGACGTCTCATTGGCCTTGATCGCATCGCTGACTTCCACGGCGACGGTCTTGAGGTAGCCGTCAAAAGGCGCGGGCACAACCTGCCGCTCCGTCCCCTCCAGAACGAACGAGGCCTCCGCGCGGTAGTTGCCCCTCGCGAAGATCAGGAACAAAGCCGCGGCGAAGGCCAGGATCACGATGAGCTTGACCCACGTGTGGCGCGGCCCGACCACCACAGCCGCAGCCTCCCGCACGGCACTGGCGAGTTTGGCGCCCATCCAACGGTCGTGCTCCTGCAAGGCCACGAGCCGGGCGGTACACAGTTCCAGGGCCAGCCGGACGGCCTCGACCTCGTCCGCCGTAAAGGGCCGGTCCACGGGCCGCTCCAAAGTCAGCACGCCCCAGACCTTTTCCCCATACCGAATGGGCAGGCTGGCAATCGCCAGCGGGCCGTGCCGTTTGGACAGCTCCGCCGTTTGGCGGCTAATATAGGTGGAATCCGGCGGTGCCGGATGCACGACCTCGCAATCCTGGTCCAGGCACTCCTCCATCGCCGCTTCGAGGTCCTGCACCACCTGCATCTTCCGGCTGAAGTTCTCGGTATGGCTCAGCGCCTTGACCTGAACGTAGCGGCCCTTGAGCACACCCAAGCCCACCCGGTCGCATTGCCACTGGGCGGCCACCTCGTTGCACAGAGCCATCGCCGTGCTGCCGAACCGTCGATGGCGATTGACCGACGAGAGCGTCTCCATCGCCTTCCGGAGCCGGCGCAGGTCCAATTCCTTTTTCTGCAGGATCTGGCGGGCCTCCGTCAAAGCCAGCACCGACGTACCCAGCTCCAGCCGCTCTTGAATGGCCCGGAAAGTCGCCTCGTCCCGGGCCTGGACCAAAAACGTTGCCGCCGCCGCGGGCAGTTCCGCCAGCCGGAAGGGAACGGAAAGGATATGCAGTGGGGTCAGTGGCTTGCCGCCGTCCGGCTGGGACCAGGTGCCCGTGGTAGGCCGATTCACCTGAATGCTGTCGTGGGCCAGTTGGGCCGCCATGTTCAACCAGGCCGGGGGACTGTCCCCGCCGGCCAGCTCCGGGTGCACCGCCAGGACTTCCATCCGATTGCCTTCCTGGTGCCGCAGGGCCGCCGCGCCTTGGGCCGGACCCAGCCGGCACATCGCCGCGAGCAAGCCTGATAAAAACTGCCCGAGCGAGCCATCGGATCGACCACGCCCCGGCGTGACCTTGCCGGATGTCGGTTCGCCGGTAACCTGAGTGGGATGGGGGTCCTGCTGGGAATCCATGCGATTCACCTTTGCCAGTATTGATCAGTCTGCAGCGTCACGCACGTCAATCGCTCTGTCTCGCTCAGGTGAGCTCGAGACAGGTGTAGGATGGGCTTTTAGCCCAAGCTGCCCTTCGCGCATCGGGCGGGCGACCCGCCATAATCACTTTCACTATAGCAGTTTGCGCGTCTCTCAGCAACAGATTATCCCAGCCCGGCCCTCGGCCCCTGCCCAAGCCACCGTAGCCCAAAGAAAGGGAAGAGACACATAGCCCAGCCGCCCTCGGCTGGGAAACCGCAAGACACAGCCGGGGGCGGCTGTGCTGCAAGTCGTCCACGCCATTTTGCGTCTGCTTTCGTTTCTTTCGGTCTTTCTTGCCAGGAAGACGAGATCCTGCGGCTTTGTCGTGCAACGACGCCCGGCCCTGGAACGCGGACCATGCTGAAGTGGTGAACGATGCATACGCGTGATCGTCAGGCGGTTGCGCGGCTCGTTTCGTCGTTCGTAGGGGCGAATAATCATTCGCCCGTACCGCGTTTGCGCGGTCTTATGCCGACTGTAAGGGCGAATGATTATTCGCCCCTACGGTGAACCCCGTTAGCCGCTGCCCACATCGGTCTACGTACCGGCCTTTTGCCGTTTGGCCCGTTTGCGTTCCTTGGCTTTTCCCTTTTGATTCCCTTCGACCGCGCCGGTCGCCTTGCCGGGGAAGTCCACACCCAGGTTCTGGGATTGTTGCTTCGGCCCGCCGGGGAGCCAATTCTCCAGATCGCCCGGCGTCGCCTTGATGTCCCAGGAGTCGCCCGTCTGGCGCATGATCGACGCCAGGCGGTCGTCGAATTCATTGACCAGCAATTTCTTGCCCGGATCGTCCACCAAGTTCTTCCTCTCCCAGGGATCGTTCTTCAGATCGTATAGGAACCAGGGCTTGTCTTTGGTACGTGCATACATGTATTGGCGCGTGCGCAAAGCCCGCCAGCCGGGCCACGGGACGTAGGCATATTGCATTTCCAGATAAACGTAGTCGCGCGGCGGCTTGGCAGTCTCGCCCCGCAGCAAGGGCGAGAAATCGGCACCGTCCACGCCCGCGGGCGCCCTGAGCCCCGCCAGACCGGCGAGCGTCGGATAGACATCGGGCGAGCCGAACGGATCGGCTACAACTGTGCCAGGCTTGATGACGCGCGGATAGCGGATCAGGAAGGGAATGCGGGCTGATTCCTCATAGGGCCAGCGCTTGGCCTTGAGGCCCTGGCAAGCAATCATGTCGCCGTGGTCGGAGGAATAGACCACGATCGTGTCGTCGGCCACGCCCGCCTGGTCCAGCGCCTGCAGGAGGCGTTTGAATTCATCATCGAGACTTTCGATCATGCCATAATAGTCGGGCAGGCACTGCTTCGCGTTCTCGGTGGAGAGCCCTTCAGGGACATTGGGCGGGATCGTGACTTTGGAGAAATGCTCTGCGTATCCCGCCGGAGCCTGGTACGGCGTGTGGGGGAGAATCCAGGAGACAAAGAGCATCCACGGCTTGGCGCCTTTGCTCTTCGCGCCGATGAACTTGAGGGCCACATCGGTCACGTTCGCGGACTGCCGGTCGGTGTGGTAAAAGCCGAACTCGGCATCCCGCGCGGGAAAGCCGTACGTCGGGTCCCGGGCGTCCTTCGGCGGGATGATATGCCATTTGCCCGAATAGCCGGTCTCATAGCCCGCGTCGCGGAACGTCTCGGCGACGCATTTGACCGTGGGCCGGAACGTGACGCCGTTGCTCATCACGCCGTGGTGATGGGCGTACTGGCCCGACATCAGGCAGGCCCGATAGGGGCAACAGACCGGCGTATTCGACATCGCCGCATCCAGCCGGGCCCCCTGCCGGGCGAAACCATCCAGCACCGGCGTGCGGGCATTGGCGTCACCATAGCAGCCCATAGAAAACGCGCGCTGCATGTCGGAGAAGACAAACAGAACATTGGGCCGCCGTGCGCCGTTCCGACCGCCCTGCCTCTGTGCCGCTCCCGCCAAGTCCCAAAGAGATACGGCCAACCCCGCGGCTCCAACGCGCAAGAAGGTCCGCCGGTCTAACCTGACCGTTGCATCGCCACGATTACTCTTGCCCCTTGTCATCGCGCTGTGTCGATTCATACCAACCTCGATCAAACCTCTGCCACACAACCCCGTCCCAGACTTTCCGTCTGTCCCTGGGGTATCCTCACGGCTGCTGTCCAGTATACCAGAGTCCCCCCGTGAGTCACGACTTGTGTTTTCGGCTTTACAGCCAATCGGGGGTACGACATAATCAGTGGCAGATTGGATGGCCCGCGACGGCCCCATGAGGAGTGAGAGGCGGTATGTGAGGCCCGCCAGAAATTGGGAAATCAGGGGTCCATTGAATACTATTCGGCTGAAGCGCCCCTCAGAAGGCCGGGCTACCGATGTTTTCGCGGTCGAAGACGCGATTGAAAGGTCGAAATAGGAATTGTCTCAGCGGAATCAAATGTTGACCATTTGCCTCAGGACGAGAAATGAGCACCAGAAAACAGTAGCTGTCAGGATGCGGTCCTCAACTACGTGATCGACATGGGCACATGGGACGAGGTCATCGAGTTAGAAAACCTACGACGCGCGTGGCGGTGGGTGCGCAGCAATCCGGATGCGCAGTTCAAGGCGTACTTCCGCGAGCTTTATACCCTCTACGCGATCGCTGACGATGCGCTGCTGGCCGACCTCCAAACGCGGCTGAGACGACGTCTCTACCAACCAAAGCAGGCCTGTAAACTATTCCTACCCAAGCCATCCGGTATTCTGCGTCCCTATACTCTCCTGACCGTGGAAGATCAGATAGCTTACCAGGCAGCGGTAAACGTGATAGCCGAGCGGCTCTTTCCGCGTGTCCGTCAACGGTATAACAAGGAGGTGTTTGGGCATCTCTACGCGGGCAAAACAAGCCGATGGTTCTATCGCAAATGGAGCGACGGGTACACCCTCTTCAATGCAGCTCTTCGGGAGGCGTTCGCGGACGGATACAGGGTCAGCGCCAGCTTCGATCTCACTGCCTGCTATGACAGCCTTGATCACGGGGTGTTGCGTTACTTTCTGACGAAGTTGCGCTGTGATCCTGAGTGCTGCGAAATCTTCACTAACTGGCTAAGCACGTGGACTGCAACAGACGCGGGGTACTATCACAACCACGGCATTCCTCAAGGGCCCGAGCCTTCGGGTCTGGTCGCGGAAGTGGGCCTGCAGCACTTCGACTTGAGTCGTGGGCGCGAGCACTGGGGACGCTGCTTTCGCTGTAGAGATG
>CAYHAJ010000071.1:0-36713 GCA_964354535.1 uncultured Pirellulales bacterium
AATCCGCAATCCGCAATCCGCAATCGGGAGACTGCCATGGCAACGTTCTCCAACGATGTTGATGTTCTGAAATGGGAGCCGGTCCTGTTCGGCGAGTTGCACCTGCCCTCGCAGGTCCTGGTCGGCGGGACAGGGGCCACCCTGAACGGCACGACGCTGACTGCGGTCGGGGCGGACTTTGTCGGGGCCGGGATTGGGGCGGGCGGCGTCATTTGCCTGCGGTCCGCGGATGGGACGGTCGACGGGGCTTTTGAGATCGCGTCCGTCGATTCGGCCACCGAGTTGACAGTTTCCGTCGTTCGGGCCGACACGTCCGATCCCGCCATCGCTCCGCCGCCCGGCAATAATGTCTCCTATCGGGTGAGCACGTTCGCGCCGCAAGCCAGCGAGGCGGCCTTTGAGTTGACCCAGTGCTTCGGCATCCAGCCGGGCGATCCCACCAGCGAGATCATCGTCGAGAACATCCTGGACACGGAGGGGTTGCGGAGGGCATCGGTCCTGCGGGTGATCGCCAAAGTCTACGCCATGTGGGCGAGCAAACCCGCCGGGGAACACTTCTGGCAAAAAGGCCTGTTCTATGAGCAGCTTTACGAGAAGGCGAGACAGCGCTGCCATGTGACGGTAGACCTGGGTGGCGACGGCGTATCCGACGTCCTGCGCGTGGGCGGCGCGATCAGGTTGGTTCGGGATTGACGCACGAAAGGATCCTCCATGCACACGACATTGGATGAACAGGCCGTGTTCGACGAGCAAGAGCTGACGATCCTGATAGACAGTCCCAGCCGGGCCTCACTCGAACGAAGTGTCGCCGGACTGGAGGGCGTGCTGAGTATTGATTTGGGCGCACGATGTCGCCAGATTCGGCAAACCGGCACTCTTCGCGCAGCCGGCCGGGCGGCGATGAACGCAAGGCTCGACACCATCGCGGCCTTCCTGGACGGGCGGACGCACACACTCACGACCACCGACGGGCGTTCCTACAGCAAGCTGCGAATGGACCGCTTCCGACAGGCGAATGAGCAGGCCGCTGGACCGGGGATCGTGGTCGAGTACGAAATCGTCTACACGCAGTTGGGAGACTGACCGCCATGTCGTTGGTCCGCGCGGGGATTGAGAATGTCCGGGTGTTGGTCCTGCCCGAGGGAGTGACGGCCGGTGGACAGTGTGTCACCGTGTCCCGTGCGGTGTTGGTGACGTGGCACTCCTCGCTCACCGGGCTGTGCTATCAAGCCTATGTGAATGGGCGCTTCGCCGGAGCGACAATTGACCTCGAGCAGAGGCAGTTGGTGATTCCCGCGCCCAGCTCCTTTCAATCGGCGGTGCGGGTCGAGGTCATCGGCGTCGAACCGAGGGACGCCCATATCGACTTTGCCGATCAGCTCGAACAGCCCCCCGCCGGCGCCGGGCGCGTCCGACTGACGATCCTGCGCAGCCAGAGCTTGCCCCTCGCCACGACGGCCAACATCTACTTCGACGATGGCATGGGCCAAGTCGATTACACGGCCCCCCTGAATTCCAGGCCGATCCCGATCTGGCCCTGCCCGCAGGACAAGGCGGGCTTCGGCATGACCCCATTCGCCGAGGGCGACTTCGGCTACGACGCGGCGGCATCGGTCGGCCTGGGCAAGGGCAGCTTCGGCCACGGGCAATTCGGGCTGGACGCCGACACCGTCGGATGGATCAGTCCGGCCCTGCTCCTCGGCCGGTACCGGTTCGGCGTTCGGATTGTCGACGCCCAGGGCAACGAGAGCTCCGCCAGCGAGACGGAGCCCATCGCTGTCACACCGGGGCCCAAGCCGCCCGCCGGTCTGGAGATCGGATCATTCGACCCGCAGACCAACCAACTCACGTTGAGAATCTTGGATTAGAGACGAGGAGAAAGACAATGGCTGAGGTCTATCCTTCAGACAACGAACTGCTGAACCTGCAATCGGACGGCGAGACGGGCGTTGAGTATATCCCGACCGGGACAGCACCCTATTACCTGCACTTTCGCAAGCTGTTGCACCGTTTGCTGCTGGCCGCGCGCCGGGGCAACGATTTGCGAGTCTACGACGAGGGTGGACTGGAGATCGGCGTCAAGGCCGGCAAGTTCTGGTTGGGCACCGAGCTGATCAGTTACGCGGGCTCCACGGGCAACGTGCTGGCCGACAACCAGCCGAGTATCTACGTCTATCTCGACGCTCAGGGCGGCCTCGTCACGAATGAGTATGCCGGTTTCCCGAACATGGCGACCACGCCCCATGTTCGCCTGGCCATCGTCAGCACCTCGGGCGGCGATATCACGTCGATAATAGACTGCCGGATGGGCCACAATGTCCTCGTGCCCTACGCAGCGGGCGGCATCCGCAGATCCCTCGAAACCCACACTGTGGATGACGCTCTCGCGGTGGCCGAGTCCGGCAGCGTACACACGAACCTGGGAGCCGGCGCAACGGTGACACTCACACTCCCGCCCTCGGCCACCCCGGGCACGGTGTTCACCTTTGCCGTCCAGGCAGCCCACGAGTTGCGCGTGGACCCAGGCACTGCGACCATCCGCGACGACAGCGGCCAAACAGTAGATAAGTACAAATCGGCGGGCGCGATTGGCGCCAGCCTCACCCTCGTCGCGGATACCAACGGCGATTGGGCCACCATTGCCAAGAACGGACTCTGGACGCAGGAGGCATAGAATCATGGCAAATGAGATTCAGGCAGATTACGCTTCCGGCAACACGCTCTACGCGGTCATTCGCAATCGCGCGGGACAGGTCTGGCATCCCGGCTCTCAGATCTTCGAGGTCTGGGGTACGAATGGGCATACCGTTGATGAGTACGACCTCGCCCTATCCGATAAGACAGGCAGCCGGTACGTCGGCGATTTCGACGTCCATATTCCCGCCGGCCGCTACGGCCTCCAGATCTTCCGGCAGGCCGAAGCCACTCCTGCCGACACGGATGCGCTGGTGGCCAGTCGCGAGATCCTCTGGACGGGCACGGGCGAACTGACTGCCGCCAAGGTCCTCGCCAACAAGGCCGTGCAGGACATGGTGACCAGGACCATCGACTACTACGATGATGATGACGGCCAGACCATCCTCCTCTCACACGTGCTGCGCGATGAGGCGTCAACGTTTACGAGAACACCGGACTAACGAATCGTCGGGCGTCGGACGGTTGCTCGGCTCGTGTCGGTTGGGTACGGCGTGAAGCGTCCCGACGCCACCGCCCCATGAAACGAGCCACGCAACCGCAACCGACCGACGATCTTCCGCGAAGGAGCATGACTCATGGGCAGCTTTTCCGATTACACCGAAGACGCGCTTCTCAACCACCTGTTCGGCAAAGGCAACTACGCGCCGCCAACGATCCACGTGGGCCTGTCCACAGCGGACCCGGGCGACAGCGGCGCAGGGCTGAGCGAGCCAAACGGCAACGGCTACGCCCGGGTCGAGACCACCGGGGCCGACTGGAACGTCGCCGCCAACGGCTTGCTGGACAACGCCAACGCGATCTTGCTCGGTCCAGCCACAGGCGACTGGGGCACTCTGACACACTTCGCCCTCTTCGACGCGTCCACGGGCGGCCACTTGCTCCTGCACGGGGCGCTGACGCAACCCAAGACCATCGAAAGTGGGGACTCGGCTCGGTTCGCCAGTGGCGAACTCGATATAGCGTTCGACTGAAACGCAAGCAGTTCATAGGTCCCATGAGTCCCATCCGTCCCATAAGTCCTATTCCTGAAGGAGACCATTCATGGCTGACATCAAAGCCAAATACGGCAGCGCCAACCAAGCGATTACCGTTACTATCAATAGTCTGGCGCATGACGCGGAACGCGAGTCCGCAGCGGTTGACAACGCCGCGAATGGCTTCGTCGACGCCCTGGTTCAAGTGCAAATCGCGACCAACACGGGCGCGGATTCCACCGGGGACAAATCCGTCTACATCTACGCCTACGGAACCAGCGACAACGGCACGACTTATTCCGCCAACGCCTCCGGCAGCGACGCGGCGTTCGGGACCGATCCGCAACAACTCAATAATTGTCATCTGATCGGCACCCTCTACGCCCCGACACAGAACAAGATCTACAAGTCCGATTTGATGAGCGTCGCCACTGCCTTCGGAGGACTCCTGCCGCAGCGCTGGGGCATCATTGTCCACAACCGGACCGGGCAAACCCTCAAGAGCAGCGATTGCTCGGCCTTCTACCAGGGTCTCTGTATGCAATCGAGCTAACCTATGATGGTCACGACATCCTCCAAGATTAAACCACCCATCGCCGGGCTCAATCGGGCCTGCCCCCTCACGGACCGCCTCGCCGGCGGCTGGTTGCTCCACGAAGGGACGGGCCAAGCCGCTCATGACCTCAACGGATATCATCACGACGGCACCTTTTCTGGAGGACCGCTGTGGCGGGTCGCGGCGTTCGGCCCGGCCGTCGAGTTCGACGGCAACGATGATTGGATCAGCATGGGCAATTGCCTCGACCTGGGTGCGGATGACATCACGGTGTTCGTCCTCGTCCAGTACAGCGCCGAGCAGCCGGAACAGTGGGAAGGCGAGCATATCGGCGCCATTGCGGGCAAAGGCTACCTCGGCCCCGACAGTGGCTATGGATTGTCCATCGGTGCCGGCAACAAGATCTGTTGGCAGGTGCGGAACCAAGGCACCGTCTTCAATGTCGTTTCAGACAGCGCGCTGAATGACGGGCAGTGGCATGTGGCCGTTGCCGTGTGCGACCGCGACAGCGCCACAGGGATGAGGCTCTACATTGATGGTGTGCGCCAGAGTGCTACCGCCGATCCCACCAGCATCGCAGGTCTGAACATCACCGACCCGGCGGCCTTCGCCCTCGGCTCGCGCCAGGACAGCAACCTGGCATGGGCTTGGGACTTCCTCGGCCGGGTAGCTGCCGTCTACGTATGGAAGCGCGTCCTGACGGAAACGGAGATCGGCCAATTGCACCGTGAGCCGTTCGCCCTGTTTGCCCGCCGGCGAACGGCCGCCGCGTTCACCGCATCATCCGGTACTGTCATCGATCTCGCCGGCATGGCCTGCGGGATCTCATCTGCCTCGGCGTCGCTCCAGACTACTTGCAGTCTTGCAGGCATTGCCACCGCCCATACCGTGGCAGTCGGAGTACTCAGGAGAGCAAGGGCCGCAACGCTGCAGGACGAGAGTACGTGGCGCAGAGAAGCCCTCTGCAACGGCATGACGTTCAATGCGTTCAAGCTGGGGACAGTGTTCATGCAGGGCTGGTTCTGGGTTCGCCGCGACGGCTGTGCGGCCGTCTATCGGGGCGATAGCATCCATCAGGTCGATCTGAGTCGCCTCATCGATGTGGCCGACGCGGAATGCCAGGAGATTCCACTGCCAACATATCTATCCCATCCAGCGGGTTCGACGTACTGCTATCTCGTCCGGCGGTTCGACAGTTGCGGCCGTCAGGAGAAGACCAGCACTGCGGCCGTCATCCTTCGCATCGGGCCGGATGGGCAATTGGCCCCACCCGCCCCAAACGGCATCTTCGATCTCAAAGGTGAGCAGATCAGCGGCCGCAGGCTCCGGCTCACCTGGTTCTACCATCCCCTGAACCAGGAGACCGCGCCACAGGAGTTCAACCTCTATTCGGACGGCGCCACCGGCCAAGTCGATCTGGAGCACCCCATCGCGACGATCCCGTACCAGGGACGCAAGTTCTACCAGTACGAGACGGCCTCGCTCGACGCGGGTCTGCACAGATTCGTCGTTCGCCCGCGCGGGGCGGATTCTGTGGAAAGTCTTTCCTCGGCGACGGTTACGTGTCCCGTGATCGCCCTTGCCCCCGAAGCGCCGACGATCCTGTGTTCACTGGTCCGATGAGCCCCACTCGTCCCATAGGTCCTATCTGCTGGAGTCTCTATGACCAACACCATCGACCTCTTTCAACCTGCGTTCGACCAATTGGCCCTGCCCGCAGCCACGGTGGCGGTATTCGTCGATGACGCTCTGTGCGCGGATCTGGAGCCAGTGGAGATCGTCCGCAGCAGTTGGCCGGAATTCGGTTGGGCAAGACTGGCGTACAATCCGGCGGCCCGGCTGGACGCCGCCGCGATCGCGCCAGAGCAAGTTGAGGACCGATTCCTGATGGGCCAGACAATCCGCCTGTGCCAAGTCTACAATGCGGCGCCGCCCGATGTGGCCGTGGCCTCTCTGCCGCTCTTTGTGGGACAGATCGAAACAGTCGAGACGAGCATCGACGGCCACGGTGAAGGGATCGAGATCGTGGCCAAGGACATCAGCGCCTCGCTCCTCCGTATCACGGTCTACGGGCAGCGAGTCCTCCAAAGCAGCGGTGCGACCGTGTTGCTGCCCGGCCTGGCGACCGTTTTCAATCCGCTCGGAGCGGCCAATGCCTCGTCGGAACCGGTCACGCTCGACAGCAAAGCTCGCACGGTCTTTTCGATGGACACCCACACAGCCAAAGGCTGGACCTGCGCCGAGGTGATTCATTACCTCCTGTCTGAGTACATTCCGGCCGGCGTGCTGCACTGGCCGAGGGTCGAGCAACTGCTGGCCCGGACGGAGGGCCGGATGGTCCGCGATCTGGACTTGACGGGACTCAATCTGCTGGAGGCTTTGCATCGGTCCTGTGAGGCAGCAGGCCTTCAGTTTCGGTTCGTGCCTCGGCTCGCGGAATCGGGACCAAGCCAGGCGATAGTATTCTATCGAGAAGGCTGCGGGTGCGAAGTCGAGCTGAACTGCCAGCCGGCCGGCGAATCGCTGAGCCTCGCACGGACCGGCATCGGCACCCTGCACAGTCAGAGGAGCTTCTACCCCGTCACGCACCGGTACATCGGCCAGGGTGATTTCAAGGTGTATGAGGCGACGTTCGAGCTGGTCCCGGCGTGGGACCCGGACCTCGAGGACATCGACTATGGCAAGTTCTCCGCCTCGACCAACCCGGAGTTCTACAAGGTCAAGGATGTCTACCGCAGGTGGTGCCTGAATGAGGCAGGCGACTACACGGGTGCCCCGTTCCACCAGGGCCCCGCATTCGACTTCTCCCGTCTGTTCGAGCACGGCGACTATGTGCAACGTCGGCGCCGCTTCTGGCCGGCCCTGAGCACCAACACCCAAGGCCAGCCGCTCGGCTACTTTCTGCAGGCCTCGTTCGATTATGGTCTGCACTGGTGGGAATACCGGTACGCCTTCAACAATCTCCTCGACGAGTGTGGCATCTGGCTCAGCAGCGACCAGCTCGACCTGGACACCTGGGTCGCGGCCGTCAAATGGCTTTTGCGCTTTCGCATCACGGCCTCCGTCGTCAGCGACGAGCGACTCACCTGCATCGTTGCTGATGGTCCCGTGGGCTCGACGATTCCGGTCGTGGATCATGTCCTCACCCTGCCCCGCCAGTTCAAGTACCGCAAAGTCACCCCCCAGAGCCTCCTGGCCTCGGAGACGGAGTCGGGCCAACCGGACGAGGCCGACGACTCGTCCGCGCTCCATCAGTTTGTCCGCCAGCAGGTAGCGGCCACGCCGGCCGTGATCGAGACGACCGAGGTACAGACGCCCAGCCTGGTCCTGCACTTTCAGCCGGGTGATCGCGTGACCTCCAGCCCGGAGAGCCGGGACCTGCTCGGCTGCCGGCGCGATCATCGCAGCACCACATGGATCGAGCGGGTCCACATGGACTTCCGCCACCAATGCACCAACCTGCGGCTGGTGCGGCAACGCAAAGCCAATTGGTAGTCAGTAGCCGGTAGTCGGTAATCGGTTGGGGCGGCGTTGCCGCCTCTTCGTCACCGACTACTGACTACAGACTACCGACTACCCTTCAAGACCTTTGCTCACGGAGTACCCGCATGGAGAATCGACACGTCACCGATCAACAGCAGCTTCTGGCCGAATTGGCCCGGGCAGGTTCCGAGGCCAAACGAGAGACTTCGACGGTGGTTTCCCCGGGGGCGAGGATTCCGGCCCGCGTGGTCGTGGTCCAGAGCCGCCTGGCGTACAACGTCTATGTGGTCCGGGCGGTGGTCATCGGGGCTCCGGGGGAACTCCCGCTGGAAATCGGAGAGCAAGTGGAGGCCGTCAACCTGGCCGAGTCCTTCCTGAGCGAGGGGACTCTGGCGTCAGGAACTTACGCCATTCTCAGCCGCGTCGGCGAGAAGAACGTGTTCTACGCCCTACCTTGAGCACAGCTCGTTTGTCGTGTGCTCGTAAGAGCATATTCCAGGGAGGTCCCCATGACAAAAACCGGCGCGACCAACTGGCGGTTGGACCGCCGAATCAATCTCTCCGTCCTGCTGCAATTGACGGTGCTCGCCTCGATGATCCTCGCGAGTTGGGTGAACCTGCAGCGCCAGCTCGACCTGCTCCAACACGACGTCTCCATGCTCCTGCAGAGCCAGAAAGAATTCCAGCAGAAACTCGAGCTGCTCTCCGCGCGAAGTCTCTCTCACGAGTACCGGCTCCAGATCATCGAGAAGAACCGAGACGGATAAAGTCACCACACGAGACAATTGCACTGATGGGGATCGCAGCGATGCTTGAAGCACTTCCAGATGTCCCGCGTCTCACGGCAAAGGCCGATGGACATGTGCCCGTTGAGGGCGCGGATTACGTCAATCAGGAATCGGTAGAACTCCACGCGTTGCCGCAGCGGATAGCGCAGTTTGCCGTCGGACGCCCTCTCCGACAGGCCCGCTTCCCGCAACGCACCGGCCCGACCGCCGTACGCCTGCCGCGCGAGGGCGAAATGTCCGGGCAAGAGCCGGAGCATGCCCAGCGTGATGTTCTCCGGCTGGAGGACGGCGAGCGACTTGCGAATCAGTTCGGCATAGTCCGATTGCCCGCCATCGTAGAGGATGCCAGGATCGATCCGCAGTCGGACGCGATAGCCATGTTCCTGACATCGGCGGGCGGCGGCGAGGCGTTCTTCCAGGCTCGCGGTACCGATCTCGTACCTTTCGATCATTCGCTGCGTGTTGAGACTCCAGGAAACCACCGTCTGAGCGTTCGGCGTGATCCGCAGGAGACCTTCGATGTTCGCGCTCTTGGTCAGCAGCATCAGATGAGCATTAGGGAGTCGGCCGAAGGAAGGAACGAGTCGCTCGACCAGCAAGCTGACGTGATCCAGGGCCAAACTGTCCAGCATCTCCCCCATATTGAACGCGACCGCGCTGCCCGCCTGCCGGGCGGTCGCCTGGATCTCCTCGAACATCCTGCCGTAGTTGATGTTGACCTTGATGAAGGGTTGGTAATCGCGATAGACGTACGCGAGATAGCAGTAGGTGCAGAAGTAGGGACAACCGTTCGAGATCGGCACGAGCTTGCAGTAGGGTGCACAGCAGACGCCGGCACCCAGATTGCCGTCGAAGCATCTCAGGAAGGAGGAAGCCTCACCGATCATCAGCACCCGTTTGCCAGCCACAATCGGGTGTCGGCCGCCGTGCACAGGCAAAGGAGCGACCCGCTGCCGATCAATAATCTCCACGCGTGCCTGAGGGAACATCCCGACGATCCGTGCGGTTTCGGCGTGTCGCTCCACTTTCCGCCACACGAGAATGGTGCTCGGTTTGAATGTCCCGGCTGTGTCCATCGCACTTTCCATCCGCGCAGCACTTGGCACGGACCATTGTATCCCTGCATGGCAAAGAGTCCCATGAGAATCCCGGAGGTAAACATGAGAGAATCCATTGCCGAGAGAGCGACCATTCCTGTTGTCCGGACCGCCGGCCCTGCGTGGGCCGCGTTGGTCTTGCTGTGTCTGACGGCGGGCTGCGACACCCTGCGCCTGGCACCGAGCGAGCAGCAGAAACAAAACGCCTGGCAGCACAACCGCACGGCGGCAGTCGCGGCCGAGACGGCCAAGTCGGAGCAGAGCTCTCAGGAGCTCCAAGCCCTGACCCAGCTTTCCGAACTGCAGAGCCGGGCCTTTACCTCCTATTGCGGCCTGCCACAGAAGTATCCGCAGGCGGAAACGACCGCGCAGATCCTCGGCGAGTCGAACTGGCAGTTGGCCAACGCTGCCGTCACGGAATCCGCCCAGCGGCCGGACCCCTGGCAAGTGGCCGATTCGGTGTTGGAGTTCGGCATCGGCCTCGGTGCGCTACTCGGCGGCGTCTGGGGGACCCGGGCGGTGCGCTTCCTCAAGGACGCCCGCACCAAGTCTCAGGCCCTCAAGGAGATCATCGAGGGCAACGAGCAATTCAAGAAACAGCTACCCTCCCAAGCCAAAGCCTTCAAATCCGCCCACCAGAACCAGTCCCCCGAAACCCGCCAGCTCGTCGCTCAACTGAAGGCATGAGCAGGGACACAGCGCACGAAATCTGGGCCCAGATGGCGGATTTTGCCGATGATGGACTTGAAAGAGGTGCCTGTAATGGGTATTCTCAACGGCTGTTGGGTAGTGCGTCATGTCCGTCCGACGAGTGTGGATCGAGTCATTCTGGCTATTGTCTGCTGCGGTGCCTCTTGCATAAAGTGGGGTTGAGCGTATGGTCTTTAGCTATGAGCGTGAAATGCTGGAGCCTGCTGCTCGATGGCTGCGGAGCCAAGAATTGATGGTCAAGAAGGAATTCCCTACACCGTGGGGAATATGCGATCTTGTGGGTTGCTCGTTGAACAAAAACAAGGTAAAGCAGAGGGTCGCTCTTGGCCAAGTCAGGTCTATTGGTTCACAATTGCGCGTATATCTTCTTTCGCTGATACCTGATCAGGATGAGGGGGGGAGTATCAGCACGAGCGATCTTCACGGCGCGTTCGCAGGCTACCTTGATGAGGATCGGATCGGGCTTGAGTTGGCGAGACTCATTAGAGATCGATTCGTGGAACCGGCGGGCAGCGGGTCCTTCCACAAAATCAATGGTTGGATGCCACTGCACAAACGTCTGGTGGCGGTGGAATTGAAGCTTGTGCGTATCGATGATGCACTTCATCAGGCTGTGAACAATCTGGGGTTCGCGGACGAGTCCTATGTGGCTTTACCTACGGAAACCGCGAGTCGGTTGGTCAGCCGCAAAAGAGACTCGCCGTTCAGGAGTAAAGGTGTCGGCGTGTTGGCCGTGGATCCTCGTGGCTGCAGAATCCTCGTGCGAGCGATAGCGCGGAGATCTCGGATGGACAGAGTCGTCCAAGAGCACGCTGTGGAACGGTTTTGGCAGGCTCACGTCAAAGGCAATGGAGCATGAGTTGCTCCGCGACCTTTCCGGCTCTCAGCACTTTCGCCGGAGCACCTGTCGGGAGCGTAGTCTTCGGAAGCGAAGGCAGTTTGCGCCCGAGGACAAATGCCGACGAGAGGTCCTGGTATAGGCCAAGTGCTCGGCCTTCTGGCTCAATGGCTTGGATCTTTGCCAACCATTTCCTGTAGAACCTCGCCACTTGGTCAGCAGCCGCTGCCTTGTGCGACAAAGTGCTGAAATTCCTCCGCAATTCGGCGAGGTCCTCGTAGGCACTATCTGAGGGGTTCAGTTTACTTAAAGCCGTGCCCAACCACTCAAGCAATTGTTCATTTGTCATGACCCATCGTCTGAGAGGAGGAATTGCCAGTCGGGGAGTGCCTTGTACGGTCTGGCCACACGAAACGTGGTACGTGTAGGTGGTTCCTAAGCTCACGGCGGGGAAATCGCAGAGACCTCGCGCCCATAGCACGAGGTTGATCCCCCAATACGGTCCTGCTATTGCTATCATGGTCCTAGGAAGGCATCTTCTCAGGGCCTCATGGAAGTCGATAAGCATCTCGTAACGTGCCAAGAACTTCTCATTCCTGGCTTGGTCATTCAAGGTGTTGTCAACTACCCAAATGCCGTCAGAGGCTGCGATGCCGTAGCAATCACGCGCCAACTGCAACGTCTTGTCCCGCGCGGGCTTGCTGCCAAGGGTAGAGACGGCTGTGATTATTACTGGCAGTATGAGCCGGACATCCTCATGTTTCTGCCTTCGCCACGTACTCGCAGCCTGCGCAAGGCTCTTGTTGATTTTTCCTCTTCCTTTGCCGATAGGCAGTTGCGGTACGGTGACCCACACAGGCTTAAAGGCAAGACACGCGTCAAGTACCTCAGCCACAAACATGTTAAGGTCGGATTCATGCTTCTTCTGCCAGCATTTCTCATCCAGAAGCAACTGATAACCGTGGAAATATTTGAACTGGCTCTCCCATCTGCTCCAGAGCCTGAATTTCCATGCCTCTCTTTCATCGCCCTTCTCGTCGCGCGGCCACATCTTGGCTACATCCTTCGCCGACTCCGAGCGGATGTGCACGGGCCACGGATTAGCTGTCCACATGTGGTGATATGCATCCACACCTGGATCTATCCAGAGAGCAAGACTTGATGGAATCTCCGATTTCAGCTTGGCCATGGAATTAAGTGGAAGCCTACAGGCGCGAGCGTCCGCGTAGTACTTGCTCAAGATCTTGCAGTCATCGTGACTGTTCACAAATGGTATGCAGTCAACCATCAGTGTGTCCCTAGTATTTCAAGTTTCTCTCGCCAAACCAGATATCGGCACATGTATTCAGGTTCAGGAAAGATGCTCATTTCGTTGATTCCCGCGCGTTCGAGCTCACTCAGAAGCCTTTGTTTGTGTGCACATGGGACTCTCAAACAGACCAGCGAAGGCGCCTGCTCGCGAGTCAACGTGAACTCCCGTGAGCCATGAAGAGTGAAGGCCCCTTGCTGCAACACAATCCTCTCGGAATTCCAAACGGGATTAATCGCGATTGTCCTGAGCCCGCGCCGATTCCTGACGCCGGAGAGGCGGAGGTATCTCGCAATCCGGTCTGCATCAGAATGTGCATCAAGTATCCGGGCGTTCTTGGGGTCTGCCTCTCGATTGAGGTCTTCGGGGTTGAGAATGAAAACGGCCCCGTCAGCGTCGTTCTCCTCCGTCGCCCTCAAGCAGGCAAAGTACAAGGCAATGGCGGCATTCCGTGTCCAGTCCAATAGACGCGTCGGAAGCCCGAAGTGCCGAGCCAGTTGGACCCACTCAAGCTCCTCATCATGACGCCCAGGTGGATGAGGCAGTTTGGTCTGAGCATAACGTTTGAAATCTCTGAGCAGGTTCAGGGCTTTGGTTCTAGCTTCCGCGCCCGCATATCTCAACGCAGACGGGGTGAGCGTCCACGCGAGGTTGGCGTGACCTCTAAACCAGAAGATGCCGTCTTCCTTAAGAAGCCCGGCGCAGACACTGAAGAGGTCTCCCAGACTCGCTATCGGTTGGCGGTACATCCGGCAGCCGGGACCCCTCTTGCTTCTGGACGGTCCCGCTGGCGCACACTTGCCTTTTCTCTGGTTTACCATGAAGCGCCCTTGGACGAACAGCCTCAAACCAATTCCTGTCCCATCATACCTGTTTTCTGACGGAAACTCAAGTGCTCGTGTGGACGGGCGACAGAGGAAAGGGTAAGCTGGCGACTAACTGGCGTTGTCTGCGCTTCCAGATGGATGAAGTCTGCGGAATAGGGGTCAACCATGAGGGAAAGAAAGTGCGTCATGAGTCGGGCGGTATTGTGCCTTTCGATTTGTCTTTTTGGGATGGGAGCGGGGTGTCAACCGACCCAGGTGTCCACCGGGTCCGGGCCGCTGATCGGGATCACCAGCGTGTATGAGCCGGGCAAGGGGGGCAAGTCGGCGGAGACGACCGTGGGGTTCGCTTATGTGCGGGCGGTGGTGGAGAATGGCGGCGTGCCGGTGGTGCTGCCGACGGTGGACGATGAGCGCGTCATGCAGAAGTACCTCGACACGCTCGATGGCCTCGTGCTGATCGGTGGGGACGACATTCCGCCCGAGGCGTATGGGGAGCAGCCGCATGAGACGGTCAAACCGCTGACGAAGGAGCGGTATGACTTCGAGCGTAAGCTGATCGCCCGTTGGCTCGCGAGCGGCAAGCCCCTCCTCGGCGTCTGCCTCGGCATGCAGTTCACGAATGTCGTCTCCGGTGGGACGATGATTCAGGATATCCCCTCCGAGATTGGGACCAAGGTCAAGCACCGGGGCTATCATCGCGTCCAGATCGAGCCGGGCAGTTCTCTCGCCAAGTTGCTCGGGGCTACCGAAGCCTCGGTTCTGTCCAGCCATCATCAGGCGGTGGACAAGCTCGGGAAGAACCTGCGGCCGATGGCCCGGGCCGAAGACGGCATCGTCGAGGCCCTGGAGCGCACGGATGGCAAATTTGGCCTCTTCGTGCAGTGGCACCCAGAGTCCATGACCGATCTCGCTCATCGCAACGCGATCTACCGGGCTTTAATCCGAGCATCCGCCCCAAAGTAATAGTCAAGCAGTGCGTGGCACCCGGCCGTTCCAAGCCGTAGGGGCGACGCATGCGTCGCCCGTACAAACGGGTGAAACAAGCCACGCCACCACCGGATGACAATGCCCCGTGGCACCTACCAGTTCTTTGACGAGTGGGGCGTTCTCCACTATGATGGGCCTTGGAAGAACCGGTCCTTCTGTTTGGAGGTTGGTACCGTGCGTAGATTGCCGATGCATACGAAGATCCTGCTCGCCCTGGTCGCCGGGATCGGGTTCGGATTTGCGGCCAACCGCCTGGGGTTTGCCCCCTTCGTAACCACCTACATCCGCCCGGTGGGGACGGCGTTCATCAAGCTCATCAGCATGGTGGTCGTGCCGTTGGTGTTTGTGGCTCTGCTGGTCGGCACCGCGAGCCTCAAGGACATCCGCAGTCTCGGCCGGATCGGGGTTCGAACGCTGGTTCTCTACGTGTGCATGACCGCCATCGCCGTCACCATCGGCCTGACGCTGGCCAATCTCGTGCGGCCCGGCACCGGCTTCTCACAGGAGACAAAACAGCAGTTGCTTGAGGGCAGCGGAACTGGGGCCGGCGCGACCAAAACCGGAGCCGCGCTCAACCGGCCTTCCATCAAGGATCTGCTGCTGAATATCATCCCCACCAATCCCGTGCGGTCCCTGGCGGAAGGTGAGATGCTCCAGACCATCTTCTTCGCCGTGCTGATGGGCATTTGCCTGACGCTGATCCCGCCGGAGAAAGCCAAGCCGGTCAACGCCTTCTTCGAGGGCGCCAACGAGATTTTCGTCAAAATGGTGCATGTCATCATGCAGCTCGCCCCTTATGGCGTCTTTGCCCTGATCTCGGCGGTCGTCGCCGACTTCGGGCTGGGCATCCTATTCTTGCTCATCAAGTATTGTGCCACGGTCCTGTGCGGACTGCTGCTGTACATGCTGGTCGTCTATTCCGCCGTTTTGAAGTTCCTCGCGCGGACCGGCGTCCGGCGCTTCTTCCGGGGCCTGCGACCGGCGCAGTTGGTCGCCTTCAGTACCTCCTCCAGCGCCGCCACGTTGCCGGTGACGCTCAAGTGCGCCACGGAGAATCTCGGGGTCAAGCCCAGCGTGGCCAGCTTCATGCTGTCGGTCGGGGCGAGCGTCAACATGGACGGCACGGCCCTCTATCAGGGCGTGGCTACGGTGTTCATCGCCCAGTTCTACGCGATCCATCTGGACCTGGGGCAACAATTGATGGTGGTCTTGACCGCCACCCTGGCCGCCCTGGGAACGGTCGGTATCCCGGGAGCGGGCGTGATCATGCTCGCCATGGTTTTGCGCAGTGTCGGCGTGCCGCTGGAGGGCATCGGCGTGATCATGGGCGTGGACCGGTTCCTGGATATGTGCCGCACAGCGGTCAACGTGACCGGTGATTCCGTGTGCATGATGGTGATCGCGGCCAGTGAGGGGCAACTGGACGCCGCCCTGGCATCCCGTCAGATGCCGCGGGAATTCCAGACGCCGCCGGCCCAAGCCGGTTCATGCGAAGAAACATGAGGACAAGTATGACGGCAAAGACTCGTTGGTGGGCCAGGGCCTATCTTACATGGATGCTCTCTCTGTTTCTTGTGCTCACCGTGGGGGGCAGGCCGTGCCGGGCGTGTTTTTCCATCGTCGCGGGCAAGAACGCCTCGGTGGATGGCTGCGTGATCGTGGCCCATAACGAGGACGATACGGCCCCGCAGATCGTCAATCACCACAAGGTCCCGCGACGCCGCTTCCCCGCCGGGGCCAAAGTGATGCTCCATAACGGCGGCTCGCTGGAGCAGGCGCCGCAGACCTGGGCCTACCTCTGGTCGGAGATGCCGGGGCTGCTCTTTTCCGACAGCTACGTCAACGAGTGGGGCGTGACTGTCGCCTCGGACAATTGCCCTTCGCGGGAGGATAAGCCCGAACTGACCGATGGCGGGATCGGCTACATGCTCCGGCGGCTGGTAGCGGAACGGGCCAAGACCGCCCGGGAGGGAGTACTGCTGGCCGGCCGACTGGTCGAACAATTCGGCTATATCGACTCCGGGCGGACCTACATCATCGCCGATCCCGGCGAAGGCTGGCTCTTTTGCGTCGTCAATGGCAAGCACTGGCTGGCCCGGCGCGTGCCGGACGATGAGGTGGCCATGGTGGCCAATACGTACACCGTTCGTACGGTAGATCTGCAAAACAAAGCCAATTTCCTGGCCTCCGCGGACATCGTGGACTACGCCAAAGCCCGAGGCTGGTACAACCCCCAAATCGATGGGCCCTTCGATTTCGCCAGGGCCTGCGCCAACCCGAAGGCCGCTACCCACCCGAACAACATCGGACGCCAGTGGAGTGGGTTGTCTTCCGTGGCCCGCGACAAGCTCGAACCCGGCCCGAACCTACCGTTCTCGGTCGCGCCGAAACACAAGCTGAGCGTCCTGGACGCCATGCAGATTCTCCGGCATGACAAGGTGACGGAAGCCGGCCCTGCACCCGCTGACTCTCCTTTCATCTGTGCCCTGTGCAGCGGCGGGACCCAGACCAGCTTCGTGACCCAGGTGCGGAAAGCGATGCCGCGAGATATCGGGATCGTGTACTGGGTCTGCCTGGCCTCGCCGCGAACATCGTTCTATATCCCGTTCCACTTCGGCATCTCTGATTTCCCCATGGGTTTCCGGCTGGAATCGCAGCGGCCGACGACGGAGATCTATGATCGCAAGGTGCAGGCGCCATTCACCGCAAATCCGCAAGAGGCGTTCTGGACGTTCTCCAATTTCCGCGACAAAGTCGATGCCCGCGGCCCGGCGAACGTGGCGGCAGTCAAGACCGAAGCACAGCGGATCGAGCAGAACGCCGTTGCTCTGCAGCAACCTCTCGAGAAGACGGCTCTGCAACTGTATCGAAGCGACAAAGCAGCGGCCATGCGACTCTTGGAGGACTATTCGAAGGGCCTGTACCTCTCCTGCCTGGAAGCGATGAGCGGCATCCTGTTGCAGAAATAATTGGATGGGTATCGCGCACTTTGTCATCCTGAGCCGAAGGCGGAGGATCCGGCCCGCGAATGGGAGGTTTCTCAAGTCCGCGGCCCAGATCCTTCATTGCGTTTCGCGGCGTTCAGGATGACATAACGTACAAGGAGCAATCACAATGAACTTGGGAAAGGTGGTTTCGTTGACGCTTGGAATGACATTGTCGGCTCTTGTGAATCCGGGTGCGACCAGCGCCCAAACCAATACCGAGGCCCAATTGCGTGAGAAGGCGAATCGGCTGGCCCATGAGATTCTGCTGCTCGATACGCACCTGGACACGCCGTTCGAGCTCCAGAAGAAGAGGCAGGATATCTCCGGGCGGATCGAAGGCGGGCACTTCGATTACGTCCGGGCTCGGCAAGGCGGCCTCGACGCTCTCTTTATGGCCGTCTATGTCGCGCCGGAATACGAGGAGAAAGGCGGGGCCAAGGCGTACGCCGAGGGGACCATCGACATGATCGCGGGGTTCGCCCGCCAATGGCCGGACAAGTTCGGCCTGGCCCATTCGATCGACGGAATCCAGACCCAATTCGGTAGCGGCAGGATCGCGCTTCTGGTGGGAATCGAAAATGGCTCGGCTCTTGAGGACAACCTTGACAACGTGCAGCATTTCTATGATCGCGGCGTCCGCTATCTCACGCTGGTCCACTCAAAAAACAACCACGTCTGCGATTCTTCCTTCGACGATGGGCCGAAATGGCACGGCCTGAGTCCCTTCGGCAAGGAGTTGATCGCCCGGATGAATCGCGTCGGCATGATGATCGACGTGTCCCATGCCTCCGACGAGGCACTTGAGCAGGTCCTGGAGCTTTCCCAGGCGCCGGTCGCCGCGACTCATTCTTCGTGCCGACATTTCACCCCCGGCTGGCACCGGAACTTGAGCGATGATCTAATCCGGCGGATCGCCCAGAAAGGCGGCGTGATTCAGGTCAACTTCGGCTCCATGTTCGTCAACGCCGCCGTCAACGGCCAATTCGAGACGTTGCGCAAGGAGATCCTCCAGCATATCGAGGCGAATCACCTGCAGGGCCCGGAGCGGAGCCGCTATGTCGAACAGCGGTGGAACCAGGCCCCGCTCGTCAAGGCCCGCGTCGGTGACGTGGCCGATCACATTGACCATATCGCCAAGCTGACCGGTGTCGAGCATGTGGGCCTGGGGTCCGACTTCGACGGCGTGACGTACGTGCCCGAGGGCCTGGAAGATGTCTCGGCCTACCCGAATCTGATCTACGAGTTGCTCAAAAAGGGCTACGGCGAGCCGGACATTCGCAAAATCTGCGGGGAAAACTTCTTCCGTACTTGGGCCGCCGTCGAGAAGGCCGCCGCCGAACAGCGAGCCCGGTAGGCAGCCGGTCCTCCCGACCGGCAAAAAATTCCGGCGGTCGCCAAGATTCTGCTTGACCTCGCGGGATGGCGCCTATACAGTAGCAGTGCCCCTTTAGAAGCAAGGCAGCGAGCGACATGAGCGGGGCAAGAGGACCTGGGAGCAGAGAGCCCCTGGTTTTCGATGCAGTATGTGGAATCGGCCGGTGGGTGTGTGCGCTGATGGTATCCACGTGCAGCATCGCACCAGCGCGAGGCTCTCAGGGAAATGACACGCAGGGACGAACAGGGATCGTGGTGTGGGCGCGTGCGCTGCGACACGGAGTGGCGGATGAAAAGGAGGGAGTCGTATGTGCCTTTCGGGACAGAATGGCTTGCACGCGGGAGCGGTAAAATGGTATTATGAGTTTGTGGCGGGGTATGATCCGGGCGTGCCGGAAGCCATCGTCCGCCACGTTCGGCGGTGTCTGGTTTGCCGGAAACAAATCGAGCGATTGAAAGAGGCCGTCACCGGGGCCGGCGGCGAGACGGATAGAAGTCGATCTGCGATGAAACGCGACGTGATTGACACGTTGAGTGTGCATTTTGGCTGCTTGGAGGAGCGGGTTACCTGCGCCCGGGTCAAGCCTTTTCTGCCGGGCCTGTTGATGCCCTCGGCGCAGATCCGAATCCCAACGCCTATCACTGTCCACATCGATCATTGCCCGCAGTGTGCCGACGATCTGAAGGCTTTGCGGGACCTCGGCCTTACGGTCGAGCAGTTGGAAAGACTTGAACGGCTCTATGGATATGACTCTCCCGGCGCGAGCCCGCGTGCCCGCCTCCGGACAGATTCTGCCCGGCCAGTGCTCGTCTCCCCCCGGCTTCGCCTCAGCGAAGCCCTGCGGTGCCGTCGGGCCCGATCCGGGATCCCGGCCTTCGTGTGCGGCCGCCTCGAAGATCTCGACGCCGAGACTCTCAATCACTTGTGTACCTGTCCGCGTTGCCGGTTGCACGTATGCCGCAGTCGGCAAAGGCTCTTGGGGGACGAGCCGAAGGACGCCACCGGGACCCCGGCCGTCTGCACGGACGAGATCCCGACAGCCCGGCTCTTCGACTATGCGGTTCCCTACGACCGAACCACGGACGCGCAGGACCGAGCGCAGGATGCACATGTAGGAACGTGCCGCGCATGCTGGAGAAAAATCCAGGAGTTGGATGAGACCGTTTACGGGATCGCCGAGCGCACGGACTCCGGCGTTGCGACCGTCTATAGCGCCGTGGAGCGCGATGCCCTGCCCCAACGCATTGTCCCGATGCACAAGGGTATGGCCAATGGAAGCCGCAGCGAGAACAGAGAAGCCGATCCAGTTGCGGGTTCGTTCGCCGACGTGTATCCGGATTATCCGATCCGTGTGCAAGTGATCCGCGGCGAGCCGCAGCCCGTCGTAGCCGCCGCATGGAAGCGCACGACGTTTGACCCCCGCGTCCGGTTCCTGCTCAAGACGGCCGTTGTCGCCGCCGCCATGATTCCACTGGCCCTCGTCTTCCTCAACACGAGCCCCGCCTCCGGAACCACCCTCGCGCAGGTCTTCAAAGCCTTCGGAAAAGCCCAGAATGTCCACCTCATCAAGTTCTATTCTGATACGGACCGGATTACCGAAGAGTTGTGGTTTTCGCGCGAGACCGATGTCGTGCTGAGGGTGGAAGGACGCGAACGGGTCCTATACGACCTAACAAAGAGAAAGAGGTACGTCAACCAAAGCTCAGGGGCATCGGCCAATGTTGCCGATATAAGCGAACGTGAGATCACAAGCGCACGACTTATCATGGATACTTGTCTGGGTCTCGCGTTGAAGGATATCCCGCGCGGCGAGCGATGGACTCGCATCAGCGACGATGCCACCGCGTTGAAAGGTCTCGAGACCTACGAGTTGACGTATACCCGACTAGGTGGAGCTGGTCTGTCCTATTCGTGGAGGTGGGAGATCTGTATCGACGCCGTTACGAGACGGCCCGCGGAGGTGCGAGGTTTCCGTAAAGCGCCTTCCGAAGAGCGGGAGCACTGTGTACGAAGGACGCAGTTTCAATACCTTACGCCCGAGGAAATGGCCGCTGCCTGTAAGGCATAGCACGTCCCTGGGGAGAGTAGCACCTACTGGCCCTGCCAGAGGACAGTGTTGGTGTATGCCCCACCCTCGGTCTTCGTCACCAGTAGCTCACTGGCGCGTCTGGTGCCGGCGTGGCCGTCCGCGAACCCGACATTCACCGCCTTGTTAGGATGCCGTCCGTCTTTCGCGTCGTAGGATTCCCCCGGCCACACAATTTTGTCTTTGTTGATCTCCAGGCCCGGAATATACGCGCTGTCCCCAATGTAGTCGCCCTTGAGCGCGACCGGTGGTTCCGCGGCCGCATGCCACCAGGAAGTGAGACTGTAGCCGCTGTCGACCAGAAGCAACGTCAATCCGGGATTCGGAAGGCTGCGGAGGGACAAGGGCGTTCCCACGAAGGATTCACAGTAGGCCTTCGGCGCCCAGGTGCTCTTGCACAGGGACCGATTGACGCCATAGTTGCCGCAGAGAGGATCGTTCTTCAACTGGGGATTCTCCAGTCTCTTCGACGGGCATTGCAGCAGTTTCAGCTCTTCCCGGGACCTGTTGCGGATCGCGCCCGTATAATGGAACCACCACCAGCCCGAGAGATGAAGCGCGGCGCTGCCGACAAAGCCACCGGGTGGTATGCTCTTACGATCAAGGTCGAAACCATAGGGAAGCGACTGGTGTTCACTGTCGTAGTCGTACAGGCTCAGGACCAGGTGTCGGACATTGGCACAACAGGCAACGGTCCTCGCCCGCTCACGGGCACTCATCAACACGCCAAACGAGAGCGCCGCCAAGAGCGCGATGATCGAAATGACGACGAGCAATTCCACCAGCGTGAACGCGCGATGCCTCATACCCTTTTAGTATAGGACACCGCCACTCCGAAGTCAAGCAGACCCCGAAGCAAGGCGAACGCAAGGTTGCTGGGCAGGTCATGCTTGTACTGTGGTATTGACTTTGCCACCCCGGGAAAGGTAGAATGATGAGATTAGCATACATGAAAGACATCCGACGCCGGTCTGAGGTGGGATGGGTCAATCAGGGAATCGTCTGGCTGGTGGTCTTCTTCGACTGAGGCTCCTGTGAGAAAGCTGGTGGTGATCCTGGTCGTCGCGTTGAGCGTCCCATCCGGGGCGAAGGTCCGGATTACAGCCTACCGCTTCGATGGAGTGACTCCTCTGGCCGTGGTCGATGCCAATCAGGCGACTGTCTACCGTGACATCATGGTCGGCACTCGGCTGGTCATCCTTGTCCAATCCGATGCCTCCGGTGTCTATCCGGATCGGCAGCTCTGGGGGGGATTCCTGCTGATTTCGTGGGACGACAGCGAGCGCGGCACGCTGGCTGGCCGAGACTATAACCAGCAAACGTTCAATTATGACGGTTCTATCCTGCCGGCCGCGGGACACTTGCGTAACACAAAAGTACAGTACCGCGTGAGGCCAAGCGGGGTCGGGTTCGAGCTCAAACCCGACTTTTCCAGTGTGGCCGGAGACTGGTTCGTTCTGGACTATCACGCGGAACGGATCGGCACCTGTACCATCCTATTGAACCAATTCACCAACGTGATCTTGCCCACAGAGACACTTTCCTTCAGGCACGTTGCCTCGCGGGATTTCAACGGTGATACCGTCGTTGATTTCCGGGACTTCGCCCTGTTTGCCTCACATTGGGGCTCCGTGGTCCGTGCCGCCCCAAACGACCCAGATGCCATTTTCGATCTGAACCGCGACGCCCAAGTTGACTTTGGCGACCTCGCCCTATTCAGCGAGTACTGGCTGGAGCGAACGGATTGGAGCAGGCCCGCCGGCGATCCCAACGGCTTGTCGACAGACAGTCCCCTGTAGTGACCTATTGTGCGAGCGCCTCGGCTCTGGACTGCCGCACGCTTCGCTCAGAATGACACATGAACTGCGAAGCTCACCCGCAGGCATTCATATAGTAGTAGTACCATTCCCCGGTGGTCGTGCAGTCGTACCAGGGATCCCAGATGCAAGGCGTCTCCTGGCTGCTCAGCATCGGTTGGCTGTCGTCGCACCCGCCGCTCGACGCCGGCCCGCAACCCCAGCGCTCATAGTAGACGGTAACAGCACCGTCGCAGCCGAAGGCCATGTAGGTATCGCAGTAGGCTACATACTCATCCTGGATCAGTGTGTTGCACTCCCAGCCGCTGCCGGCGGTGATGTCTGCGAGCACACTGTCCGGAAGCTCCGCGGACTGGTTGGGAATGGGCCGGTTGGAGAGCAGCAGGGCCGTGCCTTCGGACCAGTCCATGGAGAAGAAGTCCACGCTGCGGCGATAGTAGAACTTCCGGCTCGACAAATCGACGAGCCACACATCGCGGTCATCGGCGCCGTCCAGCACGACGAGATGGTTCTTGCCCGGAAGGTGCAGGATGGCCTTGCCACCCTGGAGATTCTGTAGGGCCGCCAAGTCGGTCTTCACCGCCCGGCAGTAGAGACCCTGGCTCTGGGCGCAGCGTTTCAGCTCATACAGATTGGTGCGGCCGTCCGGCCCCACCAAGCGGGCCAGGGCGCCGGCGGGGAGCGACTTGCCCAACGCCGCAGCGACGTTCTGCAGGGCCGCCGTCACACAGTTCTGAGATCCGGAGCCCGCACTTGCCGCATAGGCAAGATGCTGCGCCAGCAGCTCCTCGGTATCCGCTAGGTCCGACTGAGCGTAAATCGACGAGGAGACCTTGATCGGTGAGGAATACTCCACCAGGGCATTGGCCGCCAAGGGCACGTTAAAGCTGCTCGGCGACGGAGCTGCCGCGCTGATCGAGGTGAAGGTCCATTGCTCGGACGTCGGCAGCTTGCTCGCGGCGCGGTCATTGCGTCGCTCAATCGTGACGCTCGACGGCACCCAGTTGCCCGCGACCAGTTGGTAGCTGGAGCAGGTATAGGTCACGACTGCACCCGCTCCATTCGTGAGCACCGCTTGCGTCACCGCGTACGCCTTCGCGGGATCGAGCGTGAGGCGCGCCGTGGCGCCATCGCCATACGCCACCGTCATCGTGATCGCACCGGCCGAATTCTGCTGTGCCGAGACCTGGGCGGCCGCCAGATCGGCGGTGGAGAACCGGGCATACCCCCACGGAATCAGCCCGGCCGTCAGCGGGCCGCTCACGGTCCGTTGCAGCTTGCCCGCCGCGTCCACGGTCGCCCGGTTGCCCGAGGCGCTGTACGTCGTGTACTTCTGCCCGTCCCAGGCGAACACCCGCCGCTGGTTCCAGTTCATGTTGAATTGCCGGGTCATCTGGTTGCCAGCGAGCGTGGCCTCCGGCTTGACCGAATCCTGGCGGGAATCGGCGTTGATCTCCCAGTAGAAGCGACCGTGGTCGTACCGGGCCGTCACGCGGGAGCTCATCGCCCACTCATTCGCCAGCCGGTAGCGGACATTGAAGGGAATCGCGTCCAGCGCCATTTTCTGGAGTTGGGGCGTCTTTTCCTTCTTGTCGGGGTCATTCTGATAAGCCTGGACGGCCTTGTTGATCTCGTTCTGGATCGTAGTGGGGTCCGTGGTCTTGGGGGCGCCATACTCCTGGTGTTTCGCCTGGATCGTGCCGGCGGGGAGCCACGTCTGGCGCGGGCGGCTCGTCACCTGCTGCACGATCTGCTGCACCTCGGCGCTCGACAATGTTCTCTGTCCCCAAGCCGCCACGGGCAGACCCAAGGCCGTAATAGCCGCCAATAGAATAGTCAGACTTTTCATGAGTACTCCTCCTCTTACTCGTTCTGGACATCACCTCCGCTGCTTTTACGGGCCCCCGTCCCTGAAGTGCCGATCAAAGTCTATCACATTCTCAACCTCTTGCAAGGGAATTTCCGTGTTCTCGAACATATTTTGTCGAAGTCTCCTTCGATTGACGAGGCCCACGGACCCGGCATATAATCCCGGGGTCGCAAAGCGTCTCCCTATTCGGAAAGGCCCTACGATGCAGGTGATTAGCGCGGATGTCGGCCACATCCTCCAGAATGCCTCCTGGATTCGGCGGATGTTCGAGGCCGGAATTGAACTCAAGCAGAAACATGGCGCGGACAAGGTCTGCGACTTCACACTCGGTAACCCCGATTTGCCCCCGGTCCCGGAGGTCGGCCGCACGCTCGAACGGCTCGCCAAAACCGTGGACCAGCCCCTGTCCCTGGGGTATATGCCCAACGCCGGTCTGACCTCCACGCGCCAGCGCCTGGCCGAGTACCTGGCCAAGGAGCAGCAGGCGCCCCTGACCGCCCAACACGTGGTTGTCACCTGTGGTGCCGCCGGCGGGCTGAATGTAGTCTTCCGCACGGTCCTTGAACTTGGCGATGAAGTCATCTGCCCATCCCCATATTTTGTCGAATACGGGTTCTACGTGGGCAATTACGGGGGCAAGCTGGTCCCGGTTCCGTCGAAACTGCCCACATTTGCGTTGGACCTGGGCGCGATCGAAGCGGCGGTCACCGAAAAGACCCGTGCCGTCCTCATCGATAGCCCGAACAACCCTACCGGCGTGGTATACAATCAGGCCGAGTTGCAGGCCTTGGCCGCCCTGCTGACCCGCGTCGGGGCGGGGCGTGACCGGCCCATCTACTTAATCTCCGACGAGCCGTACCGTTTTCTCGCGTATGACGGCGTCGAAGTTCCGCCGATTCTGCCGTTGTACCCCTTCAGCGTGGTGGTGGGCTCATTCTCCAAGAGCCTGTCGCTGGCCGGCGAGCGGATCGGCTACATCGCCGTCAACCCCTCCATGCCTCAGGCGGACCTGTTCGTCGCGGGCCTGATCCTGTGCAACCGGATTCTCGGCTATGTCAACGCCCCGGTGATCGGCCAGCGCTTGGTGGAGGCGGCCCTGGGAGCCACCGTCGATGTCGGCATCTACAAGAGCCGCCGGGATGCGATGGCGAGTATTCTCCGCGACGCGGGAATCGACTTCGTCCTGCCCAAAGGCGCTTTCTACTTCTTCCCTAAGGCCCCTGGCCGGGCGGACGACCTGCAATTCTGCCAACTGCTCCAGGAGGAGTTGATTCTCGCGGTCCCGGGCCGGGGTTTCGGCCTGCCCGGCTATTTCCGGCTGACCTACTGCATGGACGAAGCCATCATCCGCCGGGCCGCCCCCGGCTTCAAAAAAGCCGCCGACCGGGCCCGAGGTAGGGGCGAATAATCATTCGCCCGTATGAGAGACCGCGGCAAGCGGGTGTGCGCATGAGCGATGTCACACGCATCTTGAACGCGATCGAGCGGGGAGACGCGAAAGCCACGGACAAACTCTTGCCCCTCGTCTATGAGGAACTTCGCCTGCTGGCCGCCCAGAGACTATCCCACGAGCCGCCCGGACAGACGCTCCAGGCGACCGCACTGGTCCATGAAGTCTATCTCCGGCTGATCGGTGATCAGCCCCAGAGCTGGGAGAACCGGGGACATTTCTTTGCGGCAGCGGCCGAGGCGATGCGACGGATTCTGGTGGACAACGCGCGACGCAAGAAGAGTCTCAAGGGCGGCGGCCACCAGCAGCGCGTCGAACTGGACGACTCCATTGTCGTGGGCGAGCAGGCGATCCACCCCGATGATCTCCTATCGCTGAGCGACACTCTGGACAAACTTGCGACACGGGATCGACTGGCGGCCGATCTGGTCAAGCTGCGCATCTTCGGGGGACTGCCGGTAAAAGACGTGGCGGAACTGTTGGGGGTGTCGCAATCGAAAGCCTATGCCGACTTGGAATATGCCCTGGCGTGGCTGCGTCTGGAGATGGGTGACGGCAAACCCCCGCGGCAGGGCTGACATCTGGTAGGGGCAGAGAATCATTCGCCCCCGCAGAAATTCCGTGGAATTTCGGCGCGCGGATTCCGCATTGTCCTATGGAGACAACTGTATGTCAGCCAGCCCAGAAAACGTAGGGGCGAGGCACGCCTCGCCCGTACCGGATGAAAAGAGCATCTTCGAGGCGGCCGTGGCGTTGAAAACGCCGGTTCAGCGGGAGGCGTATCTCGATGCAGCGTGCGGGTCCGACGCGGTCCTCCGGGCAAGGATCACTGCCTTGCTGGCGGCCCGGGAAGACCCCACGTATTTCCTGAACCAGTTCGTCCCGGCCTCGGAGTCGATGTCGCACGCCTTTGTAGAGACCTGTGGCAGCCTTGTCGGCCGCTACAAGCTCCTGGAGAAGATCGGCGAGGGTGGGATGGCGGCGGTCTATATGGCCGAACAGCAGGAGCCCATCCGCCGCAAGGTGGCCCTCAAGATCATCAAGCTGGGCATGGATACCCGTCAAGTCATCGCGCGGTTTGAAGCCGAAAGGCAGGCGTTGGCGCTCATGGATCATCCCAGTATCGCGAAGGTCCTGGATGCCGGAGCCACGGAGACCGGCCGGCCCTATTTCGTCATGGAACTGGTTACCGGCGTTTCCATCACCGAGTACTGCGATAAGAACAGCTTGAGCACCAAGGACCGGTTGGCCTTGTTCCTCCAGGTCTGCCACGCCGTCCAGCATGCCCACCAGAAGGGCATTATCCACCGGGATATCAAACCTTCCAATGTCATGGTCACGCACCACGACGGCAAACCCGTCCCCAAGGTCATCGACTTCGGCGTTGCCAAAGCCACGAACCAACGCCTGACCGAAAAGACGCTCTTTACCCGCTACGCCCACATTATTGGCACCCCCGCCTACATGAGTCCGGAGCAGGCGGAACTGAGCGATCTGGACATCGACACCCGCTCGGACATCTACTCCTTGGGCGTGCTGCTTTATGAGTTGCTCACCGGGACTACGCCCTTCAGCGAGGAGGAACTCCGTAAGGCCGGCTACATCGAAATGCAGCGGGTCATTCGAGAACAGGAGCCGGTCAAACCATCGACCCGGATCAAGACCGCTCTTCGCAGGGCGAGCGTCCCGCTCGCCAGTAAGACGTCGTGTGGGAACGCACGACCTGTAGGGGCAGGCCCCTGTGCCTGCCCAATGTCGGGCGGCCACGGGGGGCCGCCCCTACGAGAGGTCCGGGGCGATCTGGACTGGATCGTGATGAAGTCCCTGGAAAAGGACCGCGCCCGGCGGTACGAGACCGCCAGCGGTCTGGCCGAGGACATCCGCCGGCATCTGGAGCATGAGCCGGTCTTGGCGCGAGGCCCCAGCACCATGTACCGCCTCGGCAAATTCGTTCGCAAGCACCGCTCCCAGGCCCTTGACGCTCTTGTGCTCGCCGTTCTCACCGGCGCGGCGGTGGTTCTTCTGTCCCTCTGGAACCAAGACCGGCTCCAACTGGCCGAGGCGGAAGGCTTCCGGTACGAGGCCGAAGGCTTGCGCCATAAGGATATCCTGTCCCAGGCCCGGGAGCAGCATGCCAAGGGCGACCGCGAGACCGCCGTGGAGACAATCCAGTCCATCCTCGCCAGCGAGCACGTCGGTCCCGACGCGCGGCTTCTCCAGGCTGGCATTCTCGTGGATAACCGTCGTTCCGACGAAGCGGTAGCGATCTTGAAAGGCCTGCTCCGGGAACGGCCGGAGGTCGCCGGGGCGGCTCATTCGCTTTTGGCTCGCATCCTCTGGGAGAATGAGTCGCCCAATGCCGAGAAGCTCCAGGAGATCGAGGAGCACCGTCAGAAGGCCGAGACCCTGCTTCCGGAGACCGCTGAAGCGTATTTCCTGCGGGCCATGACCGCGGTCACCGTGAAAGAGCAGTTTGCCTCGCTGGACAAAGCGTTGCAGCTTGACGCGAAGCATTACGAGTCACGCCGATTGCGGGCCTTTACCTATTATGCTTCTCGGAAGTACGAGAAGATGAAGGACGACGCCTCGGGTATGACGATCTTGAGGCAGCGGGACCCGTTGGGGTACACGCTGCGCGCGCTTGCGCTCCGCGAGTTGGGCAGGTATGGAGAGGCCATCGCGGAGTATGACAACGCTCTGGCCCTCACGGTCAAGGATAGCCGCGAGTACGTCGATCTGTGGACTCCGCGTTCTGAGACGCTCCTGCGGATGGGCAACTATGAGCGTGTCATCGCCGAAGCTCCCGTAGAGACGCAAAACCTGGAGACGCAAAATCTTGCGTCTCTACATCAGTACCATGTGTTCGGTGCGCTGACGGCCCTGGGCGACTACGAGAAGGCCTCGGCCCTGTTCCGCCAGATCATCAGCCCTGGCCATGAAGCTCGCAAGAAGTTCGGAGAATGGTGCGCCAAATACGTCTTTGACACGCTGGAGGCGGGGCGATCTTGGCATCCGCCAGATCGTGAGCCTGCGGGCGCAGCCTTTCTCCCCATGGTCGAGAGCGAGGAAACCTATCGCAGTCTCTCGGCCAAGGGCCGGCGCGTGACCACGGCTGGGTTCAGTGCAAGCTGGTCCCCGGATGGGAAGAAGCTGGCCTTCAGTCTGGGCGTGCACGGCTACAGTGGTGTGGCGCTCTTCGATCCCGCCACGAAGGAAACCGATCTCCTGATCGTCCCCGGCAAGGACCCGAGGTGGTCGCCCGACGGGCGGTACATTGCCTTCGTTCGGGATTGCCAGTTTCTGCGCGTCTCGGAGTTCATTGCCGCGGAACGCAGGAATCAGCATCGTCTGTTGGCCGAGGAAGAAGTCTGGATCATGCGATCCGATGGCACGGAGCCCCGGCGTCTGGGGCGTGGCGGATGGCCCTCCTGGGCCCAGGATTCAACGCACATCTACTACCAATCGCGCGTGGACAACACCCTGTGTTCAATTCCCATCGCGCGCGGGAACGCCGAGCCAAAGCGGATTATGACTTGTTCAAATGCCTACCCGACAGTGTCGCCTGACAATCGGCGCGTAGCGTATCTGGAAGGCTCATCGCTGAAGGTCAGGGACCTGGCTTCGCAGACCGTTGTCGCGGAGCGGGCGGTGCCCTTCGCAACCTGGGGCGGGGCTGCTTGGTCCCCGAATGGCCGCGAACTTTGTCTGGCTGGCCGCAACGATAGCGACGACAGGACGGGACTGTGGATTTGCAGTCTCGACAAAAGTGAGCCGGCGAGGGCTCTGGACGGCCAGATCACGGCGGGCTCGTGGGCCCCGGAGGGAACAAAGCTCGCGGTCTGCCTGGGCCCGCCGTACTTCGAGTTGTGGGCCGACGACCTCGACGCGAACCTCCCGACCACCGAAGCACTCGGCCCAGGTCAGACGCTTGATGAACATTTCCGGGAGATGCTGGCTTTCTATACCCGCAGGATCGAGGCCGACCCACAGGACGCCTACGCCTACTCCAGCCGCGCGCGGTATCACGACTATCTGCACGACAGGACAGAAGCCAATCTTGATATGAGGCAGTTTTCCACTGTCCTCAACCAGAGAGCATCCTTGAAGGTACCAGTCGCCACGTCGAGGAGACTGCGGGGCGCCATCAACGGTCCGTTTGGATATCAACTCGCCTTCTCTGTCGGAGGGCGGGACAACGGGATTCCAGTTCTATGTGTTGCCTTTGGGCAGAAGGGAAGGTGTGAAATGAAAGTGTTTGAGATTCCGATGTTGGCAATTTCACTGTTTGGGCCGGGCCTGCTCTCGGGACTGGACGCGCCGCCGGCGCACGCGGATTTCACGTTCGGCGACCCGGTCAGCCTCAAGACGGTCATCCCTGTCATTGACCCTGCGACCGACTCCATCGATTGTTTCTCTTCCGATGGACTGGAGATGTACGTTGACTCAAAGCGGCTTGGAGGGCAGGGCGGCTTTGACTTGTGCGTGCTCAGACGCGGGTCGCAAGACGAAGACTGGGGCCCTCCGGAGAGTCTTGGGTCTGCCGTCAACAGTCCAAAGGATGACGCCCTCGCATCCATTTCAGCAGACGGACTCACCCTCTTTTTCAACTCCAGCTGGCCCGGTGGATATGGCCGCTACGACATATACATGACGACACGCGCGACGAAGAACGATCCCTGGGGATCGCCTGTCAATCTGGGTGCGAAGATAAACAGTTCTACTGACGATTTTGGCCCCTGGATCTCGGCAGAAGGGCTGGAGCTCCATTATGCATCGTATCGATCAGGAGGATATGGCGACTGTGACATTTGGGTCACGAGACGGGCGACAACGCACGACCTCTGGGGCGATCCGGTGAATCTCGGACCCGCCGTCAACAGTCCAAATGAAGACGGCGGCCTATCCACGTCAGCCGACGGGCTTGCGCTCTTTTTCTACTCCCGCCGGCCCGGCGGATATGGTTTGATCGACCTGTACGTAGCGAGGCGGGCGACCGTCTCGAGCTCATGGGGGCCGCCAGTGAATCTTGGGCCGAAGGTCAATGGTCCCGGAGACGATGCCTACCCGCGCATCTCAACCGATGGACGCACGCTGTACTTCTGGACCATACGCGATGGCACCTTCAACAACTGGCAGGCACCGATCCTTCCGGTTGTAGACTTCAACGGCGACAAGAAGGTGGACCTCGTGGATCTGGTGATGCTGATCGACGCCTGGGGCACGAACCAGACGCTCTGCGACATCGGGCCGATGCCTTGGGGCGACGGCAAGGTAGACATCGAGGACCTGAAGGTCTTCATGACCTACTTCGAGAAAGAGAATCCGCCGGCGCAGCCATAAAAGGCTTGTCTCACTCGGCAGAAGGAAACGGGCCGGCGGATAGCAGAGCTGCTGGCCCTTTCTTTGCGTCAGGACAGGGGCTTCGGTCGGCGCGCCGTCAAAACAGCATGAGGATACCCGTATTGGGATCAACTCAAGCACGCGCGAATGTCGTCCTCCGTGAGATAAGGGAAGTTGTCCAGGATTTCCTGGTGGGTCATGCCGGAGGCCAAGTATTCCAGCACGTCGTAGACGGTGATGCGCATGCCTCGAATACAGGGTTTGCCGCCTCGTTTGCCAGGTTCGATCGTGATAACGTCTCGATACTGCATACTCTTAATATACCGCACGGCGGGGAGTGTGTCAAGAAGTCAACGGGACGTGATCACCGGTTTGCGAGGAGAAAGCGCAGCTTGGCACCGAGGACAAGGGCCAGCGGATAACAGCGGGGTCCCCAAACGCATCTCTTCGCGTTTGGGGGCCTCCCTGCCACCCCCCGGGCTTCCAGAGAGCCACCGAAGGGCGTCAGCGTTTTGCTCCTTTGAGCTTTGAACTTTGGATTTGTTTCGGATTTCGAAATTTGAATTTCCGCCTCAGGCGGCTTCGGCTTTGGCGCGGGCGGCTTGGTCGAGGGCGACGGCGCCGATGATGATCGCGCCGATGACCACAAGTTGGATATTGGTCGAAATACCCAGCAGCGTGCAGCCGTTGCGGAGGAAGCTGATCAGTAGAGTTCCGACGATGGTGCCGATGACGGTGCCCCGGCCGCCGGAGAGGCTGGCACCGCCGATGACGACCGCGGCAATCACGTCCAACTCCAGGCTAATGCCGGCGGTCGGTTGGGCGGAGACCGTCCGGCTGGTGGAGATCATCGCGGCGATCCCGACCAACAGGCCCGTGAGTGCGTAAATCGCGATCAGGTTGCGATTCACGTTCACGCCGGCGTGGTAGGCCGCCTGGCGGTTGGAGCCGATCGCGTAGGTGTACCGGCCCAGTGGCGTATACCGCAGCACGAAGAACGTGGCCAGGACGATGAGGAAGAAGATCAGGACGTTGACCGGCACACCCGCGATCCTGCCCTCGCCCAGGAACGTGTAGGTGGGCACATCGAACATCATGCCGTTGTTGATCACGTAGGAGACGCCGCGAAAGGCGCTCATCGTGCCGAGGGTGACAATGAAGGGCGGCAGATTCAGCAGCGTGATCAGGCTGCCGTTGAGCAGGCCACAGAGAAGTCCCATGCCCAGGCCGACGAAGGTGCCGAGCACCATCAGGCCGGCGGTGGGAGCGATCTCGCCATTCTTCGTCATCACCAGCCCGGCGACCATGCCGCACAGGGCCATCATCGAGCCGACGGACAGGTCGATGCCGCCGGAGATGATGACGGCCGTCATGCCCATCGCGATAATGCCGCTGTAGCTGGACCGGCTCAGGACGTTGAAGAGGTTTCCCCCTTTGAGGAACGTATCCGGCTCCAAGGCCGACAGAGCGGCGATGAGCAGCGCCAGAGTGCCGAACGGCAGCAGTTGTCGCGCGAATCGATTCATTGGGATTTGTCTGGGATTTGAGATTTGGGATTTGGGATTTCCGCGCCACGCGGCATCTCTTCTACGGCCGCCAAGTGCATTACCTGCTCGGGCGTCGTCTGCTTCGTCACGAGATTGCCGACGAGCTTGCCGCGCCGCATCACGAGGATGCGGTCGGCAATGCCGAACAGCTCGGGCAACTCGGACGAGATGAACAGGATGGCCTTGCCTTCCTCGGCCAGCTTATTGAGCAGGCTGTAGACCTCCGCCTTGGCGCCGACGTCGATGCCGCGCGTGGGCTCGTCGAAAATCATGAACCGGGAGTTGGCCAGCAGCCAGCGGGCGATGAGCAGCTTCTGCTGGTTGCCGCCGGAAAGCGAGCTCGCCAGCGCGTGCGGGGAGGACCACTTGACCGCCATGCGCGAACCCACGTCCTGGGCGATGCGGCTTTCGCGGACCGGCTTCAGGAACGGCTTGAAGCCAATTTGATCGAGGCTCGGCAGCGTGATATTCCAGCTGCACGGCAGCTCGAGGCACAATCCCGTGCGCTTGCGGTCTTCCGTCAACAGAGCAATGCCCTGAGCGATCGCATCGGCCGGCGAATCGATGTTCAGCTCCCGGCCCTCCAGCGTGACGTGTCCCGCCGTTTTCTTGTCCACGCCGAAAATCGCCCGGGCGACTTCGGTCCGCCCAGCGCCGACCAAGCCCGCCATGCCCACGATCTCGCCCCGACGGACCTCGAAGCTGACGTCGCGAATCCCCGCCTCGGAGGAGAGACCGTGCGCCTGCAGGAGGACGTCGCCAATCTTCGCCGCGCGCGTCGGGAAGAAGTCCGTCAGCTCGCGGCCCACCATGTAATGGACGATCTTCGGGATGTCCAGCTTCGCTGCCTGTGCCCGCTCGACAAGGAGGCCGTCGCGGAGGATGCTAACCTCGTCGGCGAGGTCGATGATCTCTTCCAGCCGGTGCGAGATATAGACGATGGCGAGTCCCTCACTACGAAGCCGCCGCACGACCTCAAAGAGCCGTTTGGCCTCCCGCTCGGAGAGAGACGAGGTCGGCTCATCCATGACCAGGATGGACGCCTTACGCCGCAGCGCTTTCAGGATTTCCACAATCTGGCAATCGCCGGTCGCGAGGTCCTCAACCTTGGCCGCCGGGTCAAGGTCAAAGCTGAAGCGCTGGGCGAGCTGGGCCGCCTGGGCCGTCATCTGCTTGTGGCTGATCGTGAAAGGCAGAGTACCTGTGGGCTCGGCCCCGAGAAAAATATTCTCCGCCACGGTTAGGTGCTCGGCCAAGTCCAATTCCTGGTAGATCATTGAGACGCCCGCTCCCAGCGCCTGAGCGGGACTGACGAAGCTCTGCGGCTGTCCGTGAATCTCAATGGCGCCCGTGTCCGGCTGGTAGACGCCCGCGAGAATCTTCATCAATGTGGACTTGCCCGCGCCGTTCTCACCGACCAGGGCGTGCACCGTGCCCGCGCGAACGATCAGATTGACCTCCCGGAGCGCCTGCACCGGGCCGAAGCGCTTGGAGATGCCCGTCATGCGCAGGGCAGCGGCGGTCTCTTGGGGCGCGGCGATCATATCTGGGACTTGAGCAGTTCCTTGACCTTCGGATCGCTGAGCCGGTCTCTGGTGATCAGGTCCACGCCGGTATCCACCTGCTTATCCACCTTCTGGCCCTGGAGATGGCGGACGATGGCCTTGACCCCTTCGTACCCCATCTTATAGGGATTCTGGAGGATCAGGCTGTCGAGGTCGCCCTTTTCCAGTCCGGCCACGACCATCGGCCAGGCGTCGAAGCCGACCAACTTGATCTTTTTCTCGCCCGGCTGGATCGCGTTCAAAGCCATCAGGGCGCCGCCCGCCGTGGTGGCGTTGCAGGCAAAGATACCCCCGACGTCGGCGTTCCTCGTGAGCATGTCCTGCGTCACGTCGCGGGCTCTCTCCGGCGTGGGGGGATTCGGAAATTGCGAATCGACGATCTCGATCCCGGGGAACTCCTTCGCGAGCGTCTCGCGGAAGCCCTGCAGCCGCGCGTCCGTCGAGGCGGAGTTGGGTGTCCAGGCTACGATCAGGATCTTGCCTTTGCCGGCGAGGACCTCGCCGATGCGCTGGGCCGCCAGAACACCACCCTTATGGTTGTCAGTAGCCATGTATGAAAGGTACTTGTCCGTCTCGACGCCGGAGTCGACGATGACACATGGGACGTTGCTGGCGCTGGTCTTCTCGACCGCCGGCACCAGGGCCTTGCGGTTGCTGGGTGCCAGGACGATGCCCGCGACCTTCTGGGCGAGCATGTCCTCGACGATCTGGATCTGCCGCTCGCAGTCGGTCTCGATCTCCGGACCGTTCCAGAGAATCTCATAATTCTCTTCAGCGCCGGCTTTCAGAGCCCCCTGCCGGACGCCCTCCCAGTACACGGATTGCGTCTCCTTGGGAATCACCCCGATGCGGTGCGTGGACTTCGTGCCTCCCTTGCGCAGCACGCCGATGCCAACAAAGACTGCAATCAGCACGACAAAGGCAGCGACCCATAGTACGTTTTTCATGACGTGCGCTCCTATCGAGTTTCCCTGAGCGAGACCGACGGCGGAACCACCGTCCCTCTCACGAGGTTCTCAGGATAGCGAGATCCGCCCCGGACCGCAAGGGCCAGTTGATGGCACCGGAAGCAGCGGTGCCGTCTTGCTGTGCCCTCCGTGGTTGGCCCAGATCGGCGCAGGGAAGAGGCCCTGCCACTCCTTTTCCCGTTGCCGCGAATACTTAGAAGTTGAAGCCGACACCGAGCAGATACTTGATGTCGGTGCTCTCCCGGCTCAGTGCCGGCGTGGCATCGTAGTTGAAGATCACCTTGAAGTTCGCGAACATCGACTTGGTCAGGTTGGTCCGCACCTCGGCGGTGGAGGTCAGGAAGAAATCGGAGAACTCTTCCAGACTCGGATACCAAGTCAGATCGTGCAGAAGCCTCGTCGTCTTCGCCAGTTGGTGGCTGAAGTTGTAGCCGGCCTGGAGAGACAATTGATTGTTGGTGTCCGGCTGACGCTTGTATTTCTCGAAGAGTGAAGCCAGACCGAGGTTCGTGGAGAAGAGAGTCTTGGGGGTTTCGATCCACTGATAACCGGCACCGCCGCCCACCACGACCCGGCGCTCCAGCCGGGCAATGTCATCTTTTTCGTAGCGGCCATTGGCAAAGCCGAAGAACTTCTTCGTGAAGAAGTAATCATACTGGCCCCGGAGCCGCCACCAGTTTTCCGTGGTCCGGCCTTCTCCCGTGTCCGGGTCCGTCTGATTACTCTGGGCAATATCGGCATCGGCGGTGGTGCGGTCCTGTTCGCTGCGCCGGGCCAGGCTCACACTCCCGGCAATCGAGCTGGCTTCCGTGTTGCCGCTGGTGAGGCTCAGGGACCCGGAGATGCTGCCGGTCCACTTGGGCTTGGGCGCCGGCGGCGGGTTAATCGAGGTGACGTCGGCCAAAGGAAATGATTGGGGCTTGAGCGACTCGCCGGCCTTGATCGCGAACTCATTCGGCTCGGCGGCTACGACAGGCTGGCGCAGTACCGTGCCATCTTTGAGATGAACCTCCACCGGAGCGTCGCTGCTGAAGGTCTTGACGTCCGCGAGGCTCACCGTGACCTCGCCGGCCACCTTCGATGTGAGGACGAGCTTCCCGTCTGTCAGCCGCACGATCTGGCCGGAAAGACGGTCGCCATTCTTGAAGTAAACCTCGTCGGCGATAGAAGTTGCGGAGAACATGAGCGTAAACAGGGTGAGGACAAGGATACTGCGGCCCATTCTTTCTCTCCTTCCAACCATAGACCAGATAGCCTACCCGGACCCGGAAACGGCTGAGCCTGCACGGGCTCAGATTGCCCAGCCCGGCCTTCGGCCGGAACCAAGAGTTCCTCGCGCCAAGCACGCCAAGAGCGCAAAGAAAAGGAAGAGCAAGACAAGAATCGCTTTACCCTTGGCGATCTTTGCGTCTTTGCGCGAGACGTAATCCCTTTGGTTTTC
>CAYHAJ010000072.1:0-18591 GCA_964354535.1 uncultured Pirellulales bacterium
CTCTATCTTCGGATCCACCGCCTTCATCGCGTCGATGTAGGCCTTCAGACAACTCACATAGTAGGGCGCCAGGCCCTGCGGCGCCACCTTCTGTGCCTCGTTCAGGAAGGCCCACGTCTCGTTGCCAATCTGAAAATACCGGGCCCCATAGGGCTTGGCCCGTCCGTTCTTTGCCCGCAGCCCCGGCCAGTCGAACATGCCGTCGGGCAACTTCGCGCCCACCGGGGCGTTGCAGTAGGCCACCAGCGCCGCCGCATGGGCCGCCGCCTCCGCCAGGGGCTTCTTTTGGAGCAAGCCGTCGCGGAAGTTCACCACGACAATCGCCTCGGCCCCGGTCTGCTCGCAGAATTGCAGAAACTCGTCATAACCGAAATGGTTGCTCACCTGGTGTCCCAGATGGCCCGTGCTGATGGGCCTCTCGGGCGCGCGGCCCGGCACGTTCGAGACCATGTCCCGCCAATCCATAAAGTCTACGTCCGTACCGCCGGGGAACCGAATTACCGGGAGCTTCATCGCCTCGAGCAATTCCCGCACCTTCGGCTGCAAGCGGTTCGTCCCCGGAACCAGCGCCCCTTCCACGCCGATCTCTCCCCAGCTCGGCCGCTCCATGAACTGGCCGAACATCCGCCGATCGATCCGGTGGACCGTTTGACTCGTCACCGTGAGTCGAATCCCCTCCGCCTGGGCCGCTTCGACGCCAATCACCATAGCCAGCCCACAGCATGCGACTCCCAACCATCTCGTCCAGCCAGCGTGACGCATTCCACCACTCCTTAAACGGGCATTTCTCATTTCTCGTCATACAGGTTGGCCCTGCAGGTCACAACGCCCAATTCTACCCACAGGATCCCTTCCCCTGCAACTGCCGTACCCTTCCCCACACGGCAAGACCGGGAAATCCACCATCCGTCTGGTGTTCGGCTGCGGCTGTACTTGTTGGCGCACAATCTTGGCGGCTTCCTGAGCAGGTTGGCGCTGCCGCCAAACGTTGCGATGGCCGTCGTGGCCATCGCAGACACATCTCGCGGAGACGCTCCCGCTGGGTAGCCTGACGGCTGCTCTGGTCCCCCGATCCCACCGCAACGGTCACAGAAGGCAGGTAGCCGGGCTTGAAATCTTACGGGAGGTGCACTATCGTGGTACTCGAAAGGTCACGTGATGCGGTCGGGCATTATTATATGGCTGGAGGAGACATGCTGTCACTAAGGCGTTCTGTGGTCGCGTTCCTGTCCCTGCTGGTGTTCTGTCTGCCGGCTCTGCCCGCGCGGGGCGCGGCAGCGCGCGAGGCCCTCTGGATCGAGGGCGAGTCGTACGTCAGTTCCTCTTTCAATCGGCATGGCTGGTACCAGAACACCAACATCGTGAAAGGACTTCTCTCGCCGGGCACGCCAGGGATTTCCGACGGCGGCTGGCACACGCACTACACAGCGGGCAGCTCCACCGAACAGGCCACGGCCCTGTACCGGTTCACGATCTCCGAAGGCGGCAGCTACACGTGGTGGATTCGCCTGAACCCCTTCCGCAACGCCAGCGGCGGCGCGAACTACAGCTATCACTACCGAAGCCTGCGCGGCTCGTGGGGTCCGTGGCAAAGCCTGGACGTCTCGGAAGCCCGCGCCGGCATGATCGACCTGGTCGATCCCGGGATCGACATCCGCTTCATCGCGTGGTCCTGCGGCGGCACGCTCGAGCTCGGACGCGGCACCTACGAGCTGGAGGTCCGTCTCATGCGCCGCGAAGGCGATAAGGACAACCACGGCGGGATTGATGTCATGGCGCTGGTGAACTTCCCCTGGTCGCCGACGGGAACGGTGCCGCCCGATACACGAGTGCCCGACGCCAAACCGGATACGTGGTTCACGCTCATGGCCGGGCCGGACCCGTTCTCCGCCGACTCCATCATCGATATGAGCCACCTGCTCGAGAAACCCGCCGGCAAGCACGGCTTTGTGACCGCCCCCAACAAGGACCTCGTGTTCGGGGACGGCACACCCATCAAGTTCTGGGGCATCAACGCCTCCATGACCGAGACCGTCGAGGCCCAGGAGCGGCAGGCAAGGTTATACGCCAAGCACGGGATCAACATGATCCGTCAGCATCCCGTCCAGAGCGTGCTCGGGTCGCTGCGGCGTAACGGCGGCACCCAATCCTTCGACCCCGCGCGGCTCGATCGCTTGGACCGCTGGTTCAGCATTCTCAAGAGCAACGGCATCTACATGACCTGGTCGATTTTCTACCACCACGTGGTCCTGCCGGACGAGGGGATCGACCCGGCCCTCTACAGCGAGTTGCCCAACAGCGGCGCGGGCAAGGACAGCTACGGCCTGGCGACGTTCGTCGAGGAGTATCAGGACTCGCAGTGGCAGTACGCCCGGTTGCTCCTGACTCACGTGAATCCGTACACGGGGCTGGCCTACAAGGACGATCCGGCCCTGGCCATCGTGGAAACCCGGAATGAGGACAGCGTGTTCTTCCACAATCCGCTGGGCGAGGACTTCGTGCGGGGCAAGTCGCATCCGCAGCATGCGGCCCGGCTCAAGCGGATGTGGCAGCAGTGGGTGAAGCAGACGTACGGTAGCGACGCCGCCCTGGCCGATGCGTGGGGTCCGGGCCTGAGGAAGGCGGCAGTTTACAACAGCGACGGCTCGCTGCGCAGCCGGCCCGATTCGGTCAACGAGACAAACATGTACATCTATGCCGCCTGGGAAATGGAGAAGGATGGTCCCCGATGGAACAAGGCGACCGAGCGCGGGCGCATGGGCGACTTCATCCGCTTCCTGGCCGAGATGCAGCGCCGCACGTATGAGACATACCGCCAACGATTGCGCGATCTCGGTTTCAAAGGTCTGACAGTCAGCACGGCCTGGAGGGCGGGCGGTCCGGCCGCCGCGGCTGCCAATCTCTGGACCGACGACGCCATGGACGCCATCGACCGGCACAATTACAGCGGCGGCGGCGCCGGCGGGCACGGCATCACCCCCGGCGCCGTCAGCAACGGCACGCATCTGGACAAGCCCGGCCGGGGGATTCTGTCGAGCGGGCTCTGGCAGGTGGAGGATAAGCCCTTCCTCATGACGGAGTGGACGCAGAAGCCGCCCAACCAGTGGAAGGCCGAGATCGCTCCCCTGATGGCGTTTTATGGCATGGGCCTGCAAGGCTGGGATGCCCTGTATCACTTTGCCGGCTCCCGCAGCGTGATGGGCGACGGTTGGCCCGGGATGAGTTCCTACGTCACGGAGACGCCGCACTATATCGGCCAGTTCCCCGCCCTGGCCTTCGCCATCTATAAGGGGCACCTTGAGGAAGGAGCCGTCGTGGCCGCCCGTCGCCTGTCCCCGGCGCAGGCCTTCGCCGGTGTCGATGCCCTGGACCAGCAGCAGGGCGCCGCCGGATACGACGAGAACGAGCTCCTGTCGCACGGCGGCACCCCGGTGGAGGCCCTCGCGGCAGGACGCGTAACGCTCAAAGTGGCCGACGGGCAGGGGGCTTCCCAGTCCGCCCGGCTTACTGACTGGCTCGACACACGCGGTCGCAAGGTGCGCAGCAACACAGGGCAGCTTACGTGGGACTACAGCAAACGGGTCGTCACGGTCCAAAGTCCCAGGACGCAGGGCGTGATTGGATTCGCCGCCGGCGGCACGTACGATCTGCCCGGCGTCACGGTGGCGCAGGTCGATACCCCCTTCCTCGTCCTGCTCTTCACCCCGCTGGATGACCGCCCGCTCGTTGAATCGCAGCACATCCTCATCACCGCGCTGGCACGGGACAAGCAACTCGGCACGGTCTATAACGAAGACGGCACGCAGTTGCTCAAAACCGGCGGCCCGCCCCTGCTGCTCGAGCCCGTGCAGGCGACTCTCACGTTCAAAGGCGGGCCGGTCACCTCCGCGCAAGTGGTGGATGTCTATGGTGTGCCGACGACCCGGGAACTCGAACGTAGCGGCAACACATTTCGAATCGACGGTCGCTACGCCACCTACTACTACCAGGTCCGGCGGTGAGGGTCTCTGCATCAAGCCCAGCGCCAGTAGCATGGGCGTCTCGCCCATGAGTATCACGGGCGCGAGCGCCCGTGCAGCCAGGGCCAAATGGCCCTGCGACGGAGCCCCTCCCTACGGTGATTCACGGCGTCCGGGCGCCCAGGCTCGCCCTACGAAGAGGACTTCATCAAGGGGGTCCCGGGGACGCACTTGACGGTGCGGGGCCGGGCTGGTAGATTCCTGCCACGGCACGATTCTGGATCGAATCGACCGAATGCTCCACCGCGTCGTACGACCCGCCCAACGCGGCCCGAAACCCGTGGAGAAGATAAGTATTGTGTCCCCGGAACCGCACCGGAACCGCACCGGCGAAATAGAGCCGGTGGGGACCCGAACCCAATCCGCCTATGGGCCGTCTGCAAAAGGGTTCGGCCCATGAACCGCCTCCGGAGAACGTCGGTAGTGCACGCGCCGTTGTTGGGATGCGGGACCGGCGGCGGGTATGTGCCTAGCGTCTACGCCCCTGAACCGCCTCTTTTCTTCTCCGTCTTCTCAACGCTGTGGGCGAAGCACGGAAGAACCAGATGAGCCACAAATGCGATGTCCCTTGCCGATAAATGTACCTGACCCCTTTAGTTCTCTCCATCTGACCGAACTTCTTCTTCCACCGATACCACGTCTGCTCCGAAACCCCGTGCTCCTTGCACACTTCGGCCACCGTCTGATTCCCGGCTTCAGTCTGCCGAAGCATCCGCACGATCTGCTCCTCACTGAATCGCTGCTTCATTTCGATTTCTCCTGTAATTCCAGATACCCTTACAGGGAAATCCTGACATCGTCAATGGCACTACTTTCGGGGGATAAGCCAGAACCTCGTACTCAGAAGATCCTTTAGCGCGGAATAATCAGTTCGTGGGTGCGGAAGGTCTTGGTTCCCTTGGGTGAGGTAGAAGGATCTTCTCGACTGGCTTCTTGGGAAAGTTGCTGAAGAACTTCCAGATCACGTCGACCACGTTAAGCCCCATTTCTCTTTCGCCCGGAATGCGGTGCCCGAACTCCTTAATCTTGTAGTGCCAGACCTCGTTGCCGTTTACGCCGTCTTTGTAGTAGTGCGCCGTTGTCTGGCTCGAAAGCGTGTCGACCTCTGCGGTCTTGGTCTGGTTGAGCTTAGTCCAGAAATCGATGATTACATCCTGGTTGGGCGCGCCACCCCACCCGCCAGCCGGAGGCATGCTGCCGTCGTATGGAATGACCTCGTCGTCCAGGCCCGAGATTTGCAGGATTGGCACGGGCCGAATCCTATCCCGGTGTTTCCAGGTGTGCCCGCTCATGGTGCCGATCACCGAGGCTGCGGCTCTAAACACCTCCGGCTTCTCCGCCACCAGGGCGTAGCTCATCAATCCGCCGTTGGAGATTCCGCTGACAAAGGTCCTATTGGGGTCCAGTTTGTGCCGTGCTTGCAGATAGGCCGCCAGTTCCGACAGAAAGCCGATGTCGTCGGTCTTGCTGATTGTTAGCCGGGCGTTCCAGTGAGGCATCCCTTCGAAATCCTCTGCCCCCTGTGGGTAGCAGACCGCGAACCCGTTGGCGTCTGCCACTCGGTTCATTCCAAACTCGGCCATGTAATCTCTAGCGTCTTGGCGGTACCCGTGGAGAACGAATACCAGCGGGGCATTGTCCGGAAGGTCTTTGGGAAGGTAGAGCAGATATTTTCTCTCTACGGCCTTGTGCATGAAAATGAGGCACTTGCCGGGAGTGGGCGGCTCTGCTGCAGCCGCCCCTTTGCTCTCGTATGACAGTATCACGAAAGCGACCATCAGACCGGCAATTATTGCTTGTCGTTTCTGCATTTCTTGTCCTGATGTTGTATCAACCGACATTTCCCATATGACCTTCCCGGCAACAGCGACAGACTCCTGACTCCCAATATGCCACCGCCCTCTGGGGAATTCAAGCTTAGAAATCCCTCATGGCGCGACAACCGATGTTGAATCGAGGGAGCAAATCGGCATTCAGGATGCCTAAACGGCCGTTTCGTCCCAGAAGTGTCGATAGTCACAGCGTCGCCCCTTCCGCTTTCGTTGGGTTGTCCCCTCCTGCACCCGGTCATATCGGCGCGGCCCTCGGGGGGATCGCTGCGAATCGCCATATCCGATCTAGGATCGCTCGGTACAGCCGACGCGGCACCGCGACCTCCGCCAGTTGGAACGTCACGTATCGAGCGTGGTGCACGGGGACTTCGAGGGTCAGCCCTCAAATTAACAATCTGTGGCACTCCCGGTGGGAACTACCAGCCAAGAAGGGAAGAGGCGGTTCAGGGGACTTCGAGGGGGACTTCGAGGGTCAGCCCTCAAATTAACAGTTTGTGGGACTCTCGGCGGGAACCACCAACCAAGGAGAGAAGAGGCGGTTCAGGGGAAAGGAAGCGTCGCTCTGGCGCCCCGCGTCACTTCTGGAACGGACCCGGCGATTTCTCCGCACGTAAGATCTCAGGGAGGCCCTGCGTGCCCGGAAGGCTCTGGAAGAACCGGGCACCAGCGGACAGCCTCCGGCGGGGGTTACGATGGAATGGTGGAATAGTGGAATGGTGGAATACTGGGGAAGGCGGCCGGTCCCCCAACCCATCGTTCCAATATTCCATTGTTCCATTATTCCAGTCCTCCTGTCCCCCTCCGCGGGTGGGCGGCTCTGCAAGGATTTCCGCCCACGCAGGGCCTCCCTGAGATCTTGCGCTCGAACGGAACCGACAGGTCCGAAGCCGAAGCGCCCAGAGAAGGGAAGGGCACGACTCGCCATTTCCCTGAACCGCCTCTTCCCTTTGTGGTGTTCGGCGGATACTGGATGCATAGAAACGGGCGATCTGCTATAATGGTCGTGGTTAGATTGAGGTGAACCATGAAAGCCCAAGTTGTCAGAGGTTCGAAGCAAGAGATCGCCGAAGCGATCGTGCGGATCAACGGCGAAGTCCGCGAAGCCATTGTCCTTGTCGAAGAGGCGCCGCAGCCTGGCGAGTACCAGCCTGGGGAAGACATCTTCGCGGAGATGGAGCCGTTCACGGTAAGAGTAGGCACGGTCGACGATTCGCGTGAGGCAATCTATACGCGGCAGGAGGGCGAGTGATCCTGCTGGACACCAACCTGCTCACGCGCATGACCGACTCGGCGAATCCGCAGTGCGCGGTAGCCCGCCGGGCCGTTCACACGCTGCTGGGCGATCAGGAACGGCTTGCTGTTGTTCCTCAGAACTTCTACTTCAACACGGACAACTTCCAAGGCTTCGCCCTCACGCTGCTCGACCCGGCATCTTTTTGAGCGGCGGTCTTCGAGTCTGGGGGACTTCAAGGACTCCAAAGGTCAGCCGTGAGACTGACAATTTGTGAGACTCCCGGTGGGAACCGCCAACCAAGAAGAGAAGAGGCGGTTCAGGGGAAAGGGGAAGCGTCGCTCTGACGCCCTACGTCAATTCTGGAACGGACCCGTCGATTTCCTCTGGACGTAATATCTCCGGGAGGCCCTGCGTGCCCGGACGACTCTGGAAGAACCGGGCACCAGCGGACAGCCTCCGGCGGGTGCACGATGGAAGAGTGGAATAGTGGAATGATGGAGTAATGGAATGCTGGAATAGTGGAATGATGGGTGGCACGACGCACGCCCTCCCCAACATTCCAGTTTTCCATTGTTCCATTATTCCAATCCTCCTGTCCCCCTCCGCGGGTGGGCGGCTCTGCCAGGATCCCCGCCCACGCAGAGCCTCCCGGAGATCTTGCGCTCGAACGGAACCGACAGGTCCGAAGCCGACGCGCCCAAAGAAGAGACGGGCACGACTCGCCACTGGCCTGAACCGCCTCTTGGAACCCGGGGCAGGGTCCCGGGGCCAGCGTTTTGCGTCTGGAAGATCCTGGGGACATCGCACGTATTAGCCGCAAGCGTTCTTCCACCTGGCGGTGAGGGCCGAAAAAATGGAGGAAAGGTAGCCGCAAAGAACAAAGAAAGCCGCAAAAAGGGAGGAACCCCGCGAGTTCGTCCTGCCTCAGGCTCGTAATGAGTGACAAGTGATAGATCACAAGCAAGAAGTGACGCCGTTGGCCATCGTCTGCTGCGGCCTACCGCCTCCGGCCCTTCTTCGGTCGTCCGTCTTCCCTTGGCGCTCTCTGCGTGCTTGGCGCGAGAATCATGGTTCTCCCAGCCGCTCGGCGGCCGGGCTACACTTCTTGCGTCTTTTTGCGTTCTTTGCGGCGGAAGTGTCTTCGGCTCTGTCTCTGTGCTACGAAGCATTTCTCAACCACGAATAGCACTCATGACACGAATCAGACGCGTTCACTTCTCTTTCATCCATTCGTATTACTACTTGTCAGAATCTTGTTTTCTTGCGCAAATTTCCTCGTGATGATGCTGTAAAGCCTGGAACCGCAAACGATTATGTCTCTCGCAAAGACGCAGAGATCGCCAAGGTTCATATACTCGGCGTTCTCGGTCCTTTGTCATCCGTCTTCTCTTCTTGGCGCTCTTGGCGTCTTGGCGCGAGCAAGCTCTGGTTGCGGCTGAGCGCAGCGAGGCCGCGCTGGGTGATTCGTGCCATTCGTTGTTTCCATGTCCTCTGCCTTCCCTCTGAAAATCTGCGCAAATCGGCGAAATCTGTGGATAGACCTCTCTGGTAGCGGCCGGGGGCCGCGCTGGGACCTCTGTGGCTCCCTATCTTTCTCAGCTCTTGGGCGGATCGTTGACATTTTTTGGGCCAGTGTTCCTTAGTCCTGAGTGGGTGTCAGGGACGTTTTTCAGGGAGGTCCTGGCAGAGAATTTATTCAAAGTTTTGCTTCTTGTGAAACATACAGGCGTCCCCGAGCGTCTTGTAGTATGAACCCCGCCGAGGCGGGGGCGGCCAAGGCCGTGGGTTGCGGCCACGGGTCGGGCTTTTGGTTTTGCGGCCGCGCGAGACAACGAGCCGCGGCAATCACATCCATAGAATAGGAGTTCTATGCATTCCTTCGGTCATCTGTGCGAAACGAAGCCAATTCCGCGATTGCGGATTGCGGATTTTGGATTGCGGATTGGACACCGGCCTGCGGCCTGCTTACAGACCGATTGTGCGAAACGAACCCAATTTCCGGCTGCGCCGGGTGGGAGGGAGCCACAGGGGCCGTGGGACGAGGGGCAAATGCGCCAAACGAACCCAATTTCCGGGTTCTGGACAGTGAGACGCGGCTCTGCCCGTCGGCAGAAACGCCTTGCGGCGTCTCCCCGCCTGCGCGGGGATGACATTGCTACAAACCGGGCTGCTGCGCCAAACAAAGCCAATTGGACCGGGGCAGGCAGGAAAGGTAAATATTTTGGAGGAAAGGAGTTATGACGAATCAGACCGGTGAAAAGCCACCAGAAAACAAAGCCAATTCTCGGCCGCACCGGGCGGGATGGGACCTGGGGAACGGGGGACAAGGAAGCTGTACAAACAAACCCAATTCTTGTCGGGTGGGACGGGTGGTACGAACAAAGCCAATTCGTTGGGCTGGGACAGGGGCGTTCGCGTCCATGCTACGGGGCGGCCCGCTGCCGGGCGCGGCAAACGAACCCAATTTGCTGCCCGCCACCTTGGCCCCGGTGGTCCATCGCGCAAAACGAACCCAATTCCGGCGCGGCGAGCACCTGCCGGGCGGGACCCGATACGGGGGCACGGGCAAGATGCCCGTGGTACTCATGGGCGAGACGCCCATGCTACGAACGCTTTGCGGCCTCACTACGAACGTGCGAAACAAAGCCAATTCCGATGGAGAATCCGGCGGAAAGCCGTTAGCATACCTATTCACCGGAACCGCGCTGTTGGTTGGCCGAATAAGGAGATGTGAGTTCTATCAGCTTCCAAGTTCTTCTCATGGGCACAGGAGCCGGCATGAAGACATTCCTCTTACGCAAGTCTCTACTCGTGGCCTCAGTCTTGTCCTGCACGGGAGCGACCTTCGCCCTGAACGTGCCCAAGCCAATGGCCATCGACATCGACGATCTGGGCTGGAAGGAAGGATGGGACCTGCATGAGTCGGGCGGTCCCTACCGGTTGGGTTTGCCCCGGGGACGCGTCATGACCTTGCCGGATTACGAGGTGCTCGTCTACATCAGCAATGCCGCGGGGGTGCGGCTCAAGTGCCTGTTCATCATGAGCGAGTTCGATCGATCCAACATCTGCGCCCGGTATCCCACCACGAACGAAAAGGGAAGTGATTGGGACAATTCCGCCCTGGTGAGCGACAGCGATTTCGCGGTGATGAATTACGTCAAGGAGAACGCGGCACACATCGAATTCGGCCTGCACGGAGTCCGCCACGAATTCTGGGACGCCCAGACCCGCGCCATGTCGAGGGCCGAATGGGCCGACAACGGGAAGAAGAGACCCTACGACGTCCTGTGGGGCCATCTGGAGTGTTTCAAAAAGCTCATCGACCAGTACGCCCTGGACTTTCCCCGGAGCGTGCGGACCGCGGCGGCCAATTACTATTACAACCCCAATGACCCCGAAGACAGCGGGGCCCTCATGCGGGCCTGGGGGGTGAAATACGCCACCTTGCCGCCGGACCGGGAATACGTAACCGATCATGGCCTCATGGTGCTGCTCCGCTCCGGCGGCATTGCCTGGGACGCGCCCAACAGCGCGCCGACCACCTATCCCAAAACGGAGTTCATGACCAGCCATTGGACCAATTTTGTGGACCCTGATCCGTCCCGCAACCATGAGGCGGGGGACAAATGGATCGCGTGGTTCAATAAGGTAAAAGACGATCCGGACCGCTATACCGCGAAGAATACCGCGCAACTGCACGCGCAGTTCCTGTACCGGAAATTCGCGCAGATTTCCGTGGCCGGAAACACCGTTCTCATAGACAACCGCCAGATGCCCGATTGGGCTTATGAGCTCGATCTGCTGGGGAATCTGGTGCTCAAACACAAATTGCAGGACGGCGAGCATGTCTCTTCGGCCTCCATGAACGGCGGGGACATTGCCTGCTACTACGAAGAAGGGGGGTATGCCTACATCGTCTTACCCAAGCTGGAGAAGCAGAAGTACACGCTGACCGTCACGACAGGCCCCTCGGACATGCCCACCTTCGTGTGGAACGACGGCACGTATAACGTGGAGGAGTTCCAGGGCGGCACGAACAGTGCCGTCGTCGGGCTGGAGATGTACGGGACGCAGCGGGTGAAGGTGAAGCTGCGCTTTGAGCCCCGGGAGGTAGCCAGCAGCAATACCGATTTGGTGGTGAAGGAATGGCACTATGACGCGCCCTTTCTGACGATGACGCTCCGTGGGCGAAATATCCAGGGACAACGGGGGGCGATCACCATACGAAGCAAGCCCATGCCTGAGAAGTAGATCCTGCATCCTGGAGGTCCTTGTGAAAGCAATGCCTTACCTGGTGTTCATTCTGGTTCTGGCGTCGACCAAGGCCGGCCCCACGCACGCACAGGCAGTGCCCGACGGCTGGCTCATCGCCCCTGCTCCTCGTGACGCGTGCAGCTTCGTCGTCGCCTGCAAAGGCGAGGTCCTGCTCAACTCCCGGATGTACGGCTGGGGCCCCAATTGGACCCCCTACTTCGGCCTGGCCGCACGCGGTGTCACCGTGGAGGGCAACGCCCTGGTGGCCTCGGCGCAAGCCAAGGTGGGTGGGAATACGCTGGCCTGTACGCAGCACGTCCGGCAGAGCGGCACGAACGCTGTGACCTGGCAGTTCGACCTCTCGGCCGAAACGGAGATCCCGTTGACCATGTTCTGCACGGTGTGGGCCATGTCCGGCGCCCCCGAGGGCGATCTGGAACTGGTGACGGCCGACGGCACGGTCAAGACCATGGCCCTGCGGATGGGCAAGGGCGGGCTGGACCAAGTCGCCAAGGCCACCTTCAGATTCAAAGCCTTCGGCGCCTTGACCTTCGCCTTCGATCCTCCCACCGATCTGGCCTTCGATAACGCCGTGCGTGTGAAGCTGGCCGGTGCCTCGATGCCTGCCGGCAAGCGCACGGTGAGAGTCACAGCCAGTGCGGAGACCCCCGTCCATTTGGCCTACACACCCGAGGATCGCGCGGCCCTGAACACCACCCCGGCGGGTCCCGACTGGTATCCCCTGCAGTCGGTCGCCGACCTTGGCGGCAGTGTCATCAGCCTGGAGAATTGGCTGCCCAAGCCGGCCGGCGCCCACGGCCACGTCAAGATCGTCGGCGACCATTTCGAGTTTGCCGACGGCGCCCGCGTCAAGTTCTGGGGCACGAACCTCTGCTACGAGACCACCAATCCGCCCCGAGGCGAGGCCGACTTCACGGCCGCCCGCTTCGCCCGATACGGGATCAACTGCGTCCGCTTCCACAAGTTCCTGGAACGCGGCGTCGGCGACCGCAACGATGGCACCAGGCTCAATCCCGACGGGCTGGCGCGGATGGACTACTTCACGGCAGCCCTGACCGCCAACGGGGTCTATTATACTTTCTCGCCATTCTTCGGCTTCCATGTGGGACCGGGCAACAAGGACCGCCTGCTGGCGTACGAGGAGGTCGCCAAACTCAAGAACGCCTACGGGCTGATCAACTACGCCGAGGACATTCAGGACCTCCTGGTCGAGATGTACACCAATCTCCTGACCCACCCGAACCCCCATACCGGCAAGACCTATGCCCGGGACCCGGCGCTGGCCGCCGTGGAGATCCAGAACGAGGACAACATCCTCTGGGGCTACATGAAGACGGTGTACCCCGCCTGCCCGACGTACGCCAGGCAATTGGAGGGACGCTTTGCGGACTGGCTGAAGGCCCGGTACGGCGCGCAGGAGAAGCTTAAAGCTGCCTGGGGAAACACGCTCAAAGACGGCGAGTCCCTGGACCGGCGCAACCTTGCCATCCAGTACGATCCCTGGTTTGCCGGCTCGGCGAATCTGCCCCAGCAGACCGGCGGCAACCGCACGCGTCTGCTCGACAACTGTGCCTTCCTCCACGAGACGCAGAACCGCTTCTACACCAAGCTCGTAAAGGCCATCCGCACCACCGGCTACCAGGGCCCCATCATCGGCTCACCCTGGCAGTCGCCCGCGATGCTGCCGCACTATTGTAACCTCAAGAGCGATGCGATGGTGGGTCTCGTGGACCGCCACAACTACTTCTCGGGCGTGGAGAACAGCATGCTCGCGAAGCCCGGCTCAGGCTACCTCGGCACCGGCCTGCAGCGAGTTCTCGATCATCCTTTCAGCGTCTCGGAGTGGATCCACGTCTGGCCTGCGTTGTATGCCGCGGAAGGGCCGGCCCTCATGGCGGTTTATGGTCTGGGGCTACAGGATTGGGACGCCTCGTGGCAGTTCCAGTCCGAGACGCGCATCACCGCCGGCGGCCGCGGCGCTGGGCTGCTCGCGATGCGGCCGCTGACAGGGGGCCGCGAGGGAGATGGTTACGACATCTGGAACGTTGATACGCCGGCGAACCTGGGCCAGTACCCCGCCTTGGCGCGCATGATCTACCGCGGTGACATCAGGAGGGGCGAGGTCATCTCCGTGCGCCGGGTGAGCGATGAGGCGCTCGCCACCGGCACGTTCGACTTCGAGGACCGGGTCGCACAATCGGGTGTGCGCGGCGACGAAAAGACCCTTACCTCGACCGTGCCTGCCGCCGCGCTGGCCGCCGGGCGCATCGGCGTGCAGTTCACCGGTGATAAGCCCGCGCAGTCCACCTTGCCCGATATGACCCGGTTCGACCAGAACGGCGTTATCCTCTCCAACACAGGTCAACTCGCGTGGGACTACCGCGGCCGCGGCTTCTTCACCGTCAATACGCCGGGCACCAAAGCCGCCGTCGGTTTCCATACCGGGACGCCGCTGGCCTGCGGCAGCGTCACGATCACGCCCGCGGCGCAGTTCGCCTCCATCTTCCTGACCGCGCTGGAACCCGACCGGACGCTGGAGAACTGCCGAGGCGCCCTGGTGACCGCCCTGGCGCGCCAGGGCAACCAGGGTTTCAGCTATTTCATTGACAAATCCACCGTCAGCAACGGCAAGGCCCCCACCCTGCTCGAGCCCGTCAAGGCCGCCTTCACCATCCGCGGCCGCCGGATCGCCGCCGTCTACCCGCTGAGCCATGAAGGCCGGCGCGTGGAGGGACAAAGCGTCACGGTTACCGACGGCTCGTTCGCGCTCGACACCGGCCGCGACAAGACGTTCTACTACGAAGTGGCGTTCGCCGACGAGTAGAGCAGGTCCCCGCGAAGGAATGGGACGGACGCCACTTACTCACGCAAGTAACCCTTGAACTGAATCATACTGTCGTCACCCGGTCGGTAGGTGATGGGCTTGGGATCCAGCCAGTTGACGATGGTATCCTTGATCGCAAAGGCAAAGAAGTGATTGCCGCCCGGGTTGTAGTGTCCGATGAAATAGCGCCGCCGATACTGCTCGTAGGTCAGGCGAAAGCACTTGAAGTCCTCGGCATGGACGACATTCATGTCAAAGTGCGTGAAGCCGTTGGCCCGCAGGAAGTCGACGATCTCTTGATCGTAACGGGCGCGCCCCTCCACGAGTTGCGGCAGCACTCGACCTGGGTCGAACAGCACCACGAGAAGCTTCTTCCCGTGCTGACCGACGAATTCACCGGCCTTGGCCAGAATATATTTCGTGGCAGCCAGACTGTACTTGTCCAGGACGTGCCGGACATACCCGCGCAGGTCTTTCGACGGCAAGGGCGACTCGGCGGGCGGCAGCTCCAAGCGCCGGGCGAGTTGACCGACCGCTTCTATGTCGATATCACTGACAAGTCCTTGGGCGAAGACATACATCTGCAGCGCGAGATCGTCCTTCAAATTCTCGTACATCCAGTCGGCATCCGTCATCTTGTACAGAGATTCACGCGTGGGAAGCAAGTTCTCTCTCTCCACCCACCGGCCCGTGGTGAGGTCCATCTCGACATAAGGCCAGAAGTTGTTGTGAAACATTTTTCCACCCTGATGATTCCACCAGCGATAGAAAGACGCGTGCCGACACCGCAGCAGACTTCGTATGTGGTCATCGCCCCAGACGTAGAAGATCACATACTTGGCGGCGTGCTCGCACTGCTCTTCCCGACGCATGCGCCGGTAGGTCTGATAGACGCCATAACCTCCCATGCCAAAATTGCGGATTGGTTCGCCCAAATGAGCCGCCAGATACTCCTGCCACGTCTCTCCGTCACTGACCTGATGGCACTGCGTGAAGCTATCCCCATAGGTATTGATCCGGCACGGCCTGTTCACGTACAGAAACGAGGTCCGCTGACCGTTGGCCTGGGTGGTGGAAAGGGTCATGCTTCTATCCATGCCGTCGCGGGGCATGTAGTTGCCCAGAATGTACCCAAGCTCACCATCAAACTGAGCCCAGGAATTCCCATTCAAGAATGTGTCGATGACACTTTTCGATACAGCGCTGTCTCGCAGGTACTGCGCAAAGGTCACGACTTCCTTTTGCCCCTGGGCAAATACTGTCGAGAGCAGCACGGCATTGAGGGCCGCGGCCACATGCATGGCCCTGGCCGAATTATGTGTTTCCGTCATGGTTCTTCTCCTGAACGTGGCCCTTCTTGCAGCTCTTTCTTCGAAGGCCGGGGGCGAATACGGTTTCGCAATGGTGCTCCGGTCTCGCGGTCGAATTCGTCGGGGGTTCGTGTCTTGGGAATCTGGTAGCCGGTACGCTGCGACCAATCCGCCAAAGCCAGTCTATGCTCATCCAGCACCGCGGCGTAGTTGATGTCTCCAGCGAGATTGCGCAGCTCGTGGGGATCGTTCGCGACGTCGTACAGTTCTTCGGCCGGACGCGGCTTTCTGAAACACGCCGACTGGTGCTCGGGCAACTTGCCCTGGGCCCATAAATGGCGCATGATCCGGCACGTGGGACTTCGGTTCACATCCGCAGGCGGCGTTGCCGGCAGGTCGGGATAGTCATTGCGGATGTACTTGAAGCGCCGCGAGCGCACGGCTCGGCCGAGGTCCTCATAGTCATGCCAATGATGCTCGGCGAAGATATACTCTCGCATCCTCTGGGCCGGGTCGGTCAGTAGTGCGCTGAAATCCCGCCCTTGAAACGACGGCGGAGTCTTCACTCCTGCCAATTGCAGGATCGTTGGAGCGATGTCCACGGAACTGACCAGTTGCTTACAGACGCCGTTGGCCTTGACGCCCGCAGGCCACCGGACAATCAGGGGGGTCTTGATCCCGCCGTCGTACAGAGTGGTCTTGTCGCGAGGGAAGGGCCGACCATTGTCGCTGAGGAACAGGACCAACGTACTATCCGCAACCCCCTGTTCTGCAAGCTCATCGAGTACCTGTCCTACGTATCCGTCGAGCCGGGTGATCTCGTCATAGTAGAGCGCCAACTCCCGTCGCACCTCGGGCACATCCGGCAAATAGGGAGGTACCCGCACATCCTCCGGCCGGTGTGGTACCGAAATGACTCCCTCTTCGTAGTCGCGGTGTGGGTCCAGGGCGGCGAGCCACAGGAAGAACGGGCGGTCTCTGGGGCGACTCCGCAAAGTCGAGATCCAGCGCTCGCAACCACTCTTCTCGGGGGCGATCATCGTCGGTCGTTGGGCCGACGACCCGGAAGGTAGTTGAAAGCCCGCGGCATCCGCCTCGTGGACCACGTCAAATCGATTCTTGACCGCCTCGCCCAGATGCCATTTGCCCGCCGCCGCGGTCCAGTAGCCCGCGGCTTTCAACAACTCGACGAAGGTTACCTGCTCCGCGGGAAGCGCCCAGTGCAACTGCTCGGCATCCGTATTGTGAGGATAGCGGCCCGTGATGAGGCTCGCGCGACTCGGACTGCATGAACTCGTAGTCACAAAGGCATTCGTGAAACGCAGACCCTCGGCCGCTAATCTGTCGAGGTTGGGAGTGCGCACGGTTGGGTGTCCATACGCACCACAGCCGTCCCAGGCCATATCATCCGCGATGATCAGAGCGAAATTGGGAGGACGATTGCGGGTCCCACGCCGGCTCACGCAACCCGGTAGCGACAGGGCGGCCGCCCCTGCCACCTGCATCATTCTCCGGCGGGACAAATTCGAAATCATGCGAGCCTCTCTGATGTCTGATACCGCACAAGCAGGCAGTCTTTGGCGCCTATTGTACCGAACATCTCTCTTGGACAACAGCCCAGCCTTCCCCCTGCCCTGGCGCACCCCCGCGCGTCAAATCCGGGCCAGAGCGGGAAATCTGTGCTCCCTGGGTCTTGCTCCTGGCGGCCGAAACCATACAATCGATTCGTGGGTCATCCGGACCGCTGCGCCATGCAATCGTTCTATTTCCGCGAAAGGAGGATCACTCATGAGCACGGATCCGACCAGGAGGACGTTTCTCGGTTCGGCCGCCGCCACCCTTGCTGCCGGTTGGGCAGATACCAGGCTCAAAGCCGCCGAGGCCTCGACGGTGGGCGAGTCTGCGAGGGTCTTTCGCGCCGGCGCCTTGGCCATCGACATCACGCCCCGGGAATTCCCCGTCCTCGTCAACGGCGGCGTGAGCGAGCGGACCGCCGACCGCGCGGTCGATCCGCTGCATGCGCGGTGCTTGGTGCTCCACGACGGGACGACGCGGATCGCGCTGGCGGTTGTCGATAGCTGTATGATCCCCCGAGCGCTGCTGGACGAGGCCAAGAAGGCGGCCCGCGCGGCGACCGGAATTCCCACCGGGCGAATGCTGATCTCCGCCACGCACACGCATTCCGCTCCCTCGGTGGCTCCGTGCCTGGGGACCGACCGCGACGACCGGTACGCCCGGTATCTGCCGGGCCGGATCGCCGAAGGGATCAAGCTGGCCTACCAGAATCTTGCCCCGGCGCGGATCGGCTGGGCGGTAAGCCAGGACCCGAAGAACGTCTTCTGCCGTCGCTACCTGATGAGACCCGGCACAGCGCTGACCAATCCGTTCAGCGGAACGCAGAACGACCAGGCCCAGATGAACCCGGGGTACCTCAACCCCAACGCCGTCCAGCGGCTGGGACCGGTCGATCCGGACGTCACCGTCCTGTCGATACAGTCGCCTGACGGGCGGCCGATTGCCCTCCTGGCGAATTACTCGACACACTACGCCGGCAGCCCCGCGGTCTCGGCCGATTACTTCGGTGTCTTCTGCGAGAAGATCACGCGGCTGATCGACGCCCAGGGCGCCAACCCGCCCTTCGTGGCGATGATGTCCAACGGCACCAGCGGCGACGCCAATTGCTGCGACTTCGTCAACCCGCCGCGGAAGTTCGATCGTTTCACAGTGGGTGAAGACGTCGCCCAGGCCGCCTACCAGGCCTACAAGACGATCGAATACTACGATTGGGTGCCCTTGGTCGTCGAGGAAGAGCTGCTCACCTTGCCCGTGCGTATGCCCAGCCCGGAAGAAGTCGCCAAGGCCAAGCAGTTGCTTGCCGGGCTTGCGGGCGAGAAGCCGCGCAACGTGCCCGAGGTCTACGCCCGAGAAACGGCCCTCCTGAGCGAGATGCCGCCCACGCGTGAATTGAAGCTCCAGGCGATCCGCATCGGGCCGCTAGGGATCACGGCGATCCCCAACGAGGTGTTTGGCGTGACCGGGCTGAAGATCAAGCAGCAGAGTCCGCTGCGGCCGACGATCAACATCGAGTTGGCCAACG
>CAYHAJ010000073.1:0-12065 GCA_964354535.1 uncultured Pirellulales bacterium
CGGGCGGAGATGTCGTTGCTAGCCAGTTGCTTCAATATGGCCCGGCTCCTCGGGTTGTTTGGCGTGGCCGGCTTGGTGGCCAAGCTCGCGGCCCTGTAAAAAAGCGGTGCGCCGGGGGTCTGTACCCTCTCGCCCGAGGCCACGAGTGTAGGTCGAACGCGAGTCATGACCGGACATGAGCCGTACCGGCCCGCGTGTCGGCGCGGCGAACATCGCAGGCCGCTGGCCCTCGAGGAGAACCAGGCTCGTGCTCGTGCCGAATTGTGACACAGTCTGTGCGCTTGGGCGTGGCACCCGGCACTCAACGGAACTGGATTATCGTTTTCGTCCGTCAAAACGTATCGGGCCTCAGTTCTTAGCCTACCACCTTCTCCAACTCCTGCTGCTCCGCGGCCGTCATGAAGTTGGCCTCCTTCACCACCGCGATATTCGCCTTCAATTCATCGACGGAGTCGACGCCAATCACCGCGACCGAGATCGGCAGGCCCAGGGTGTAGCGGATCAGCGACGCAGCAGCCACCTGGTGGGAGGTCTCGTCGTGGTAGGGCAGCAGGCGATTCTTGAATGGGTTGCCCGTGACCAAGCAGCCGTTGCCGCCGCCCATAACTTTCATGGCGATCACGCCCATCTTCTTGCGGTTGGCGACAGGCAGCAACTCCTCGCGAAAGGGCCGGCGGTTGCTGGTGGGATTCAGCGTCGTCAGCAGCGTGTCGAACTCATACATCTCGATCGCGCGGCGCAGCATCTCGGCGTTATCATGTCCCGTGACGCCGATGAAGCGGGTCACCTTCTGCTCGCGCAGCTTGTGCAACGCGGTCACAACGCCGATGGGTCTGCCCCAGGTCACCGGATCATCCTTGGCGGTGACGCCGTGGATTTGCAGCAGGTCGAGATGGTCGGTGCGCAGACGCTTGAGACTCTGCTCGACGCTGCGCATCGTGCCGTCATACGAGCGATCTCCGGTCTTACACGCCAGAAAGACCTCCTTGCGGCGCCGTGCAAGCACCTGGCCGTAGTTGGTCTCCGATTGTCCTTTGTTGTAGCCCGGCGCCGTGTCGAAATAGGTGATGCCCAGATCGAGCGCCGTCTCGGCGATGGCGGTCGGGTCGTGCTTATCCGTCGGTGGCAGTTGCATGCCGATGACGCCGCCCAGCGCGAGGATGCTCACCTCAACGCCGGCCTTGCCCAGCACATGGTGCGGCATCGCCTTTGGCCCGTCTTGCTTTTGAGCCCCTGTCACGGGAGATTTGAGCCCGACAGCCGCCGTGATCGCCGCGGCCCTGATGAATTCGCGTCGTTTCATACTGCCTCCAGTTTGTGCCTTCGCAGGAAGTCCCGATCCCACTCGATGCCGAGACCCGGTGCCGCGGGCGCGTGGACATATCCTTCTTTGTCGATGGGATAAGGCCGGGCGAAACCGGCCTGGAACCCTTCGGGATTCCAAAAGCCGGGATCGTACATGTACTCAAGGTATCCCGAATTGCCGGCGGCGCACTGCATGTGGAGGCTCGCCATCATGCCCACGCCGCTCTTGCCGTGATGAGGACCGAACAGCACGCCAAACGCCTCCGCCATGTGGGCGATTTTCCGTACCACGGAGATCGGACCGGAGACCACCGGATCGGGCTGAATATAGCTGTAAGCACCCTTGGTCAGAATCTCTCGATATTGATCGAGGCCGACATTGCCTTCGCCGCCGGCCAGGTGCAGGTGATTGAGTTGCCGCCGGATGCGAGCCAGATCGTCATAGGCCGTGCGATTCAATGGCTCTTCCAGCCAGTACACGCCCATGGCATCGAGCTCTTTGGCCATCATCAGGGCACGGTCGTAGTCCCACACCGGCGGCGGGTCCCCTTTTCTCTTACCTGCCTGGTTCGCATCGACCATAACATCCATCTTGTCTCCGACCGCCTTTTTCACTGTGGCGGCCAGAGCCAGATCATCGGCGGGGTTTTCATGGTGGAACCGAATCTTGATTGCACGGAAGCCCAACTCGTAGAACTTCAGGGCGTCTTGGGCCCGCTCCTGGGCCGTCTTACTGAAGTGCACCGTCGCGGCGTAGGGCCTTACTTTGGACGAGCGCGCGCCCCACAGCTTGTACAGCGGCTGGCCGCAGATCTTGCCGATGATGTCCCACAGCCCGATTTCCAGGAAGAACAGCCGCACCGGGGCCTTCTGCTTCTGGAAGAACTCCGTGTTGTGCGCCTCGATATCGAAAGGGTCCTTGCCGATGAAGTAAGCTTCCGCCCGTTCCTGGACCGTCCTGGCAATCCCGGCCGGCAGCTTGTAGTCCCCGTCCATCGTCGTGCCGATCGCACCCTGATCCGTGAGGAATTGTGTGATGACATAGTCCCGCGTGTCCTGCGGGATCTTCTTGGGGTCCCAGGGCAGCACGAGTCCCTTGCCCGTCGGTACATCCCGGACCTCCACCGTTTTAACACCGGTGATCCGGACCCGTTGCGCGTTGGACACACCTGCGGCCGAGCAAGAAACGCCCGACCCGCCGGTGCCCCACAGCACCGAGGCGGCCGCCGCCCCACCCGCTATGAATTCTCTACGCGTCGTTGCCTTGGTGTCGCAATGTCCCATGGCGACCACCATAGCCCCGCGTCCTGCGGCCGTCAAGCACCTGGCATTCGCTGCACAGAGCAAACGCGAAGTCGCGTGGCAGGGCGTGCTTATGTCATTGCGAGTCGCGAAGCCGCTTCGCGACTCGCAATGACATACAAGGAGATCTTATCGAACAGGTTCAGTTTCGAGGTTCCGATACGTCGCACACGAGCCGAAGACCGTTGTTGACGTGGACCACGTGCCCTAATGGCGTCTGCATGCGGATGTAGGAGCGGCACAGCCACTCGGGATTGTAGAACGAGCCTCCGCGCGTAATGCCCCGCGGGTCCACCTCCGGCGTATCGCACCAGGCGGAACCGTCGGTCGGCGCGTGGGAACCATCACGATGGTACATATCCTGGACCCACTCCCAAGCGTTGCCATGCATGTCGTAGAGCCCCCAGGCATTGGGCTTCTTCTGAGCGACCGGGTGGGTCCGCCCGGCGCTGTTCCACGCGTACCAGCCCATCTCGCCGAGAGTGCCCGCGTGGTCACCTGTCGTGCCGGCCCGACAGGCATACTCCCATTCGGCCTCACTGGGCAGGCGGATGTTGTGCCCAGTCCTGGCGCTGGCCCACTGACAGAACGCGATGGCGTCGTACCAACTCAGGCAAACGACGGGCTCGCGGTCGGTCTGCAGGTAGCCGGGGTTCCGCCAGTCGAGGAGTAATTCGAAATGCCAGCCTTTCTCGTCCGGCACGTAGGCCCGGCCCGGCTTCTCGGCATCCGTGACATAGCCCGTCTGCTCGACGAACAGACGAAACTGCTCCACGGTGACTTCCGTGACGCCCATATAGTAAGGATATCCGATGGTCACCTCCCGGGCCGGCATCTCATAGGTCCAGTTGTATTCGTCCACGTAATGGTGCGGACTTCCCATCGTGAAGCGTCCGGGAGCGATACGAGCGAAATCAAACGTCACGCCCTCCACGTGCAGAGCCAGCCGGGCCGGAGCATTTTGTACGGACCGGGCCACTACCCGGCGCTGGTCCTGGCCGACGATAGACGGTGGGGCGGAGCGGCCGGACCGAACGATGCGAAAGCCCGTGTCGGTCGCACGCAGAGCTTGTTGCGCGGGGCATCGAAACGAAGGTCGGCAAGAGGTCGAGGGCGTACACCACGAGCCGCCGCGCAGCACCCGACGGACCGCCGCCTTGGCAGGGACATCAGATATGAGATTCGCACTGCCATCGGTGGGCGCTTCCTGGTAGCGCCAATGGTAAGAATCCTCGCACCATTCGGCTACGTTGCCGAGCATGTCATAAAGGCCCCAGGCATTGGCCGCTTTCTGTGCGACGGGATGGGGATGTTCGACACGATCATCGGCAGACCAAGCCATCGCCCCCAGTTCAGCCGCATCGTCGCCCTTCCTGCCGGCGCGACAGGCGTACTCCCATTCGGCTTCAGTCGGAAGACGGATCGGTTGACCGCTCCGCGCCGAGAGCCACGCACAGAACGCGCTGGCATCGAGGTAGCTCAGACACACGGCGGGGTAATCGTCCTTCTGTGCGAACGGGGGGCTGCGCCAATCGCACCCGCGGGTCCATTTCCTCTGGTCGGGCGCGGGCATGTGCCAGGCGCCGTCCAGGCGCTGGGCCACGGTCTGGTACCCCGTAGCCTCCACGAAGGCACGAAACTGCCGGACCGTCACTTCAGTCTTGCCCATGTAGAAGTCGTCCGCAATATCCACCTCATGGACGGGTCGCTCATCGCCGTCGCCACCCTCCGAGCCCATGAGAAACGTCCCCGCCGGAATCCGCACCAGCTCGAATATCACGCCGTCAACGTCGAATCGCAGAATGTCCCGCTCCGGCCGGACCTGCGAGGCGCCTTGCCCGATTCCGCTGCAGAACACCGTCAGCATCAGTCCGGCACAGATTCGGCCCCCCATCCGGAACATATTATATCGCCTGTCCATGATCTCACTCCCACGCGCGCTTCCGACGGGATCATCCCCCCAGCGGCTTGCCGTAGACCTCCACCTCGAGGTACTGGTTCCTGTCGTTGCTCGTGTTGCCGTTGCTGTAGAGCCGAACGTATCGCCCGTGGACACCCTTGGCGTCAATGAGCTTGCCTTCATAGGTCTCGAGATACTGCAGGTCTTTTCCGACACCCAGGCCGGCGGAGTTGTCCAAATCGTTATTGAAGACGGTCGTTGCACCTGCCGTGAAGGCCGAATTGCCCGAGATCTGCACGACCACGTCAGAATATATGCGCGGCTGGCGATGCCAATGCCAGACCAAGACAGCATGGATCGTGTGGTCTTTCTCCAAGTCTATCGTCACGTGCTGCAAGGAAGGACCGAGTTCCACTACGCTGAGGTCGCCTGCCTCTTTGTCACCGTCGGTGACCATGCACAACGTGCCCCTGAGCGGCTCGCCAGAGCTACACACCACGGATTTTCCGAACGCGACATTCGTCGTCCCGGGCGGCACCAGCAAAGGTGGACGCGGTTTGCCGAGAGGCTTTTCCAGATTGGGGAGATGAAAGCAGCCACTGGGGATCCCGACAAACATTGGGCGGGGCAGGTCAACCTTCAACGGCACGAGCTTAGCGGTGTCTGGCACGGGCCGCGCATAAACCTCCACCTCGGTGTAGTCGTTCTGGTCATTGCTGGTATTGCCGGAGCTATAGAGACGGACAAACCGGCCGGCGGTGCCTCGGGCATCGAATAGTTCGCCGAAGTGAGTATCGACATAGTGCAGGTCCGTGCCGACACCCAGACCCGCGGAGTTGTCCATGTCGTTGTTGAAGATCGTCTTCACGCCCGCCGTAAAATCCCGGTCCTCGGCGATCTGGATGATCACATCGAAGTACACCCGCGGCTCCTGATGGTAATGCCAGACGCGGATGCCGTAGATTTCGTGCCGGGCCTGCAAGTCGATGGTGACATGCTGCAGCAGCGGACCCAGCTTGACATAGCTGCCCTCCGCAGCTTCCTTGTCCCCGTCCGTGATCATCTCCAGCTCGCCGATGACCGGCTCCGGGTCGCTGGCCAACACCGGTTTGCCGAGGGCGACGTTCTTCGTGCTCGCCGGAGCGAGGAAAGGTGGTCCCGCTTCTCTCTGGACCGGCCTGGTCCGTGGCGCGCGTAGGTCCGCTGGCGTCCCGATAAAGACGCGCTTGGGGAACTTCGTCTCGACCGGAACCAACTTGGCCATTTCGGCCGGGGCAGATGTCGGTGTGTTTGCTTCGGCTTTCCGCGCGGTGTAGTCGCTCGCGACGCCATCCTTCAGGACCCGGACGAGGCGGAAGCCGTTGTTGCCGTGGCTGCAATCGGGGAAACTGCCCATGCGGCAGCCGGAGGCCACCCAACCCGGCGGATTGCGGAAGGAGCCGCCGCGCGAGACTACGTCCGACGCGCGCTCGACCTCCGAGCGGGGCCGCCCGTCGGCCGGCGCGCCCTCGTAGTTGGGTTGGAAGAAATCGAGACACCACTCCCAGACGTTGCCGTGCATGTCATAGAGTCCCCAGGCGTTCGGCTGCTTCTGCGCGACCGGATGGGTGCGGTTGCATGCATTGTACTGGTACCAGCCCATGTCGCGCAGTTCGCCCGCGTAGAGGCCCGTCGTGCCCGCCCGGCAGGCGAGCTCCCATTCCGCTTCACTGGGCAGGCGGATCTCCTGACCCGTCTCTTGGGACAGCCAGTGACAGAAGGCCATCGCGTCGTACCAGCTTATGAAGATCGCCGGATGATTGTCCGACTGATCGCGGGTCGCCTGGCACCAATCTACCGCGTCTTCGCTCTGCCAATCCGTGTCCGGGCCCCGCGACCAGCTTACGCCCACTTTTTCGCCATCGGTGGGGTAACCCGTGGCCTGGAGGAAGGCACGGAACTGCCCGATGGTGACCTCGGTGGTGCCCATTTCAAAATCGTAGCCGATCCGCACTCCATGCGCAGGTTTCTCGATCCCATCCGTACCGCCCATCAGGAACTCCCCGGCGAGAACCCGAGCGAATTCAAACCGTGCTCCGTGTACCGTCAGGATGGTGTGACCCGTCGCCGGATCGGTGCGGACCGTAGTCGGTAGTCCGTAGTCAGTAGCCGGTTGGGCGTGGACACCGCGATTGTCCTCATCGACTACCGAATACGGACTACCGACTACCGGTTCGAGAACGATGCGAAAGCCGGTGTCGGGCCTGGAGAAGTGGTTCAGGTAGCGGGCGCGGTAGGAGAGTGACAGTTGCCGGATCGGACTGAACCAGGACCCGCCGCGCTGCACATAACGCCAGACGACCTGCGGCACGACCGGATCGTGCGCCTCGGCCCGGCCGTCCGGTGCGGCCTCACGATAATCCGGACGCCAGACATCCAGACACCATTCCCAGGCGTTGCCCTGCATGTCGCACAGGCCCCCGGGGGTTGGGCTGCTTCGTGCCGATAGGATGAGCACCCTCGGAAGCGTTCCCTTCGTGCCAGGCCGCATCATCCAGACGACCGGAAGAATCCTCCCCGCCCCCGGCACGGGCGGCATATTCCCACTCGGCCTCGGTGGGCAGGCGGACATTCCGGCCGGTCTGCGCGCTGAGCCACCGGCAAAACGCCATCGCATCGTTCCAACTGACCACCACAGCCGGCTGGTCGTCACTCAGCTCGAAGCCGGGCCGGCGCCAGTGGAGGCCGCGCTCATTGGGATGCAAGCCGGGCTGCGGGCACGTATTGGCCCAGCCCACCTGTTCGGCGTCCGTCTTGTATCCGGTCGCTTCCACGAAGGCACGAAACTGCCGGACCGTCACCTCCGTCCGGCCCATATAAGAGTCATGGCCGATCCGGACTTCATGCATCGGCTTCTCATCCGGATCGCCCGTCGTCGATCCCATCGGGAAGCGACCCGCCGGGATCCGCACCAGCTCGAAGGTCACATCAGCGACCTTGAGGACCTGTAATTGCCCCTCCGAGACGCCTGCCATCGTACCGGATAGGACGCCCCCGATCAGGCTTAGCACCAGAAAGACGGTTATCACCAACCTACACCCGCGCATACTCTGTCCGTGTCTCATGGTTTGGTTCTCCGCTCATTCATCGTCTGGGTCATCTCCGGGTGGCAGCGTCAAGCGCAGCTTGGCGATGGTCATATGATCATTCGAAAGAGCCATCGCCAAGGCCTTCGGCCTTGACGCTGCCACCCGGCATTCGCGTAATCGTTCTTGATCTATCGCAGCGGTCGCCCGTAGACCTCGACTTCGATGTAGTGGTTGAGGTCGTCGCGCGTGTTGCCATTGCTGAACAGCCGCACGTACCGACCCTGGGCCCCTTTGCCCTCCATCAGCTTGCCCTCATAGGTCTCGACATAATAGAGGTCCTTGCCGGCGCCGAGACCGAGAGAGTCGTCGTTGTCGTTGTTGAAGATCGTCTTGACGCCCCTCTTGAATGCCGGGTCATCGGAGACCTGTACGACCACATCGAGATACGCGCGCGGCCAACGGTGATAATGCCACACAACCACAGCATAGACATCGCACCGCTCCTGCAGATCGATCGTCACCTGCTGCGGTCCCGGGCTCAGCTCCACGAAGCTGCCTTCGGTGGCCTCCTTGTCGCCGTCGGTGATCGCGGCGAGGCTGCCGATGACCGGCTCCTCACTCGACGAGACCGGCTTGCCGAGAGCCACGTTCGTCGTGCCCACCGGCGCCAGGAACGGCGGCCGCAGACCGCCGCGCGGCCGTTCCAGGTTCGGCAGCCGGGCATCCTGGGGCGTACCCATGAACATCGGTTTGGGCAACCGGACCTCCACAGGCACCAATTGGAAACCGCTCGTCGGCGCGGGTGTGGCGATAGGCGTCGGCTCCTCGCCCGGCGTGCCGATCCGCTGGCGCCGCGTATCGACCGTCGGCGCCGAGGCAGGCACCCCGAGGTCGTACACACTCGCGGGCCCGGACGGCGGATAGCTCATGACCCACTCCTCGCGGGCCAGTACACTGCCGGCGCCGGCCTGGTACTCGACACTGGCCGCGACGATGCGCCGCGTCTGGGGATCCGCCACGAGGGTCGCCTTGAGCAGACTCACGGGCCTCTTGAGGACTCCGGCCGCGCCGGAGCGCGTTGGGGAACTCTCGTCAATGGTCAGGCCTGTTTCCGCCTTCTCGACCGCAAAGGCCCGAACCGTCTTGCCATCATATTGCCAGGTCGATCCGCTCATCTTGTCCTGGGTGGCGAAGACCGCAAACACGTTCAGAAGATTCTCCGTCGAATCGACGCCCACGCCGGGAGTGGAGAGGTCGGACATCATTAAGGCCTTGATCCGCGGACTGTAAGAGAGTCTCTTCAACCCGGCGCCATAGTCCCAACCCACGATGCTGCCGTCATCGATCACCGCGAAGGCCTTCTGGGCTACGAAATTGTACCAGTGCCGCTCGGTACGGACTTCTCCATTCTGGTAGCGACTGACCACCGCGTACAGCCACGGCGCCTTCTGTGTGGCCACCCGGACCTGGCGGAGCGTCACCGGACCCCGGCCAACGAGGCTCCAGGCCCCGATTCCCACCGCGATCAGAATCGCCGCCGCGATTGCCAGTCTGTAGGGTGCGTACCACGCACCGCCTTGTGCCAACGGTGGAATGGTGCGTGATACGCACCCTACTCGACCGGCTTGCTCGAACGCTTGCAGCATCTGCCGGCGCAGCCGCTCGCGATGGACCGGATTCGGCCGGTCGTCGATCTTGAGACCATTAACAAGTCTTCGAAAATCGTGTTCGCTTTCGAACATGTGCTATTCTCCACCCAAATCGCCCCGCAGGACTTCCTGAAGTCGCCGGAGCGTCCGGTGCAGCGTAACGCGGATCGTCGCGGGCCGGGCATCCACGACCCGTCCGATCTCGTCGTAATCCATATTCTCAAAGAACCGCAGCGTCAGAATGGTCTGGTGTTCCGGCTTGAGTTCCTGAATCGCCGCGTGCAGCGTCGGCCAGTCCAAGCGGGACCACCCGGCCGCATCCTCTTCGTCCGATCCCTCAGGGACCGTGACATTGTTCATCAGTCGCTTGCGTCGCACGGTCTTGCGGATGTGGGCGTTGGCCTGGTTGGCCGCGATGGTGTAAATCCAACTGCGAAAGTCCCGCTCGGTGCTGCCCTTGAACTCCCGGATCGTCCGCGCCACCGTCAGAAACACCGACGACGTCACATCCTCGGCCGTCGTCCGGTTGAAAAGCCGATGCACGCAAAAGCGAAAGATCCGGTCGTAATACAGCTCGTAGAGCTTTCCCAATGCTCCCGTCTGGGTCTTCGCCAGGACCACCAGATCATCATAGGCCGTGTGCTCAACAGGTTTTGCCATAATCGCGACCATTGCACGGATTCAGTTGCGCACCGCAGCCTCATGTTACAGCGCTGCCTCACGAAATCCCACAGAAAGCTGTGCTGAGGGTCCGCCTCATACGAATCGACCGGTTTTCGTTTGGGCGCACATACCGTTCGGTGATTGCAGGGATGGTGCCCCCTGTAATCCAGAGCAAGCAACGGATCTCGATTGCACAACTGGATTGGACCATTTTGTGGTGAATGCCTCCCAGTCGTAGTCCAGACGCCTCGCTGCGCTTCGCACCGTTCAATGTAGGAAGCGAATCGGTCAGTGCACCTGAGTCGCTCGTGTGTGACTAAGTTTCGTGGGAATGGCTGGTTTTTGCGGCCCGCTCCCTCAAAAACGGGCCAGAAATGGCAGGCCCCCACGAAATCTGGTCACACACAGTCGCTCGTGGACATGGATTTACATGGAAGGACGATTCGGGTATATACTACTCCTGTAGCGGACACTTTGTGCCGGGCACGCCTCGTCAGTCCTGTGAGGAACCATGACATGACACAGTCGAAATTGCGACACGGCCCTGACGTGCCAAGCGTTGAGTTGCTCATCGCCTCACAGAATGCGATGCGGTCGAGCTATTGCGGCAGGATCAAGTATAGACATATGGATGTTGCAGGCTGACCGCCGCGCATGGCCATAGTGGAGGAGCTGATTCGGTCCTGCAGGCGGGGAGCAAGACTGCAAGGTTCAACTTTGATTGAGGTGCAAAGATGAAAAAGGATGATCGCCCCATACATTTGTGTCAGTGCCCTCACTGTCTGCAACAGGAGGACCATCCAGACAAAAAGTTGCATGGCGACTTCAATCTCCTTCTCAGCCGACTGAACGAAAGACACCGACGATGGGTTGCTGCATTTGAGTCGAGACGCATTGGCCGGGGAGGTGCGACACTTGTGTCTCTCATCACGGGACTCAGTCAGAGAACCATCTGCCGGGGACAAAGGGAACTGGATGCCCAACTTCAGAGCGACCAGCCTGAGCGGGCTCGCAATCCCGGTGCTGGGCGCCACCTGAAATTGAGCCGGGACCAGTTGACAAGGCTTGAGTCCTTGCTGTCGCAGGGCGCGACCGCACACGGCTGGGCAAACAACCTGTGGACCGCCAAGCGAGTTGCACAACTCATAAAGAAGAGTCTCGGGGTTGGTTTATGCATTCCTACAGTACGCGCTATGCTGACTGAGCAACTCAACTGGTCGCTCCAGAAACCCCGACTCCAACTGCGTGAGCGGGACGACGATGAAATTGCACGATGGAAGGCAGAGGAGTTTCCTCGTATAGCAGCCCAAGCGCGTGATCGACTTGCGCACTTGACATTCATCGATGAATCCGGGTTCATGCTGGCCCCTACTCTCCGCCGAACCTATGCACCTCGTGGACACGCGCCCGTGGACAAGGTAACCGACCCGCACGCTCGAATCTCTGTAATCGGTGCAATCACGCTGAGTCCCGGGTACAAGCGAGTTCGCCTCACTTTTCAGTTGCTGCCGGACAACGCCAACTTCCATGGGGAATCCATCGCTGCCTTCCTCCGGATTCTCTCCAAACGGGTGAAAGGTCCGAATACGATCATTTGGGACTCTGTTCGCATACACCTCGCAGAACCTGTCCAAGGCTACCTCTCTGCCATGGACGGCATTGTCACCGAGACGTTTCCTCCACACGCACCCGAGCTCAACCCGGTGGACAGCGTGTGGTCGTACGTCAAGTATGCCCGTCTGCCCAACTACACTCCGTTTGATCTACCTGAGTTGCGGCGGACTTTGACCAGTGAGTTGAGAGGCGTGCAGGACCATCCTCATTTGCTTTTCTCATTCATACGCAGGACAGGGCTGCGAATTGAGTGAAGAGCAGCCGTTCGAGACCGAAGACGTGAGGTTGAGATGGATGAGAAGCCGATTCACTTCTATGACGATGATGGGACGGAGGTCAATCCGGATCTCATCGCCAAGCCGAGTCTGTGTACCTCATGCGCGAAGGATGACGATCCCAACGAAGAGCCTCCATGCACCCTAACCCGACTTCGCGGATTCGGGACCGGAACCTGCACGGCGGGGTCAAAAAAGGCCTTTTCAGAAATCTCCACTACATGGGGTTTCGGGCCACCAACCGGCCTTCGTGGCCCTGAAATCCACGATTTCACCCCGAAAGAGATCG
>CAYHAJ010000074.1:0-8073 GCA_964354535.1 uncultured Pirellulales bacterium
CATCAGCACAATGCCGCTGAGAATCACAGGCCCGTTGCTGGGTCGTGCCGTGGTGGCCGAAAGCCTGCGAGACAGAGGCTTTCTCTGTTGTTGGCGGACGACTTTCGCTCATTTTTCTCTGCAACCCTGCTACAGTCTCCAGATCTGTCTCCAATCCGCAATCCGAAATCCGAAATCTGCAATCGAGGAATTGGCTTTGTTTCGCGCGATTGCCCCGGCAGCAGGGGCCTTGGCGACCCTGGTGGCCCATCCCCTTCCTGCCGGTCCAGGGGCAAATTGGCTTTGTTTGTACAACGGCCCTCTGGACCTCAGGCTGGGAGGGACGCGGTCGTCGCTTGCCCGCCCAAATTGGCTTTGTTTTCTCAACCATCTTCCCACCGACTACTGACTACCGGATACCGTCTCACGGCACGAGGGGACAAGCAGAGGCGAAGGAATCGAATTCCTACTATGCCGGTCAGATTCCTGCCTTCTCGCACACAGGCCCAGCGACGCCGGACGGGACAGACCGGCGCGGTCCTATTGACCTCTGCGCCTCCGCGTCTCTGCGCGAGGTAGTCTTCCTGCGGCCGCCTCCGCCGGCGACCGCGCTTTTATATAGACGTTTCTCGACGCATGTATGTTGTGCAACAACCAAAAATACGGCAGAAATTTTCACGCCGGCCTACCCCAGCCACGGCAGGCCGTAGGGGCGAAAAATCTTTCGCCCGTCCAGATAAGTCCGAACCGACAACTGCTTTCTTATCCGCCGATTTCGCCGATCTTCGCAGATCATGTCATTGCGAGCGAAGCGCGGCAATCTGCACTGGGAACCGGGAACGGACAACTGAGAACTGCTTTTTCACCACGGAGGGCACGGAGACCACGGAGGGGAAGGCGGAGGACAGCAGGCAGAGGACGGAGGACAGAGGAGAGAGGACGGACCGCCTACCGGCTACCGCCTCTTCACGGCCGCAGGCGGCTCCAATCCCTGCGGACTGGGAACCGTCAACTGACAACCGGCAACGGATACACTACTGACAACTGCTCTTGGGGCACGGATTCACGCCGGATGGGCACGGACTTCTTCCGGAAGATGTACCTGACACCGTCCCGTGCCCCCGCGGTTGTCTGGTCATTTCCAAACGAATAGTGAATATTTAAGACGCGACCCCGCTCTTCCCGCGACCCCGCTCTTCCCGCCGCTCTTCCCGTTTAAGACGCGACCCCGCTCTTCCCGTGGCGTTCCGGGGCGGCTGGCATTTGTCGTCGTCTCGGATGTGGCCTTCCCTTTCACCTTACAAGGTCGGCACGCCAGGGGAGGTGATTTCGGAGCTCCATGGCTGGCCTGCGTGTGCCCCTGTCAACGCTTCACCCATGCGGTTGCCCGCATCGGCGCATGACTCAGGGTCAAGATGGTCTGCTATCCCTTTCTTGTGCGGCTCTTGCATCCGCGACTCTCTGCCGGCTTTGACCGGCGCTTTCATGATGTCCCCCGATTCCCTCCCCCGTGCCCTTCCTATTCATCATCCGCCATGAGCACGCGGACGCAGTTCACGGTATGCGCCTTGCCCGTCTTCTCGGACAGCTCAGCGGCTCGTGCCTCCGCCTCGCCTTTCCCCGGGTAAGGGAAAGAGGCAATCTCCTTGGAATTCGCATCAACGACGCTCCAAATGAATTTCATCCGCTGCGGTTTTGACGCGGTCTTTCTGGAGCGGGACGCCTTTCGCACCTCTGGTTTCGGTTCCTTTTCCTCGGCCTTGATCGAAGCTTCCTCGGCCATCCGGTCAATTCGTTGCCTATTCGACAGTCGCTTCGCCATAGGATCATCCTTTTCTCAGGGTCGCCTGATAGAAAATCTTCTGTACCGATACCGCCAGCAGGACTTTATCAGATAGACCGGGGCTGTGCAAATCCTTTTGACCGCTTTAAGACCGTTCCCGGTCTCTGGGAGGATGATCCTGGAGGAAATGCGTGGTGGAGCGTGAGCGGATGGATTACAATGACTACCGGCCCCACCGCAGGTTGGACGATGCGACCTCGGTAGGCTTTGCTGGACTGTGTCCGCAGGCTGGTTATCTCAGGTCGCATCCGCCAGTGCTCAACGGAGTACACGATGGTGGATTCCTCTCATAGACACTGGACCCACACAAGGGGGCAGACCTTGATCGATGGCTGGGATGGTATGGCCCCCAAGGAAAGGCGGAACGAATCTCCGACAGTGGATGACGAATGCAACAATGACAGAGCGGAATATAGCCAAGGAATTGGACGTCTCTTCGGACGCCGCCTGGCCGCGGATGACCAGGGAGCAGATCAATGCGCATCCGATTCAAAAATATCCAGGACCCATCCATGTGATTCGCAGCTCCGAAGAAATCGAGCCGGCGGTCCGGCAGTTAGAAAAGGAGAAGGTCCTGGGGTTTGACACGGAAACACGGCCCACGTTTCGCGTGGGGCAGAGCTACCCGCCGGCGGTCCTGCAATTGGCCGGGGAACAAGCGGCCTACATCTTTCAATTACAGCAGTGCCGTTTGTCCCGGGCTTTATGTCGGCTGCTGGCCAATCCCGGGATCATTAAGGCGGGCGTCGCCTGGGATCGGGATGTGCAGGAATTGAAGAAGTTGGCCTCGTTCAAACCCGCCGGATTTGTGGACGTGGGAGAACTGGCCAGGCGGGCCGGTTATACGCATCATGGCCTGCGTGGGCTGGCCACGCTGTTGCTGGGATTCCGGGTGTCCAAACATTCCCAGACGTCCAACTGGGCCCAGGCCACCTTGACGCAGGCGCAGATCGAATACGCGGCGACGGACGCCTGGGTGGGGCGCGAGCTGTATCAGAAGCTGCAATGGCTGTTGCCTGGATCAACGACCAAGTAGACATCCGCGCAGAGGGACCGCAGACGCCTTAAAGCTAAGAATAGCGGCTGCCTCTCCCCACTTCACTGACCCTCGCCACTTCAATTCCGAGGGCAGTACACTTGATGTGGTCCCCATGGCCTGGCCACGGGCCGATGGTGCGGCCTATGGTTTCGGCCGGAACAGCCCGGCACCCAGGTCGCTTCCCAGGGTGCCAGGCACGACATGGAGGTAATTCCGGGAGCGCTTATCGGGTTCCAGGATCACCCGGCCCTGCCGGAGGACGTTGTGTTCTTCATACGTGACCTCCGGGCCGGTGGGGCCAGTCGGGCCGCTTTCCACGCCGTAGCCGGAGTAGTGCTTCGTGTCGGTCACGACACAATCCCGCAATCGGTACCGGATCGAGTCGCCTGCCTTTCGCATCCAGAAGTATTCACTGCCCGTGACCACGTTGTGGTGAAACTCCAAATCGTCTCTGGTCCGGCAAGTCCAGATGCCCGCGAGGGAGGCTCCCTCGACCAGGCAATAGCGCATGGCGCACTGCTTGCCGCCCATGCCGTCCGGGCCATCCCAGAATACGACGCACGCGCCGCAGTGCTGAAAGACGTTGTGGTCGACTTGGAACCGGTCCCCGGTCGCCAGGGCCGCGCAGTAGATGTCCAGGCCCGCCGGATTGCCTACGAACAGGCACTGCGTCACCAGCAGATCGTCCAACCCTTTTGCGATGCGACCGATACAGCAATGCCAGTTATTGGGCAACGGATTGCCGAGGAATTTCAGGCCGCGGATTGTGACATGACTGATTTTTATCACGACACTGTAGGTCTCTGTCCGGCCCGTGGGATTTCCGCTCTGGCGCGGGTCTTCGACCGAAAGAAGCACGGGCATCAGCACCGGACTCCAATTCGGATCGTCTGGTAGCACCCCGGCCTCGATGGTCAGGCGGTCTTGCTCCGTGTAGTTGCGCCGATTCTCAAGGAGCACGGCCCGGTCCATGCAGTACACGCCGGGTGCCACCTTGATCGTCGTCGGCCCGGGCGCGGGGGACTCATCGATCCTCTGGACCGCCTGGCTCAGTGTCTTCACGGGCTGGGACTCGGTCCCCCTCTGGTGGTCTTGGCCCAGGCGTCCATCCACATACAGGACTTCGGCGGTGGCTATAGCAGCCAGGCCGAGCACCCAAGAACACGCGGCAAGGTACCGCGACGTCATCCATCGTTGGCATGGCACCATGACCAGACTCCTTGCAGCTATGTTTGCAGATTCAGCATTGAATGTCAAATCTGCCACCCTGCTGCTGGGGACATCTCACTTTTTACGGCCCCGAATTGAGTCTGGTGTCGCCCGATTCCCGCTGATGAGAACACCGGGCGGAACCGCAGGCCGTCAAGCGTTAAATGATAAATGAAGATGCGGCCCCGGATTCCCACTACAAACGGACGAAACGAGCCGCGCCAGTATCCGACGACACCCCGTGTACGCCGACTACGGAACAGGGACAGATCATTGTTGCCAGTGAGCCCAATGCACTCGGGCCCGAATGCCTCTCCGGCCGCAGGGGCCCCGCTTCTCCGCTTCCTATCCTCCCCCGGGGAAAGCCCCATCGTTGAGCTCTTCCGCGCCTGCCTCATTGGGTCAACCAGTCGAGGATGTTCCTGACCAGCGTTCGCCGGATCTCTTGGTCCCCGAGCACATAGGGCGTTATGCCGAGAAGGACGGTCTTGGTATTGTTCCTGGTGGAGCGGACGCCAAAAATCGTGTCCTGCGCCACCACGGAATTGGTGGCGGTGCCGGTTCTTGCGGATCCATCCGCCTGGAAGTGCAGGATCGGGAACACATGCAGGGGGTCTGTGATCTTGACCATGTTGATCAAATAGTAGATCAGGTTGCCCGCGAAGGGGCCCTCCAGACTCCCGGTGATCACATCCTCTGCTTGGCCGGAAAGCCACACGACGCCCGAAGATGCTCCCTCGGAATTCCAGCCCATCCATTGCAGACCGAAGTAACTGAGATTCTGGGACAAGTTCAGATTGCGGATGATCCCGTCGCCGCAGAGGAAATGATTCACCTTACGCGGGCTCTTGATCGCGGCCATTTCCGTGGCCGATACGCCCTCCCGCGCGCCCTTGTTCCAAATGACCAAATTGACCTTGGGCAATTGATCGGCCACCGCCAGGTACTCGCTGGGATCCAACGTCACCGCATCCTCGCCAGTGGTGCCGCTGAGGTAGGGGCGCAGAGAATACTGGGACCCGGTCTCCAACAGCAGATGTTGAACTTCCTGGCAGATCCCGGAGACGGTTCGGGACCTCTTGATCGTCGGTGTCCCCTGCAAATCGAGCGCCACTTTGGCGTCCCCGATTCCCCGCGTGGCTCCCGTCTTCAAGGTCAACGACAGCGGGACCGTGGCACCGGGCGGCACCACCACTTGGCCGGTGGCGCGAGCGACGCGGGAGCCGGTCAACTCGGTCGCACCCATGGTGAAGCGCGCCGACCAATCAGTGGGCGTTCTGCTCGTCGTGGTCAACACGACAGCATACGTCTGCTCCTTGTCGGTCATGTTTTCCAGGATGTACGCGTTGACGCGCTCGGAGCCGGAGGCGACGCCGGCGAAGGCCGGCACGTTCGCGTCGACGATCCGATTCAGGGGCGCGCCGTCTTTGATCGCCACGGCACTGTTGATGATCTCCCTGTTGTCGGGCGCATCCGCTTGGAGGAGCCCCACGAACCACAGCTTGTCCAGGTTCCACTTCGTGTTCATCGTGGCCACAAAGGTGTACGAATAGCGCCCGCCTGCTTTGGCGCCCACCGAGGGCATGCGCCCCCCGGCCACACCCCAAGCGCCGCCCAGCATCTGGCGCACGACCTTCATGTGATGGTATCCGACCAGCACGCTCGGCTGGGTATAATAAGGACTACCCTCGAAGCCGGGCCGCCCGGCGAGATAGTTCTTCTGGTCGTAGGTGGAGCCCGCCCCGGTCACATCATCCTCCACCACGAAGGCGTTGAACTTGAGCGGGAAATCCATGTCTTCGGCGATATTGGCGATCACCTCGACGCGGACGACGCGCGTGGTTCTATTCAGCGTATAGAAACAATCGACTTCTGCTTTGGCCGGCTGCTGCATGCGCGCTTGGCAGGTCGACTTCCAATCCCCCCGGTCCAAAAACACGGTGCCTCCAAAGCTCCGGCGGTCCACGGACCCGGTGGGGAATCCAGGCAGTCCCAGGGCGTTCCCGATGATGGTCTCCTCGGGAAGCGCCATGGCATCCTCGTTGTGGATCTTCACGCCGATGACCTGGCTGCTGTAGGACTTGAGAATCTCATCCATCATGACCGTTCCATCGGGGCACCAGCCGCACCACGTTCCCGTGTGCTGTTCCAACAGGACATTTTGGATTTGTGCCTTGGTGGCGACGGTGGTTACCGCCAGCACCGCGAGCGCGAATGCCAGAGTTGAGAATCTTCTCACAATAAGCCTCCTTTTAGCCGGACCCAGATGTCAAACCGCTGCCCGATGAGACACAATGTCTACAGTATTTCTCCTGTTGTTGGACAACCTCCCCCGTCCGCTGTCCCGCCTGGCAACGAGGGCGGCCCTCGTCGATTCTGCCGCACCCGATCCAGCGGGGGACTCCTCTACCATCCGCGGGTGCCGTCGTCCGGGGCTCCCGGCACGCGACAGACGCCGCCGACACAGATGGGCGGCACGTACCCGAGTTTGCCGAAGACGCCCCGCTGGACGCGCTGCAGGTCTTCGTTGCCGATCTGGGCCGATTCCGCGCCGTTGCGGCCGCTGTTTTGCCACAGGGTGTAATCCGCCTTCGCCACGGCGAGCGTGCGCGGGTCCTTCCATTTCCAATACTCGCTGTGACCGTCCGCAAAAGCGAAGTTCGTGCCGTCGCCATGTCGGGCGGTAATCTGGTCCCACCAGCGCTCCTGGTCATACCAGATGGTCCAACTGGAGGGACTGAGCCGGCCCTCATCCAGGAATACGATCTGCTGGCTCGGGCTCCGAATCTGGGTACGCAGGGTCTTGATCTGCTCCTTGGCCCCGGAAATAGAATAGTAGCCGTTCAGAGCGTCCGGGATGGAATACGTGACGACCTCGCCCCGGATCCCCGTCGGGCACCTATAGAGGTTGGTGTTGGGACAATACCGATAGAGCAGACCATCCATAATTCTCAGACGGCGTTGCGCTTCTGTGGCCGAGGACGGATCCGACCAGTAGACCCAGCAGCCCTTCTCCCCGCGGACGGTCGGAGCCGAGGTGCCCGTGTTGGCGTTGACCATCCGGCCCTCGTAGTCGTCGGCGTAGAGGTTCCACGAGAGGGCCAGTTGCTTGAGATTGCTCAGGCAGGCCACCCGCTTGCCCTGCTCGCGCGCCCGGTGGAGAGTGGGCATCAGGATGGCCATCAAAATGGCGATGATGGCGATGACGACGAGAAGCTCGATCAATGTAAAGGCATTTCTGCGACTCACAGATCTTGCCCTTTCGTTTCCGTGATGCCCTCCAAGATCCTGTGCCTTGTGAATGGCCGACCGCTCTGGCCTGATCTGAACCCGCCCGGCGCCAAACATCCGTATTCGTAGTATAGGCTCATGTCGAGGGGCTGTCAACCTCGCTACGACACATTTCCGGTAGGAGAACTACAATATTCCCATACCATCGTAAGTATATACGCCAATTTCGGCCGATCCTGCGCGCCCGCCGAAATTGGCTTTGTTTCGCATGCGACCCTCGCGCACCCGCCGGAGCGGGCCACAGGGGACTCCCGGCCCCAAATTGGCTTTGTTTGACGCCTGCGACAAAAGTCCCCGACTCGGGCATCGACCCGCGTTTCTGAGCGAATATCAAGGATCGATTCGCCCGATTCCTACTTTTGTCGGGCGCGTCTTGTTTCGCCCGATGGCTCGGCCGGAGTTTGAAGGGGGACGTTTGAAGCGGAAAGACCCGGCGGAACTGGCGTCCGGTTCTCTCACTTCACACTTGAAACTCCTCTTCAAATTGGCTTTGTTTTGCACGGCCGCAGATCCGCCCAGAACCGCCATAACTCTTTTGTCCGCAAAGCATTAGCATCCATGTGACCCTCTGCAAATTGGCTTTGTTTGACGCCTGCGACAAAAGTCGGCTTCACGCGGCGAGCGTGAAGCTCCGAGGGTCAGGAACCGAACCGTGAAAAGCCCAAATTCCTCTGCGTGGACGCGCCAGCACCTTGCCGCAGGCCCGGACGGT
>CAYHAJ010000075.1:0-42034 GCA_964354535.1 uncultured Pirellulales bacterium
CCCCATAGTAGGTCTTCACTACATCGGCTCTCGAAAGCCAAAAGCCCACAGGTACTCCAAAAACGATGATTCTGACTCGGAAATCTTAAGGAAAGGCCCGCAACTGCGTAACTTGGGCTAAGACCCTGGGCCTGCGTGGAAACTCTCTGCACGGAACCCGGGAGACCCCGAAGGCTTCCGCTGCGTCGAATGCCTCTCCGGCAGACCGCGGAGCGGAACGGCCCGAGAAGGCCCTGGGCCGCACGGCGGGCAGGCACGTCTTCGGGGAGTCGGACGGTTCCCTCGTACCGCAGAAGCCGGCGAACAAAGCCGACCCCTCGGCGGCGGAGCCTGGGGAGGGAAGGGGGCCGACCAAGGGAAACGACCTGCCAGCCGGGCACGTCCCGGACTCAGCGCCGGGCAAGCGTGGTCGCGGATGGCAGGGCGTACGAGAAGCAGCGCAGCGGGACAACGCCTTCGTCCTCGCAACAGCGGCTGATCGTCCGAGACCCGAGGTAAGAGCCGTATGAGGTAATGCTTCACGTACGGATCTGTGCAGGGGGCCGCCCGCAAGGGCGGTCCCTACCGCGACACTAATTTGGGAGGGAGACGTGGCGGTGGCGGGTGCATTTTCTGGAGGAAATCCGTGTTCATCACGCGTGAATCCGTGTCGTAGAAGCAGTTTGCAGTTGTCAGTTCCCGCCCCGGATCAGAGTCCGGGGTGACAAGGTTTTCCGTCCTGAATCGGAAATCCGCGTTCCTCGGCGTTCATCAGCGGTTGCCCAGCAGTCAGTAGGCGGTAGGCCGGAGACTGTTGTTACCCTCTGTCTTACCGACTACGACCAATATGTCCGAATCCTGGACAAGGGCACCGAACCCTTGCCAAGATGACAAGAGACGGATCTTAGGAATAGCGCGGAACAGACCCCGTTCTTCGAAAGCAGCCATACCCGTCAATCGCCCGCTAATTGCTGATTTGACGGCCGGCCCCGTGAAGCCTGACGCGCAAGGGCGTCCTCCTGGCGGACCGCAATCCGCTTTGCGAGGAGCTGCCATCACCCCGAAACCTGCAAATCTGGGGACCGCCGATGCGCCTCCACCCTTTCTCGTTTCTCGCCGGGGGAGGAATTAAGAATATTTTGGAGACAAAACATAAAAAACTCTTGCATATGCCCCGGAGGGCACTATGATCGTGCGTATCAGCGTGATTCCGGATTCGGAAGGATTGCCTGATGAAGCCTTGAAGCATGATCGTTCGCCGTCGATAGCATCCCCAGCCTCAAGACCCGTCTTGCGAATCATATCTCTTGGTTTGGCACGCACGCCAAAGACAAGTGTTCGATACAAATGAAAGGGGCACGGAAGGGACATCTGTGTCGGGAACCTGCCCCGTGATAGGACGGGGAACGATCTCCGCAACGTCTTGGAGTCGTGTGGGCGGGTAGAGACAGCGGACGTGGTGAGGCCCCGTCACGGGGATGCATCCAGGGGATGGGGATTTGTGGGCCTGCCAGCCAGAAACGAGGCCGTCCGCGCTGCTCTCGGTGTTCCCGGCAGGGTTCCGGAGGCAAGGGAAAAGCGATGGCACAGGCAAGAACGGATTGGAACAGGATCATATCCAGGAATGCCCTTCATAGGGGCAAGAAGGAGGATTTATGAAGACACGCAGGACTACCGACGGAAACGCCACTCGGACCGTGGGCAACGAGGTTCAAGCCAGTAGCAGAAATGTCATTCCACTTCGCGGTGCGAATACCGAGAAGATGAAGCAGGACACCACCATCCTGAAACTACGCCCCGCCCTTCAGGCCGTAGTACTGACCCATGACTTGATCGCCGAGCGGGCCAGGACTATCTGGCTGGACCGGGGACGCTCCTCCAATCGGGATGAAGAGAATTGGCGTGAAGCGGAGGCGCAACTGAAAGCCGAGCTGGGAGTTGAGTAGCGCGCCGGGGAGGCGTCTTCACAATCCCTGGACTTGACGATCGGTTCGAGTTTGTAGAGGACAGGTTCGCTGCCTTGGCGAGTCTTCAAATGATCGGGTAGCCATGAACATCAAGACCCTTATGCTCGGCTGGGAGTTCCCGCCCTTCATCAGCGGCGGGCTCGGCACCGCTTGTTACGGACTGACTAAGGCGATGGACCACCTGGGAATGCAGGTCACCTTCGTCTTGCCCAGAATGAAGCCGGTCCGGTTCGTCGGGGGCGCCCCCACGGCCGGCGGCGGGAGCTCTGCGCCCCGGGAACAGGAATTCCCCAATGTCCGATTCCGAGCGGTCTCCTCGAGTCTCACCCCCTATGGCCGGTTCGGCTCCTCTGCCCCATCCGCGCCACGTGTGATCCCAGCGGTCGCAACCGAGCCGTCTGAGGAACCGTCGGGCAACCCCGCTCCTTACGGTCCCAACATCGGCGAAGAAGTCCAGCGTTATGCGATGCGAACGGCGAAAATCGCCCAATCTGAGGAATTCGATATCATCCATGCTCACGACTGGATGACCTTCCCGGCCGGGATTGCGGTGGCGGCCTGCAGCCGCAAACCCCTGGTCGTACAGGTTCACTCGACCGAATTCGATCGTAGTGGCGAGCATGTCAATCAATGCGTATACGATATCGAACGGCAGGGTATGCATGCGGCCGCGAAGGTGATCGCCGTCAGCAACTACACGCGTAATATCGTCGTCAGCCGCTACGCGGTGCCGCCCGAGAAAGTCGAGGTCGTATACAATGGAATTGACCCTCCCGACGCCGCACAAGCCCCCACTCAGCCGGCCAGGCCTTCCCAGAGAGACAAGGTCGTGCTGTTTCTCGGCCGGATCACCATGCAGAAAGGACCCGAATACTTCCTGTATGCCGCCAAGCAAGTCCTGGAGAAGGAGAAGAACGTCAAATTCATCATGGCCGGTGACGGCGACCGTCTCTGCGGGACCATCGAGCTGGCGGCGTGGCTCGGCATCGGGCACCGAGTCTTCTTCACCCGCTTTCTGCGGGGGGCCGAGGTGGACAAAGCCTACCGGATGGCCGACCTCTATGTGATGCCGTCCGTCTCCGAGCCGTTTGGCCTGGCGCCGCTGGAGGCGCTCCGGAACAACGTGCCCGTGCTCATCAGCAAGCAGAGCGGCATCGCGGAAACACTGCAAAATGCCCTGAAGGTGGATTTTTGGGATATCCAGGAGATGGCGAACAAGATGGTGGCCGTCCTGCGACACCCGCCGCTGCAGGAGACCCTTCGTGCCAACGGGTACAAGGAGGTACTCAAGTTCCGCTGGGAGGACTCGGCGGCGAGAGTCAACGACATCTACCACAGGGTCTTGAAGGTCGCCTGAGTTGCTCAATACAGCGAGGTTCCGATGGCTTCGGTGGGTCCCGGCTTCCAGAGCCACCGGCCGCACCGCCTGCGGCATGGGCGGTGGACCGTCTTGTCCCTGAGGGGTGGTGTAGAAAGTCGACCGGTAGGTGAAAGGAGACGTAATGGCACAAGCCAGAATCGGCGATACGGTGAGAGTTCACTATGAAGGCAGGCTTGCTGACGGCACCGTATTCGCGAGCTCTATTGACCGCGATCCCACGAGACTAACGATCGGAGCGCAGAGGGTAATCCCCGCGTTTGAGGCGGCCATCGTGGGCATGGAGCCGGATGAAGCCAAGACCATCAGAATGCCGCTTGCGCAAGCCTTGGAGCAGCTCCGGGAGGAACTCGTGCCAACCATCCGTCAGGAAGCGTTTGCTGCCGATCTACAACCCGACGTTGGGCAGACGCTACGGGCTCTCGACACCGACGGACGATCCGCGTGCCTCACGGTTTTGGACGTTTCAGAACGGACCGTCACGATCGACACCAACCACCCGGTGGCGGGAGAGGATTTGACCTTCGACATACTGCTGGTGGAAATCGTCTGAGGTTGTTTGCGCCACAGGAATGAATCGCGAATCCATCACCGCCTTGGAAAAGACCGTCCTCCACCATCAGCCTGCTGCGTCAGCACAAAGCGAAGGAATAATCCATCGCCTCGGCCACGGCGCCGTCGTCCCGGGCTGCACTGACTCCAACACATCAGCCGACTGTCAACCGTATTGGAGGGCACGGTAGTTGCTGGGCATCAGGGGTCCAGTTCCTTCCTTGGCATCTTTCTTCCGCCACGCTGCCGGACGGGGGCTATCGCCTCCGAAGAGCCCGCGAGGTTCTTTGTCCTTGTCCCGGCGACTCTTGAGGATAGGGAGGTATTCGTAATAGCAGTCAGAAATGTCGGACCAACGGGTCAAGGGGCACTCTTGGCGTTTCTTGCGCTTACGCAGTTTAGCACTCATGGTTCCCTCTATGTTGTGCGTGTCGTACGCCACTCCTTCCATAGGCATTGTCGCATCTTGGCTGGGGTGAGAGAGAGATCTACGTTCGGCCGGCGTGTCCGCCTCTGACGACTCCCATGTCAGGTTATATCAGGTCTTGCGCGCCAAAATCACGCTTCCCAGAGGCGAAATTTGGCCGCCCAAGAGGCGGACGTCCCCCAGCGGGCGTGCTGAGGGCCTTAGTCGCCACGATATGAGGCGTGCCGAAGAACAGGAAAGCCCCGCTACATTCCCGAATGCTTGTTCCCGTGGGGGCAGTATCCATAGCCACCGCCCCGCTGGACCCGCTCGCCCAGACTGGAGAAGCTGTTCACCTTCAACGGGAACCTCTTGTTGTCGTTCCGGTACTCTCTCGGCTCTTCGGCCCTCGTGTTCGAGGCATAGTTGACCTCACGCCTCCGGGCCTCCATCGCTTCGTTGGGTACGTTGTCGATGCCTTTTCGTTCCATCCTCAGTCCTTCCCGGCGGCGTCCGCCTTGTCCAAGCCCGGATTTCCCAGATGATCCATTCGTTTCTATGTAGCGCCCGCTGCACTCATCCCTTGGAATATGGTCGATTCTCACGCTCGAGCGGTGCATAAGGGGAGCACCCTATGGGTGAAGCACGCAAGGATGCCCTGCGCGCCGGTTTTGACAGCCCCATCCCGTTGGAGTTCCCCGGGGTGAGGATCGGTTCGGACGCCGGTCTCTTCCCCTTTCGTGACCTCGATGAGGCGGTGCCATGGACCGGCTCCAGTGCCACCGAGTTGTTCGACTTTCGCCCCGGCAGCAACCGCGTGTGTCAGCCGGGGTCTTCCAGATGCCCAAAGCCTCGGCGGAGAGACAGGTGCGGACGGCGCGACAGTGCTTGCGATGCGTGCTCCAAGATTCCGGAAAGGAGCAGTCGAGGCTGGCTTCCGGTGCGGCGTCGCGCTCGGCCGACGGGCCTGCGAGCGGGGGTGGTTTTGGCAGGCCTCTCCTGATGGTTCATCGCCACGATCAGGGCGCCCGCCGAGGCCCCGGCGGAATAGCATACGGCCAGGAGCCAGTTGTTGGTCCGTATGAAATTCGATAGTACCCACAATCCCAAGAGATTTTCGATAAAGACAATGCAGATGAGAACCGTCTTCTCTCCCCGGGTGCACGCCAAGGTACGCCGCAAGGCGAGATACCATTCTCCGCAGCCTACGGTCAGGTAAAGGATCATTGCCGGGAGCAGGCTCATCGTCTTTCCCCTTCCCGATGCTCCACCAGACCAGGATGTTCTGCATCGTTTCCATGATCGTAGTGCACCAAATCACCGCCCCCAATGCAGGGCCGTGAACTGCCGGCCGACGCGCTGCTTATCATAACAATCGCTGCCGGTGTGACCTATGTTATACCATACGCCGGCTCTCTTCTATGGGGTGTTACCCTACCCGGAATTATTGGATGTACTCCCAGAATCCGCGCGTGGCCGGCGGGAGACTGAAAGGTGTCAGTAGCGGCGTGTGGGCCGGCCTATCCGGCCCCCTGCGGCTACGCCGCAGGATTAGAAGAGTGGCACGTTTGAAGGGCGAGAAGGGAAAAAAAGGGATCGGCGTTCATCGGCGTCGCTTCAGAATGACAGAGTCCATAGCACACACGGATTTCTCCGAATCCGTATCACCCCCCAAAACCAAAGGGGACCGGCCCGGAGATGGGCCGATCCCCCGAAGGAGGTGGTTGGTCGTAGTTAGATTGGGGCTTTCGGGGACGATTCCGCCGGCGCGGGGCTCTGCGGCTCGGCACTCCGGTTCCTTCTCGTCTCGCTCTTTTGCCGCAGCCGCTCTTCCATGTCTTTCACCCGCTGCTGCAATTGTTCCATCTGCTTCTGAAGCTTCTCCACGGCCTGATTCTTCTGCTCCAGGAGCCGTTGCAGGTCGGGCTGGGGAAGACTCTCGAAGAACTTGCGGCGTGCCTCGGGTCCCCAGCTCTCGGGCCAGGCGAAGCGCCGGACGTGCACGCCCTTCTCGGCGTGGGAGCGGGCGTCTTCCACGGCCTTTCGGGCCAACTCGCGGTACTTCTCCGGCAGGGCCTCGATCGAGCCCACGGTCGCCGGGTATTTCTTGTCCCCGGCCTGAACGACCAACTCGGAATCTTCGTCCGTCGGATCGCCTTCGATCGTGATCGTGTAGCTTTCGCCATCCGTCACATCGTGGTACGTGTAGCTTTCCTTGAAGAACCGCCGGAAACTCCTGCCGATGTCGGGCACCTTGTCAAACGGCACTTCCAGCAATTCCCGGCCGTCCGGTCCGATCTTGAAGGCTCGCCCCGGACGCCACGGCGTGAAGGCCTCCGGCTCCGGCGGGTACTTCCACTTCTGCGTCTCCGGCGCCGGCTCCAGCTTCGGGTGGATGGTTTTGTGCTGGCCCAGGTGGATCACCTCCAGCGTGACCTCGGTCCCCACGCCGGCGCCGCGGACGGCCTCGATGAACCGCTCCTGGCTCACGACCTTGGCCCCCTGCAGCGCGATAATGAGGTCATCCCGTTCCAGGCCGGCCTTCTCCGCCGGGCCGCCAATCATGATGTTCGCGAGGCGCACCCCCTGTCCCGGCTCCAGTTGCAGGTGCTTCGTCAGCAATTCCGGCAGCGGCGCCGGATCCAGGATCACGCCGAGATAGGGACGCTGATCCTCCGCGCGCGACCTCGCGCCAAAGACCAGCAAAGCGACGCAACTCCAGAGAACCGCTTCTTTTCTCATAGCTCTTGTCTCCTTTCATGGCTGGGCCCCGCCGCGCGGGGGGCGAAGAGAGGCGCTCTTACCTCCGCGGGGAGACCTCCCACGAACCGGGTCTCGCCCGCCCTCAGAATTCCACCAATGGCAAAGCCCCCGCTGGGTTTCCGGGGGCCTTGGCACGTTCGTTACAGACCGCCGCGCTCGGCGACCGTCTGGACTATTCCTTCCCGGGTGCCCGCGAGGAGCCACCGCTCGCCAGCCTGATCGGTATAGACATACCAGTCTACCGAGGGGTCGATCTGGACGGGATCCTGCGGCAGCGAGGCCGGCAGCATCCCGAGTTGTCCATTCCCATCAGGGGGGACGTTTCTGGCAAATTGCGAACGCCACGGAGGCACATCACCCGCGGTATTGGTACGCACGACGGACACGAAATTCAAAATCAGACCCAGCAGCAATCCCGCCGCCACTCCGGCAACAAAACGCAGATGGCCATCTGCCCGAGCCCCGACCCGCGCTCCTTCGCGACGCGGAACCCGCTGGGCGACACGCCGCCAGAATGATCGCTTGTCTTGTTGCCAGGCGCGCTCGAAGACGTCTGCCGGGTCTGCCCCCCGCCTGAGGATCGCATGAGTGACCACCCCACAACTACACTCCTGCAGAACCCGCATCTGTTCGAAGAGTTCCTTCGCATCACTATTCTGCTGCAGCTCGTTCTCCAGCAGGCACCGCTCTTTGGGAGACAGCTCGCCATCCAGAGACTTGCCGATCAGGATTTCCAATTTATCAAGCGTATCGCTCATTTTCCTGCACCTCACGCCCGCTCTTGCCGGCGACCTGGTCGCGAATCATCTGTCGCGCCCGGACCAGCCGGATTTGCATCGTGGTTATCGGAACTTCCAACACCTCGGCCATCTGGGCATAGGTCAACTCGCCCGAGTGGGCCAGGAGGAACACTTCCCGGTACTTTTCCGGCAGTCCCAGGACCGCCTTCAGCACCCGCCCGCACAACTCCCGTTTCTCGAGGTCGGCCGACGGATCGTCCACCGTATCGCCCGCACCCTCGGGCTCGGTCGCCCCGTCGAACGGAATAAACTTGGGCCGACGGCTCTGGCCGTGCCGGATTGCCTCCCGCCGCGCCAGAACCGCCAGCCAACCGCGAAACCGCTCGGGCTCTCTCAACGTTCGGATGCTCTGGATGACCCGCAGACACACCTCCTGCATCACGTCATCCAGGTCCTGCGCCCCCCCAAGGACGCTGTAAACCAACCCCTTAAGCCACCCCCAGTTGGTCTTCAGGAGCCTCTGCAGGGCCTCTTTGTCGCCGCCACTCGCGGCGACAACCAATTCTGATTCACTTTGTATGGTGCTGTCGATCATGTCGGTTTCTACCAATATAGATGGCCCAGCCGCCCCTTTCATACATCATCGGCGGATTTTTTTCGCAAATGTGGTTATCGGAACAGAATTCAAGGAATTGGGCCGGGAGGCTTCACAAATTCGAAACTCGAAACCCGAAATCCGAAACAAATCCCAAATCTCAATGACTAAAACGCTGTCGCCGGCTCTGGTCCCGTTTCGAATTTTGGACTTAGGACATTCGTGCTTGTTTCGGATTGCCCGAACGACACGGGGCAACCGAGTTGTCGAATTTCGTGCTTCGGATTTCCGCCCTATGGGGCGGTTTTCCCGTTCTCCGGTGCGTCCGGCACGACGATCCGGACCGCGGTGCCTCGATCCCGAAGACTCCGGATCTTCATCCGGCCGCCGACCAGCTCGACGCGCTCGCGAATACCCAGCAATCCGAAGCCGGCAGTGTCCTTGAGTTCCCGCAGGTCGAATCCGCACCCTGTGTCCGAGATGCAGAGGCACACGTGTCGTCCCGCGCGCCGCACCCGGATGGTAGCCTCCTTGACCTGCGCATGCTTGACCACGTTCAGCAGCACCTCCTGGGCCGCCCGGAACAGGAACAGCGTGAGCGACTCCGATTGCAGAGCCGCCTCGCCCATGGCATCGACGTGCACGGTCAGGCCGTGCCGGGCCCCCACCTGCTTCGCCAGCCATTGCAGGACTTCGGCCAGGTCGTTCATGTGCAGCACCGCGGGACGGAGATCGTGGGACAGCCGACGGGATTTCTCAATGGCCTCCTTGAGCATCTCGTCGATCCTCTGCACCACGTCGTGCTGCGACTCATGCTGGTCACGGCCATTGAGCAGGCGCAAATGGAACTTGGCCCCGGCAATCTGCTGCTGCAAGTCCTCGTGCAAAACCACCGCGACGCGCCGCCGCTCCCGCTCTTCCGCCTGAGACAGTTCGAGCGTCAGCTTCCGGAGTTGGTTCGCCCGATGCTGCAGTTCTGCCGTCCGTTGGGCGACCTTACTCTCCAGCGTCGCGTTCAACTCGCGCAACGCCTCCTCGGCCCGCTTGCGCTCCGTGATGTCCTGGAGGGCGCCCTCCGCCTTCGTCGGATGTCCCTGGGCGTCGCAGATGGTCTGCGTTTCGCAATGAACGTATCGTTCTTCGCCCCCCCGGCGGACGAGGCGGAAGTCGAGGTGGTAGGATCCGCCCCGCGCGCGCGCCTCCTGCACGCCCTTCTCCACCCGCGGCCGATCTTCGGGATGAACGAAGCCCAGGAAATCCTCGTGCCGAGGCACCGATTCCCCCGGTTGCAGTCCGTACAACCGGTAGGTTTCGTCCGACCAGTACAGGCGGCCCGCCGCGATGTCCCAGGACCAACTCCCCAAGTGGGTCATCTGCTGTGCCTGCGCCAGGTGAAATTCGCTCTCCTTCAGCGCCTCCTCCGCTCGCTTGCGCTCGGTGATATCGTGGGAGATGCCAAGGAGGCCAAGGATGTTACCATCCGCATCGCGGTAAGGCGCTTTCGTGGAGAGGTAGGTCCGGCCCTTCGATCCGAGTTCTTCGATGGTTTCCGTCTTTCCCGACTCCATGATACGCCGGTCGTTCTCCATGATGGTACGTCCCACCTCGAGGTCCTCGCGGTGGAACTCGCGAGCGCTTTTGCCGATCACCTCTTTTGCCGGTCTACCCAGGGCCTCACAGGCCGCCGGATTGGCCATGAGGATGCGCCCGTCAATATCCTTCACGTAGATGAGGTCCGGACTTCCATCCATCACCGCGTGCACAAGGGCCTGGCTGTCCCGCAACGCCTCTTCGGCCTGCTTGCGCTCGGTGACGTCCATGAGGATGCCGAGCATACGCGCGCACGGGCCATCGGACTCGTACTGGAAGATGCCGCGGTCAGCTACCCAGTGCACGCTGCCGTCGGGCCAGACGACTCGGTATTCGGCCTCATGAGGCGTTTGCTCGGCTCTGCAGCGGCGTAGCTCGGCTTCCACTCGCGGCAAATCCTCGGGGTGGACACGCGCGGCCCAATCCTGATAATGGTAGGGTAGGGAGACCGTTGTTGTTGTTGTGCGCAAGCCCAGGAGACGTGCAACCTGGTCGCTCCAAAGCGTCTCGCCCGTGGCGACGTTCCACTCATACATCCCGATCCGGGCCCCACTGGCAGCCAGGGCCAGACGTTCCTGGCTGGTCTGCAGCGCCTCGGCATGGTCCCGCAGGTCCCGTTCCTGCATTGCGAGGTCTTCGTTCGCATCCTCTAATTCCAGTTGCTTGGCTTGGAGCAGGTCATTGGCGGTCTGCAACTGTTCCGTCTGGGCCCGGAGAGTCTCGTTGGCGTCGCGCAGTGCGTCCTCGGCCCGCTTGCGCGCGGTGATGTCATGGGCGACGACGGTGGCGCCGAGGGGGCGTCCCTCCTCGTCCGTGGTGAACGTGGTGTTCAAGAGCACATTGAGGATACGGCCCTTCTTGGTCCTCACCCGGTACTCGACATTCCGATCCGGCTCCTCCCCGGCGAGCCACTGGTCGATTCGAGCCTGGAAACGGGCCCGACTGTCGTCGTCGAGGAGGTCGAACGGGTCCAATGCCAGCAACTCTTCCTGACTGTACCCACAGATCCAGCACATCGCATCATTGATCGAGAGGAACCGCCGGCGGCGGAAGTCGATTTCAAAAATGCCCGCCGGCGCACAGCGGACGAGTTCCCGGTAGCGGTGCTCGCTCTCCTCCAACGCCTGCCGGTTCTCGCGCAAGACCCGAATCGATTTGGCAGAAGCTTCCAGTTCCGTCAGATCGGAGGCCACCAAGCAGAGGCTCGGGCTGTGGCCCGTTTCGAGCAGGCTGGCGGAGAGTTGAACGGGCACGGCCGTGCCGTCGGCGGCGCGCAGCATCAAACGCCGCTGGACCGGGGCGATCTGGGCGTCGGCCAGGAGCTTCCGCAAAGGGGTTTGCTGAGGCCCGGCGACGAACGCGGTCAGTTTGCGGCCCATCGCTCCCGGGATGGGGGTCTTCATCAGCTCGCAGAAGCGCCGGTTGCAGAACAGGATCGTCCCATTCGGGTCCACCGTCAGGGCCGCCTCGTTCATCGTCTCGACGATCACCCGGTAGATGTGTTCCACCCCGGCGAGCGAGTAGATCTGTTCGCCGCGCGGGCCGGCCACCACCAGCGCATCGACATCGCCGTGGCGGATTGCCTCCAGCGTCTGCTGGGCTTCTTCGAGCTGTCGGCGCAGTTCCTCTTTTTCCTCGATCCCTTGAGCCGTGGTGCGGTAATCTCGGTTGCTATCGCTCATAGTTTCGTTCTGATGGTTCCTGCGGCCGCAGCTCTAATCCTACCAGGAGTTTCTCCTTGTTCGCCCTGCTGCCGATGAACCTGCGCAGGGGCAGGGGCAGCTTCTTGATCAGCGTGGGGACAGCGACGATCTGCTCCCCCTGGGCCAGCGTCGGCTGTTGGTAGAGATCGATCACTTCCAAGTCACAACGGCCCGCCAACTCCTGCTGGCAGATCTCGCTCACGGTGCAGAGCGCCTCCCGCGAGCGGGGTGTCATGCCCGCAATATACAGGCGCAGGATGTACTTCTGGCGTTTGGCCTGGCGCGCCGCCTTCTCGAGCAGCGCCGTATCGTATGTGGCAGATCGTCTGGTCATGCCGGCTCCTTCCCGCTATCGTTGTCTGAGGTCCAGCCCCACGAGGATCCGTTCTTTGTTGGAGAGGTCTCCGATGATCTTGCGGACGGGCACGGGCAGCTTGCGCACGAGGGTAGGCACGGCCAGAATCTGGTCACCCTGTGCCAGTTGCGGGTTCTTCAACAGGTCAATGACCTCAATCGCGTACTTGCCCGCCAGATACTCCTCACAGATCCTCTGGAGGTTCTCCAGGGCCGCCACCGCCCGCGACGTAGCCCCGGCCACATAGAACCGCAGCTCCCACAACTCCGACGGGCCGGACTCTGTACGAGACCGGCGGCCGGGGGCCTTGCCTCTACGCTCGCGCGTGTCTGTCAACATAGCCTTGGGCTCCTTTCTTTCTGAGACCTCCGTTTCCGTCCGTACCGCGTGCGCGGGCCCGTTGAGCCTGTTCGCCTGCCACTGTCCTCAGACGCGTCTCTTCCTCGCTTTGGAGTGTATGGATCTCTTCCCCCAGGGAGCTGACGTTTCGGGCCGGTTCGTCGGCAGTTTCCTCGAAAGCAACGAAAACACCCGGCTCGCCGTAGTCGCGGATGCCGCGGACGATAAACTCCCTCGCCAAGAGCGTCTTGCCGGAGCCGGCCCCGCCGCAGAGGAGCGTGGGCCGTCCCCGAGGCAAGCCGCCGTCGGTGATTTCGTCCAGTCCCCGAATGCCGGCGGGACAATTCGGCCGCCAGCTTCTGAAGCTGCCTGGTCCGGTGCTCCAATTCCGTCGTCCGCCGGGCGACCTTCGCCTCCAGTGTGGCGTTCAACTCCCGCAAGGAGTCCAGCGTGCGGCTGTTCCGCAGGGCGATGGCGGCCAGCTCGCCGAAGGTGGCGGCCAGAGTGGCATCCTGGTCGGTGAACCCGCCTGGCTTGTTTCCCAGTCCGAGCAGGCCGATGGCACGCCCGTCAATCACGAGGGGGGCCAACAAGACATTCTCCAGCCGTGCCTGCCCGGGTGGGAGCCAGGCGGCCCAGGGACTATGGGCGAAGTCGTTCTCATACACCACCTGTCCCGTGCGATAGGCCTCCCCCCGTAATCCACGGATCGGCATCGGCAGCGCTGGGTCCCCCGTGCAGCACGGCTCCCCGGCTTTCAGGAACACCACGTCGTTGTCCTTCCCCTCCGGGGTCAAGAGCGCGACATATCCGGCGGGGGCTCCCCGCAGTTCCCGACAGGCGTCGAACACCGTGCGCGTGGCCGAGACGAGGTCCTGACACTTCAAGACCGCACGGGTGCAGGTCATCAAGGCCGAAATCTCGGCACACCGCCGTCGCGCCTCCTGCAGCGCCCGCCGCAATTGTTCCTCGGTCCGCTTGCGCTCGGTGATATCCTGGAGGGCCCCGTCCACCTTCGTCGGATGCCCTGCCGCGTCCAAGATGGTCTGGGCTTCGCAATGGACATATCGTTCTTCACCACCCCTTCGGATGATGCGGAAGTCGAGATCGTAAGCTCCTCCGTGCGCCAGCGCTTCCTGCACGACCTGACGCACCGGCGTCCCGCCCCGCTCTGCGACAAGGAAGGTCGGCATCCAGCCCGCCAGTGCCAAGAGCATGACCGATACCACAGCGCCGGCCGCGTGGGTGTAGCCGGCCAGTAGCCACACCACCGGTGGTGACAGGGGCCGCCTGGACCGCAACGAGAGAGACACACCCGCCAAGTGACACAGGGCGGACAGCCACAGGCAGGCATTATAGATGGTGATGCTGGTGTTGGCGTCGCCACGGGCGGCCGCCGTCGCCCCCACCCCCGCCGGCCCCCAGATGACCACACCGCAACCCAGCAACAATAGTCCCGGCGTGCTGCGGACCAGAAAACTCCGCGCGATCAGATAGCCGACCACCAGGCACACCAGCAGCGAGAAAACGAGATTCAGGATCAGGAGGAGATAGACCGACTCACGGGACCCCTGCCAGTCCGCAGCCCAGAATACGCCCAGGGCCGTCAGGAGAATAGGGATCGGCAACCATGCCAGACGGCTGGGACGAAGCCGGTGCATACCCCCATCTTTCCTGACAGTCAGGTCCGTGCCCATCGTTTGCCCCGTCCGGGGGCCTCCTTTAACACAGAGGGCAACTTGGCCAATTCGCCAAAGTCGCTGCCTTCACACTACCTCCCAATTATGACAAGGACTTTCATGAGAAATGACTAAGGAAATTCCCTAATCTGGTGCCCCCCAGGCATAAGGGCGGCAAAAACGCCGAGGCCCGCGCCAATGGTGGCACGGGCCTCGGGTTCCCGTCGGCCTTGACGAGCTGTCTGTCACGATTGGCCGCCCAGAAGGCTGTAAATCATAAGAGCCTCCAACCGAATGAGAATGGGTAAGCAGGATCGCACCAATGTCATTGCGCGCGGAGCGAAGCAGCGCAGCAATCTCAATCCGTGGCCTGGGACGGGACCTCCTGGGCAGTGCCACGGCTCGGCGCGATCCGCAGGTGCTGTTGGGCCCAGATGGAAGAGGCGGAACCCAGTAGCAGAACCACGCCCGAAAGTAGTTGCAGGGCGTTGAGCCGCTCGTGGAAGAAGACGCTCGACATGCTGAAGACGAGGAACGGCAGCGAGAGGACGACGAGCATCGGAATGGTCGCCCCGATCCGTCGAATGGCCGCGTAGAAGAGGACGTGGGCCAGGGCAATCGCGGTGATGGCCGACACCACAATGGCAGTCCAGGGGTAAATGCCCATGTGCAGGGCTTGCCCCGGGTGGCCCAGAAGAATGGCACAAATCCACAGTCCGGCGGTGGTATAGAGGCTGATCACGGAAAAACCGGTCCGCGAGTCGATGTCCCGCAGGGCAATTTTCACGGAGACCGCGTACACGCCCCACGCGAACGCCTCCGCCAAGGCGATGACAATCCCGATCCGCATACCCATCGTCGTGAAATCCTCCTTGAAATACACGACGCCCAACAGACCCGTGAGTGACAGCCCCAGCCCCAGCCAGAAGCGGGGACTGCGCATCAGGGACCTTTCCTCCGGGAAGAACACCATAGAGAAACTCGTGACCCAGAGGATCGAGGTGCTGGTCAGCAGGGTCATGAAAGCGGGCGCGAGGTAGTAGAAGCCCGCCGCCCACAAACTCTGCATGGCGATGTTGGCCAGCGACGGCACGACGGCGCGACGCCACGTCCTTTGGGGAAAGGCGCCGCGCCGCGCCGTGACCGCCACGAACGGCAGCCAGAAGAGGCACGCGGCCGAATAGCGCAGAGCGTTTTGCGTCCAGGAGTCCGTGTCGGCCGTCAGGTACTTGATCAGGATCGGCCCCGTGGCCCAGCAAAGGAGGGCCCCCAGACAGGCGAAGGTGGCGGCCTTGTTGATCCGGGCGATGCGTGGGGAGTGACTCATGACAACATCCCGACAACCACCCGCGCCACTTCCGCGCCCGCATTCTTGCGGGTCAGCGGCTCGACCATATCGATCAAAGCGTTGCTGGTCCACGTCAGCAAGCTGCGATCCTGCAGGTAGCCGTCAATCCTCTGCACAATGGGCTCAATGGAGGTGAAGTACGGCATGAATTCCGGGACCAGCGCGCGGTCGGCCAGCAGATTGACCAGCGCGAAGAACTTCGGGTGGACCAGCCGGTGTCCGACCAGCTTCCAGAGCACGCGATTCGTCTGATACAGGACGACCATCGGGCAGCCGGAGGAGGCCACCTCCAGCGTGGCGCTGCCGCTGGCGACCAGGGAGAAGTCCACCGCCGCGGCGGTCTGGCGGACCGTGTCCACGGAGTACTCGCAGGCGAAGCCGGGGATCTGGTTCTGCTCCAGCAGTTGCCGTCGTTGATTGCTGGTCGCGACGGCCGTAAACCGCACGCCGGGGTATTTGCTTTTCAGGGTCAGCCCGATCTCCTGCATCGGGCGCCACAGCGATTCGATTTCCGCCAGCCGCGAGCCCGGCATCAAGGCGATCTTCGCCTTACCGGGATCAAACTGCGAGTAGTCCTTGCGAAGGCCCGTCAGGTCATCTGGCAGTCCGTCCAGCAGCGGGTTACCCACGAAAGTCGTGTCCACGCCCCTCTGCCGGAACCAATCCTCCTCGAACGGCAACAGGCAGCACAATTTGTCGCAGAGCCGGCGCAGCTTATGGATCCGCCACTCGGCCCAGGCCCAAAGCTGGGGGGCAACGTAGAATAACGTCGGAATGCCGGCCTTCTTGGCGGCCTTGGCGACATGGAAGTTGAAGGAAGGCGAATCGCAGACGATGACCAGGTCGACCGGGTTTTCCCGCAAATACCGCCGGACGCGCCGCACGAGCCTGTAGTAGTGTCCGACGGAGGCAAACGCCGTGTAGGTCATCACTGCCCGCCCGACACTGCTCTCGAGCAGTTCGCACCCCGCCGTCGCCATCTTGGGTCCCCCGATCCCCACGAACTCAATGCCCGCGCCGCGCTGTTTAAGCGCACCGATCAACCCCGCACAGTGCGCATCCGCACTGGGATCGTTCACGCTGACGAAAACGCGTTTGTTCTTCACCTCGGCCATAGCCAGCAAAGGCCAATTTCTACCACCCCCGCCCCAAAACATCAACTGCCGATTCGACCGCCACAGTCCGCTACCAAGCTGCTCGTGTAGGTCCATTCCTCTCGCTCAACGCGACACTTGCAGGATCATGCCCTTTCCAGTATACTGCGAAATTGAAAGGGATCATGATCGCCCAAAAACACGTGCCGCGCGAGTGCGTGAGGAGATTGCACCATGCTCACGAAGTACCTGGATGCTGCGATGAGACACGCCCATTACGAGATCCTGTCCGATGACGGCACCTACTACGGAGAAATACCGGAATGCCGCGGCGTGTATGCCAACGCCCCGACACTGGAGGAATGTCGCAGCGAGTTGGCCGAAGTGCTGGAGGACTGGCTGCTCTTTAGTATCCACAGGAACGTCCCGTTGCCCCAAATTGATGGAATTGAGCTCGCCGTAAAGAAGGAGATCGCGGCCTAATGCCTCCTCACCGTAGATTCGGCGCGGAAGAGGCTGGTCGTCGCCGGCTCCCTCCCTACCGCAGAGAGGCACACCGAAGCCTGTCGGGATCGACGTTGCCACTTCCCAATGCGCGGGACAGGAGTCGAACCTGCAAGTCCTTACGGACACTACCACCTCAAAGTAGCGCGTCTGCCAGTTCCGCCACCCGCGCGGCGATCACGAGTCTTACCGGGCCCATCCCGTGATCCGGGCGACCCAGATCATCCTATTATGGCGCGCTCGGGGAGGACTGTCAATCCCCGCATTTGGCAAAAGTGGAAGCCTTGGCGCTTGCATCCCGCGCGCCGATCCGGTATTTTCATGCCTCGTTCGGCGGCTCTGTCAAAAGAGGTGTTGCTTGGGAGACCCTGAAATGGAAAAGCGTCAAATCAGCAAATGTGTCCGTGCCCTCATCCTCGTGAGCATCCTGCCGCTGGCCGGCTGCATCGTCTATAGCGGCGATGTCCGGTACGGCGAGAAAGGCAAGGCCCCCACGACCCGCACCCTGGATCAGATCCAGTCCGGCACAACCACCCGGGACTGGGTGTTGGCCACCCTCGGTGACCCCTCGCGCCAGAGCACGACCCAGGACGGCACCGAGCTCCTGGAGTATCAGTACAGCCGCAAGAAGGACAATAGCTTCGTCTTCTGTCCGTTCGTATTCATCAACGACGAGGGCGAGGACAAGCAGACCCTGTACTTCGAGATCGAAAACGGCGTCGTCAAGAACTTCTGGAAGGAAACCAGCAAGAGTTGAGAAAGATCGTCACCCCGTTGCGGTTGCGATGCTCGTTACGGTGGCGTGGATCGGGAAACGGCGCTGCCGTCGTACGACGTAGCCGTCCGACGAAACGAGCCGCGCCACCGATCCACGCAGGACGATCCTTTCAGACGCCCCGCTGCCGGTCCCAGAGCAGGATGTGCAGCCGTTGCCCAAACCGCAGGCCGGTCTCTTGGCAAGCCTGCGCGAGGGCCGGTGACTTACCAAGCAATTCCTCCGTGGTCGAGGCCTGCGGCATGAGCATGATCCGCGCCGTTTCGAGCTCGCCCAGTTGACCGAGCACCTGCCGGACCTCGTCGACATCCACCGGCGACTCCACGACGAACTTGAGTTGGTACGGATAGGCATGCATCAACCGGCGTATCGTCTCCAAGTCCAGCCGGCCCGCCGGAGGCGTTCCCGCCCGGGATGCCGCGTTCGCCAGCTTGGGGCTGATGCTCATCAGGTCGCAGGCAAGATCCGGGACAAAGAGCATGCCCGACGTTTCGATCGTAACGTGCTTTCCCGCCGTCCTGAGCCGATGGCTCAAACCGACCAGTCCCGGCCGGGCGGAGAGATCGGGGCCCACCATCGGCTCGCCACCGGTCAGGACCACGAACCGGCAGGGCCATCGGTTTACCTGTTCGACAATCTGATCCGGGTCAAACTCCTCCCCTGCCGCGTAGTCCCAGGCATACGCGGTGTCGCACCACCGGCAGCGAAACGGGCAGCCGGCCAGCCGCACGAACACGCTCGGCGTGCCCACCAGCATCCCCTCGCCCTGCAACGAATAGAAGAGCTCAATCACACGCATGAGTTGGAAAACTCCAAATCCTAAGCACCAAGCCGCCGGGAGGCGGAAGCACCAAGCACCAAATCCGAAATCCCAAACAAATCCATATGTTCAAAACCCAAAATCCCAGACCGACCTATCGACCAGCGTCAGCGTTTCGGTCATTAGTGCTTTGAATTTGGGATTTGTTTGAGATTTGGTGCTTCGGATTTCGAATTTCTTTTCGTGCTTCGACTCCCGAGAAACGAGGTTCTTCCCGCGGCATCACGTCGGGCCATGGTAGTACTGGATCGGATCCCTCAGCCCTGCTTCCGCGAAGCCCTTAAGGCGGAGCCGGCAGGAATCGCACCGGCCGCAGCTTCGGCCCTGCGGATCGGGATCGTAACAACTGTGCGTCAGCGAATAGTCCACGCCCAGCTTCGTGCCCGCCTGGATGATCTGGGCCTTGGTCATCTCGATAATCGGCGTGTGAATCCGGTACCGCCCTTGGCCCTGCGCGGCGGCGGCGGTCGCCAGGTTGGCCATCGCCTCGAAGGCGGCGATGAACTCCGCCCGGCAATCGGGATAGCCGCTGTAGTCCGTCGAGTTGACGCCAAGGAAGATGTCGAACGCCCCCAGCACTTCCGCCCAGGCCAGCGCGTAGCTCAGAAAGATCGTGTTGCGGGCCGGCACGTACGTCACGGGGATATCCGTCGATTCGCCCAGGTCCGCGCGATCTTTCGGCACCTGGATCTGCGCATCGGTAAGCGCGGAGCCGCCGAAGGCCCGCAGATCGATCTCGGCCATGCGGTGCTCGACCGCCCCGAGCGATCGGGCCACCTTCTGCGCGGCCTCGACCTCACGACCATGACGCTGCCCATAGCGAAAAGTCAGAGCGTAGCACGCCCAGCCTTCGCTCCGCGCGAGCGCCAACGTCGTGGCGGAATCCAACCCGCCACTCAACAGGACCACCGCTTTCTTCTCCAACACGTTGCCCGTCCACGATTTAGGATTTACTATTTGCGATTTGCTGTCGCCAATAGTAAATAGGAAAGAGGAAATAGTAAACCCCCAGACCGCCTGCATGGTTGCAGCGGCCCCGGGGAATCAGGTAGGGATATGGCCGAACGCGAGAAACTTGAGGTCTTTGACAACCCCCGCCCGGGGCGTGACTACACCATTACGATCCACTGTCCCGAGTTCACCAGCGTGTGCCCGCGGACGGGCCAGCCGGACTTCGGCGAGATCACCGTCGAGTATGGCCCCGACCGGAGCTGCCTCGAGCTCAAGAGTTTGAAATTCTACTTGCAGAGTTACCGGAACAAAGGCATCTTTTACGAGTCTTTGACCAATGATATACTGGATGACCTGAGCGGCGTCTGTCAGCCGCGCTGGATGAAAGTGACGGCTCGGTTCACGCCACGCGGCGGCATCACGACCGATGTCGTCGCCACGTACAAGGCGGGCCGCTAACGTCCTGCTCGGAGGTGTGAGAATGGCCATCAAGTTGCAGTGCAGCTCGTGCGGAAGAAAGATCGAGGCGCCGGACAGTGCGGGCGGCAAATGGGGCAAGTGCCCGGGCTGCCACACGAGAATCTACGTGCCGCTGCCCGCGACCGAGGACGACGAGCTCAAGCTCGCTCCCGTCGATGAGACCGAGGAGCAGAAACGAAAGCAACTGATGCGGGAGACCTTTCAGATAACCCAGCACATTCTGGAGGAGCAGAGTGTTCCGGACGCCCCGGGCAGCGTCGGCCCTACCCCCGAGATCAATGAAGAGACTCTGACGAACCACATCATCCACTATCTCCGGCAGATGGCCAATGGCGATCTCGACACGGCCCAGCGGACGGCGGACCTGATCGTGCCCCACCGGCGCAAGGCCATGGTCGTCCTCGATCAGTTCGCCAAGAATTATCCACCCGACCCGGAGTTGGAGGACATCCCCGAACGGGTGCTCTCCGGCCTGATCCGCAACCTGCGGACGCGCATCAGTTGAGGAGGTCACCCCCTGGCGACCCAAGTCCCATAAACACCGCTCCCCCGTTTCCTGTCTCACGGTATTCTCCGTCCCTGTAAGCATCCCGCTTTGCGTGTCCTCGAAATTGGCTGCAACACCGCCGATTCGTACGTTTTGGTTAGATAGACCGCCTGACTCGGGCGGTGGGAAGGCATGACTCGGAGAAACGCGCCATGGCGGACGAGAACATCGTCGTACACGTCACCCACGAGGCGGCCGGCAAGATCGGTGGCATCGGGGCGGTCCTGCAAGGCTTCTTTACCTGTCCGTCGTACCTGGAGACGGTCCATCGCTCGATCCTGATCAGCCCCCTGTTCACGACGGAAGCTCCGGCGGAAGGCCGGCTGGGCGAGGGCGGCGAAGTCTTGTACTCCTCCATCGACGGCTTCATCAATCCCTGCTATAGTCCCGCCTTCCGGCGGATCGAAAGTCTCTATAACGTCGGCATTGTCTACGGCCGGCGCACCTTCCTCGACGAGCACACGGGCATCCGCAGCACGCCCGAGGTCCTCCTGATCGACATACGCTATATGGACGTCGGCATGCTCAACGACTTCAAACGCCGGCTCTTCGAGGAGTTCGGCGTCCAGAGCCACCTCTACGAGCACCTGTGGGAATACGAGCAGTACGTCCGGCTGGCGCTGCCCGCCATTGCCGTGCTCAAGGCCCTGCGGATGGCGGAAGGCCGAACGACGATTATCTCGCACGAGTTCATGGGCATGCCGACGGCCCTGGCCGCGATTCTGGAGCCCTACTGCAACTTCCGCACGGTCTTCTATGCCCACGAGGTGGCCACCGTCCGACGGATCGTGGAAGAGCATCCGGGCCATGACACCATGTTCTACAACGTGATGCGCCAGGCCCACCAGAACAAGCGCTACGTCAATGAGGTCTTCGGCAATCAGTACACCTACTTCAAGCACGCCCTGGTCGAAGCGGCCAAGTACTGCGACCGCATCTACGCCGTCGGCGACTACGTGGCCCACGAGCTGCGCTTCCTGAGCCCCGATTTCGAATCGGCCGACATCGACATCGTCTATAACGGCGTCCCCGCCTACGAGATCACGCGCGAGCAGAAGCAGGCCGCCAAGGAGAAACTCCGGGACTACTGTCAGAATCTCCTGGGTTTCCGGCCCGACTATGTATTCACCCACGTGACCCGGCTGGTGCGGAGCAAGGGCCTGTGGCGCGATCTGCGGGTCCTGCACGAGATGGAAAAGGGACTGCGGGTCCAGGGCAAGACCGCCGTATTTGTACTGCTGTCCACCGAGGTCGCCCGGCGGCGGAGCTGTGACATCTCCAATATGGAGGCGAACTACGGCTGGCCCGTCGCGCACCGCGAAGGCTGGCCCGATCTGTCCGGCGGGGAGGCCGATTTCTATCCGGCGATCCAGCAGTTCAACGCTCGCAGCTTGAACATCAAGGCCGTCTACATCAACCAGTTCGGTTTCGACCCGAGAAGCTGTGGCCGGCACATGCCTGGGGACATGGAATTCCTCGACCTCCGCAAAGCAACCGATGTCGAGTTCGGACAGAGCATCTATGAACCGTTCGGCATTTCGCAATTCGAGCCGCTGACATTCGGCGGGATCTGCGTCATCAGCAACGTCTGCGGCTGTGCCGGCTTCCTGCGCGACGTGACCGCCGGCGGGGAGACCCGCAACGTCATCGTCGCCAACTACACGAATCTGAGCGATTACCAGTATGCCGATCTCGAAGACCTGCTGCAGATCGACCGCCGCCTGCGCGACCACCTCGAGGCCACGGAAGGAGCGCGGGTCGCCCAGGAGGTCCTCAATCGGCTGCCCCAGAGCGATGCCGAGCTCGATAGCCTAATCCACGAGGGCCGGCGGCTGGCCCACAACATGAGCTGGGACGTGGTCGTCCGCAAGTACCTGCTCAACGACCTGGCGCGGATCGCCGACAAGCAGTCGCAGGCCAGAAAGTACCTCAAAGCCTCGTAACCCATCCGCCCTTACCCACCTCCCCCAGGGCGAGCGCAGGTGAAAAACGAAGCCGCTCAGAGGAAGTGGACCCGGCCGACCCACCGTCGCAGAAGGTACGGGCCATCCGCACACGCTCCCCTACCGCTGCCAGGGCCTTCTCCATATCGCGTGCCAATGTGTCCAAAATTGGAAGCTGTCCCCAGAACGTACTCAGCCATTCCAGCGTAGAGCACGAGCACGAATGAGCACCACGGACCGCAGCCTGCTCTGATACTGTTAGGGCCTAATGTCGTGCCCAGACCTGCGCGCCAGTTCCGCGAACGCAACACGTGCCCACACAGATTTCAATCCACCATGCTCCTCAATCTCATCTTCCACGATGCGGGCCAACGTCTCATCCCCGAGGTGATCCAACCCCACCGCCGGCTCCATGTCTGTCTCCCGTTCTGCCCGTTCTGTTGTTTGTTCTTCAGCCATGGTCATACTCCTCTTGCCACTTCCTATGGACACCCTATGGGACTGTCTACCGTTGGGGTCCAAGGGAGCCGGGTAGGGAGATACGCATTTTGCAGGCAGCAAAACCCCCAAAGGGAGAGGGTACCAACAGGCTAAGACGAAAGAAGGGCTCAGGCTTTGGAGATAGGCATCACCGACCTCATCCTCCCGCAAATGTCTATATCCAAAGCCTGACCCCGTTCACGTCGCTAACCCATATGTTTCGGCGCGCCATCCACGCCACCATTGACCGCGCTAACCGGCCCGCCGTTTCTTCGCTCGCTTAGCTGAGTGACGTGCGGCGATTTCGATGAGCGACAACAGGGCGCTGTTTACCGCTTCTTGATTCGGGAACGCGCGTGCGACTTCCGGTTTCAGGACAACAACGTTGGAGGATTCCCGAAGACGTTCGGCATATTTACCTCGCACAAGACCCTTGGGGAAGTCCAACCGTCGATACTCGGCGCGTACTTCGTCTTTCTTCGTCTGTTTAACCTTCTTCATATACGGCAGTCGCAGCTTCCTCAAACGAGACCCTGTGCTTCCGCAAATTGGACTTGGCCTTCTTGGGATCCCATTCCATTCTCATTTCGGAATTATACCCGATTCTGATGGCAACGCATAGCCATGATTGGGCCCCTCCGCCTCTTCGTCCTCACGCGCCCGCGGCGGAGGGTCCCGCGTGTTAACCAAACCCAATTTCGTTCGGCCTCCAGGTGGGCCAAGTTCCTTGTGACATCTTCGCGAAACGAATGGTCAACCAACGGTTATGAAGTATAATGCACGGCGCAAAGATGATTGGCTTATGCTTTGGAGGTTACTGCCGATGCGACACTGGTCTTGTCTTCTCGTTCTGTCCACGCTACTGCCCGTGACAAATTCGTTCGCGGCGGGAGCCGACCCGATTGCCTTGCACCCCCAGAACCCGCACTACTTCCTCTGGCGGGATCAGCCCGCGATCCTGATCACCTCCGGCGAACACTACGGCGCCGTGCTGAACCGGGCCTTCGACTTCAAGACGTACTTGGCGACGCTGCAAGCGCACGGCTTCAACCTGACACGGACCTTCAGCGGGGCCTACTGCGAGCCGGTGGGCGCCTTCAAGATCACGAACAACACTCTCGCCCCTGCCCAGGGCGACTTGCTCTGCCCGTGGGCGCGCAGCGACACCCCCGGCTATGCCAACGGCGGCAACAGATTCGATCTGACCCAGTGGGACCGCCAGTACTTTCAGCGGCTGACCGAGTTCGTCGCCGAGGCCGGCAGGCGCGGCGTGGTGGTTGAGCTGGTCCTGTTCTGTCCGTTCTACGAGGACGCGATGTGGCAGCTCAGCCCGATGAACACCTGCAACAACGTCAACGGCATCGGCAATCTCCCACGGACTGAGGTGTACACCCTCAGGAATGGCAATCTCCTGGCCGTACAGGAGGCGATGGTGCGGCAAATCGTCAAGGTCCTGGCGGATTTCGACAATGTCTACTACGAGATCTGCAATGAGCCTTACTTCGGCGGAGTGACGGAGGAATGGCAGGGCCATATCGCCCAAACGATCGTCCAGGCCGAATCCGGATTCAAGAGGAAGCACCTGATCGCCCAAAACATCGCGAACAAGTCCAAGAAGATCGAGAACCCCAACCCGAACGTCTCCATTTTCAACTTTCATTATGCCAAGCCGCCCGTGGCGGTAGCCCAGAACTATGGGCTCAACCGGGTCATCGGCAACGACGAGACCGGGTTCGCGGGAGAAGATCGCACCACGCCGTACCGGCTGGAGGCCTGGGATTTCCTCGTGGCCGGCGGCGCCGTCTTCAGCAATCTGGACTACTCCTTCACGGTCGCCAGCCCGCAAGGCACGGCGCCGATCAACGCTCCCGGCGGAGGGGGGTCGGAGCTGCGCACGCAACTGCAAATCCTCAAGGAATTCCTCCAGGGCTTTGACTTCGTCCGCATGAAGCCGGAGGACGGCATGGTCAAGAGCAAGCTGCCGAAGGGCGTCACGGCCCGCGTCCTGGGTGAGCCCGGTCGGGCGTACGCCGTATACGTCAAGGGAAACGATCTCGGCGAGCTGGTCCTGGGATTGCCCGCGGGCGAGTACCGGGCCGAGTGGGTGAACACGAAAACCGGCCAAAGGGAGAAAACGGAGTCGCTCACGCCAGAGGGCCGCCCGGTCACACTCCCCGTGCCCACGTACGTCGATGACATCGCTCTGCGGATTCGTCGCAATCCCTCTTGAGGCCGGAGCGACGGCCGGTTATAATGAGCGTCGATGCAGGAGAATGACGATATCCTCAGCTTACTGGAAGCCACAAGCGCGCAAATGGCCAAAGAGACGCAACGCGCCGTGATCCTGCAACCGGGCGCTTTGGGCGATTGCCTCTTGACCTTGCCGCTGGTCCGGCTCATGAAAGAGGCTTTGGATCTGGGCGGCGTCGATCTCGTCGGCCACACCGAATACGTGGGCATTTTCCCGGAGCGGACCTGTGTGGACAGCATTCGCTCGATCGATACGGCCGAGTTGCACCGGCTCTTCACCGATCATGCCAGCTTTGACTTGGCCGACCGGGACCCGCTCATTCACATGTTCGCCGACTACTCCTGGATCATCACCTTCCTGGGCGAGCCGGGCAGCGATTTCGAGCGGAACCTGATCTTCACGGCCAATTGCAGTCATAGCGCCGAGGTGATCACCCTGCCGCTCAAACCCCCGGAGGGCGGGCAGCAGCACCTGGTCGAGTTCTACGTGAAGCAGTTCGTGGACCAGAGCGACTTGCCGGCGGACAAGGTCAAAATCCCGGAGAAAGACGTCACGATTCGCGTCCGGGAAGCGGACCGCGACCGGGGTATCGAGCTGTTGGAGCAGGCGGGCGTCGATCTGTCGCGGAAACTGGTCGTGATTCATCCCGGCAGCGGCGGAGCGAAGAAGTGTTGGTACCTGGACAACTTCCTGGCGGTCGCCCAGGAGTTGCGCGACCGGGAGGTTGAGGTTCTCTTTGTGCTGGGACCTGCCGAGGTGGAGCGGCTGCGGCCTTCGGAGAAGGTACAGATCCACGCCGCGGCCAAGTGCGTGGCGCATCTGGCCCTGAGCCAGGTGGTCGCGGTTCTGAGCGGCGCCGACGCGTTTCTCGGCAACGACAGCGGTGTGACCCACCTGGCCGCCGGCATGGGAGTCCGCACGGTCGCCCTGTTCGGTCCGACCGATCCCGCCGTCTACCGCCCCCTCGGCCGAGCAGTCACCGTGCTCCGAGACTCCACCGACGATTTCGCCCGGAAGCCTTCCCCCACGCTCCAGCACGCCGTCCTCGACAACCTGCCCTCCTAAGCCCGCCTCCTCTCTGCGACCAAGGCGAAGGCGAAGTTGCTCGATGGCACCCACAGCCCCAAACGGGGTTTCCCGCGGACACCAGCAGCGCAGCGACTCGCGTGGACATGAATGTGACCTGCCAACCGAGCGTGCGTTTGCCCGGCCCGTGTGGCGCAGTTCCGTTGACGCGGCGCCAGTCCGGAGTACAATGCAGCCTTTGAGCACTGACGAACAGAGATGGGTTCCGTGAGTACCTTTCATGCAAGAACGAACACTCGGCGAAATCGCACAGCAGGTGGGTGGGCGCGTCCGGGGCGATCCGAACATCCGGATCCGGGCGGCCGCTACCCTGAGCCACGCCGGGCCGGGTGTGATCAGCTTTCTGGTCAATCGTAAATACGAGAAGCAGTTGGAGGGCACGCAGGCCAGCGCGGTCATCGTCGGCCAGGAGATGGCAAGGGATTTCGGATTGCGGATTTCAGATTGCGGATTGAAGAAGGCGGGCGATACCGAGCCTCCGTCCGCACTCCGCGAGCCGCAGTTGAGCACCTCCGCCATCTCGCTCATCGTGGCGGAGGACCCCTATTTCGCCTTCACCCAGACCCTGGTGCTGCTGTACGGCCACCGCCGGCACCAGGAGGTCGGCGTCAGTCCCCGTGCGGCGCTTGCCCCCAGTGCCAGAATCGGGGCCAACTGCCATATTCACGAGTTCACGACGGTATCCGATGATGCGCAAATCGGCGACGGGTGCATCCTCTATCCCGGCGTTTACATCGGGCCGGGGGCGCGGCTCGGTGAGGGCTGCATCCTCTACCCCAACGTGGTCGTTCACGACGGGTGCCGGATCGGCAGCCGCGTCATCATCCACGCGAATTCCACCGTCGGGGTTGATGGCTTCGGCTACGCCACGCACCAGGGCGTCCATCACAAAATCCCTCAGGTCGGCGGCGTGATCGTGGAAGACGACGTCGAGATCGGCAGTTCCTGCAGCATCCAGCGGGGCACGCTCGACGACACGGTCCTCGGGCAAGGCAGCAAGCTGGGCGATGTCATCACGATTGGGCACGGCACCCGGATCGGCGCCCACTGCCTGCTCGTGGCCCAGGTGGGTATCGCCGGCTCGACCACGATCGGACACCACTGCACCATCGGCGGGCAGGTCGGCGTGGTTGGTCATGTCACCATCGGCAACAACGTCACCATCGGGGCCCAAGCGGGCGTCGTCAACAGTATTCCGGATGGAGAGACGGTGTTGGGGGCCCCCGCCATCGACGCCGGGCAAGCCCGGCGGGCGTACACCATGCTGCCCTACCTGCCCCAGATGCGCCAGGACATCCGCGCCCTGCAGAACCAACTGGAGAAGCTCGCCGCCGGTACCAAGGACCCTGCGGATGATTCCGCCCGTCGACAGGATGCCGAGTGACCACCATCCACGATAATCCTGGAGTTGTCGGCTTGATCGCCGGCGGGGGCCGGTTGCCCTTCCTGGTCGCGGCCGGGGCGCGGAAGCAGGGCCTGCACGTGATCTGCGTCGGGCTGGCCGGCTATGTCGATGAGCCGCTGGCGAACGAGGTGGACGTCTTCTATCACGTCGGCGTCGCCCGGCCGGGCGGATGGATCCGTCGCCTCCGCCGGCACCGGGTGACACAAGCCATCATGGTCGGACGCGTAACGAAATCACATCTGTTCACGCCCTGGCGCATCCTGCAATACCTGCCCGATTGGCGGGCGTTTCGCGTTTACTATTGGCGACTGCGGGGCAAGAATAAACTGACGGATACGCTATTGTCGGCCCTGGCCGAGGAACTGGCCAGCGGCGGCATCCACTTGGAGAACACCACCATGTATTGCCAGGAGCATCTTGCGGAAGCCGGGGTGATGACCACCCGTCAGCCGGGACCGCAGGTCGAGCATGACATCGAGTTCGGCTGGCCGCTGGCCAAGAAACTCGGCGAGCTCGACATCGGCCAGGCCCTCGCGGTCAAGGAGCGGGAAGTGATCGCCGTGGAGGCCCTCGAGGGAACGGCCGAGATGATCCAGCGGGCCGGCCGGCTCTGCAAGTCCGGCGGCTGGACCCTGATCAAGACCTCCAAGCCCAACCAGGACCTGCGTTTCGACGTCCCCTGCGTGGGCCCCGAGACGATCCGGGACCTGGCCGCCGGGGGGAGCCAGTGCTTGGTCATCGAAGCGGGCAAAACGATCGTCCTCGACAAGACCCAGACCCTCGCCCTCGCCAATGAGCTGGGAGTCTGTGTTCTCGGACGATAACGCCCTCGGGCCGGAAGGCGGAACATTGCGGCTGTCCCGGAGACTTGAAGCGGAAGGCCGTGTTGCGGTACGATGGCGCTCCGAGTGTGCCGGCATGGTGATTTGTGAAGCCCTTTGGTCGCGTCGGCTATCGGAGACGTCACAGGTGTTGAGAGGCTTGTTCGTGCGATGATTCGTAGAGTGCTTCGCAGTTGGAAAAAGCGCGCCGAACTGATCCGGGAATACCTGTACGACTATCGGAGAATGGTCCGGTGCTCATCCGCGGTCCGCAGGGATCAGAGCCGGGAGAAGATGCGAGCCGTGATGACCATGTACTACCATACGCTGGAGAAAGGACTGTCGATTCCTCGACCCCGTCCCGGATTCGGACAGGACGTGGTGGTCGCGCTGATGAGAATGCTGGCGATCTACGTTCGCCAGTATGGCGCAGACAGTGTCGTCGCGGTCGCCCTGAATGTTCTGCGGGCCTACTTCGCGTTTCAGCGCAACGGGGGGATGATGGACCACGACTTGCGTGAGAAGATGGCCGAGTTGACACGACTGGCTCCGGAGTCTCCGGAGATGGAGTGTGACCTCACGGGTGGCTGTAGAACTCTCACGAAGAAGGATCTGCTGGAGGCAGCGCGGGCGCCCTTCGAGCGGTTCTCACAACTCCGACACAGCGTACGTCAGTTCTCTGACGAGAACGTGGATCTGGAGGCCGTTCGCCACGCGATCCAGATGGCCCAGAAGACCCCTTCCGTCTGCAACCGCCAGTCGTGGCGGGTGTGGGTCGTAAAAGAGTCCGACAAGATAGCAGAAATCCTGAGAATCGGAGGCGGGGCGCGGGGCTTTGAGGACCAGATGAAAATGCTGCTGGTGGTCACCTCGGACCTCGCGTATTTCTGTTCTTCCGGCGAGAGGAATCAATGCTGGATTGACGGGGGAATGTTCGGCATGTCACTGATCTATGCCTTACACGCGCAAGGCCTGGCCTCGTGCTGCATGAATTGGAGCAAAACACGGAAAGACGATCGATGTCTGAAACGGCTGATGGGAATCCCCGATTCGGAGTCGATCATTTTTCTGTTGGGCGTGGGATGTCCGCGCGAGGAATTCCTCGTCGCCGCCTCCTCCCGACGACCGGTCAGCGACGTGATCCGTTATTGGGGGGAGGTGACCTGATCTTGAATCGATGTAGAGAGAGACGCCATGCCCAAGCTCACGATGATCAATCAGCCGATCGGCAACCGTGGCGATCAAGCCGCCCACAGAGCCCTGATCCGGCTGTTGCAGCAGCATCGTTCCCTGGAGACGACCGTCCTGTCCTTTGGCACCCCGGAGGCCATCCGCCAGTTCGCCCGCGACGTGCCGGGCGTCCGGTATGTCACCATTGCCCCCCTCCGAAGGCAGAGGAAGATCGTGAGGCGCGCCATGTATCTGCCCCGGGTCGCGCGGAGATTCCTGGAATCGGTCCCGGAGATACGGGAATATGACGCTGTTCTCCAGAACGCGGATTACGTGTTATGCGCCCCGGGCGGCATCTGTATGGGGGCCTACCGAAACTGGCAGCACCTCTGGGAACTCGCCCACGCTCTGGCGTTGCACAAGAGAACCGGCATCTACGGACGTTCAATCGGGCCGTTTGACGGCCACAGCCTTTCCGATGTGGTTTTTCGACGAAGGTCGGTCGAGATCCTGAGACGCGTGGATTTTCTCTCGTTGCGCGATGGCTTCAGCCAACAGCTCGCCGGGCAACTGGGGGTCGCCTATGTCCCCACCGTCGATACGGCCTTTGCCTGCCCGCCGGAAGGCGACCTGCCGGAAGAATTGCTCTTTCTACGAGAACGATCGTACGCCGTGTTGGTTCCCAATCAGTTGAGCGCCTGGCACCCCCTCTTCCGGACGGTTCCACCGGAACGCTTCGACCATCTCTACCGGTCGATCCTCCAGGATCTCCTGTCCCTGGGACTGGAGGTTGTCATGTTGCCGCAATTGTTCGACCCGCAGAGTGACCGACCCTATTTTGCCCGGTTGGCGGAAGGTCTGGAGGGGACCCGCGTCCTCGTGTTGCCCGCCACTCACGATTCGGACGTGCAGCAGCAAGTCGTTCGCCACGCCCGCCTGGTCGTCGGCGCCCGGTACCATTCGATCGTCTTTGCCATCAACAATGCCAGACCTTTCCTGTGCCTGTCATACGAGCACAAGATGCTCCACATGTTGAAGGGTTTGGGCCTCGATGAGCACTCCCTGCTCATGGAGGACTTGGTGACGCAGAACACCGGCGCCGAGCAGGTCCAAGCGGCGATGAGAGCCATCCTGCGGGAAGAAAGCCGAATCGCCTCGAAGATCACGGACGCACGGGAGACCGCCGCCGGCGTGGCGCGACGGTCATTTGCCTCCTTCGTGGCGCGGCTGTAGTCCTCAGGTACCGGTGCCGGGACGCTCCCGTCGGCGCAGGGTCCGCAACCAGCGCGCCCAGAGGCCGCGCGGATGTCTCTGGCGTCCCGCCCGTAGCTGCCGCAGGGCATAAGCGCTGAAGGCGTCGCATCGGCCCGTGAGCTCGATGAAGTCGCGGCACCGGAAGCCAAACCGTCTCTCCAACTTCTCCGCCGTACCCGAATCGCCCAGCAGCCGGAAGAGCGTCTCCAGGGCAAAAGCCTGGTGCATCTTCTTCCGGCGCTTCGCCCGCAAGGCGAGTTGGGCCAGGACAAACGGGATCGACTCCTCGTCCAGGTCGGCGCCGTAATGGGCCGCCTCGGGGAACACGGCGTGCAGCAGCTCGGGACTCCGGATACTCAGAAAATTGTCCAGAATATGACGATGTTCCCAGGTCCCTCGTTTGACACTGTCGGGCCGTTTGCTGCTCATATTGGCGCTCCGCGACAGCACACGAAACGCCAGGAGTTCCTCCGGAAGTATGTGCATCTCGTATTTCATGCACAACCGAATCCACAAATCATAGTCTCCCAGTTGCGCATATCGCTCATCGTACGCGCCGATGGCCGCGTGACATTGTCTGCGCATCAACACACTGGGATGACAGAGACAATTGCCCTCATAAAAAAAACGGTTCAGCCACTCGAATCGCGACCGGTTCACGTCGGAGAACATGCTTTTGCCGTGCCAGGGACGATCCTGCTCGTCGATCATCCGCACTCGACTGAACACGGCTCCGACGTCGGGATGGTCGGCCAGAAACGCGACCTGCTTCTCCAACTTCGTCGGCAGGAACAGGTCATCGGAGTTCAGGATGGCCAGGTATTCCCCCCAGGCCTGCCGGAGACCATGGTTCGTGGCGACAAACTGCCCGCGGTTGGCAGGAAATCGAAAGAACCGGATCCGTCGATCGGCACACTTCGCAATCTCGGCTGCGGTTTCATCGCGCGAGCCATCATCGGTGATCACGAATTCGAAATCCTGGATACTCTGGTCCAGGACACTCTGCACCGCGCGTCTCACGTACTTCCCATGGTTGTACGAGGCCATGATGACGCTGACTAAAGGCACTTTTGCGGCCACCCCGGTCGTCCTCACCAGTTCCTGATAGGTCTGAACTCACCTGTGCGGTTTCCGAAACGCTTCCGCGAGTATACCGCGAACGCAGGACACCGGCAATAACCTGCGTACGGTCGCCCAGGATCTGTCTCTTGGATCTTGACATTCCTCGACGTCCAGGATAGCGTTATGCGTGCAGTTTGTTCCCGTTCTTCGGGGCCCTACGAGAACTGGTTGATGGCCGATTTCCCACACGAACGGCAGGGGGATGTCGACCAACTCATGGGCTCGGCCATGCTCGTGAGGCGCGCCGCGCTGGGTCAAGTCGGGCTGGCCGGCGATGTCGATGAGCCCTTGGCAAACGAAGTGGGAATTTGCATCCTCGGACGGTGAGTTTCACCCTTCGCCCAGGTGTAGGAGATGCGATGATCAGCAGGGTCATGTTCATCAATGCCATCGACGTGACGAAGGAGGTCGAGACGAGCCTTCCGCCTCTGGGTCTGGGCTACCTGGCCAGCTCGCTGCGCGGCGCCTTCGGCCCCGGCCGGTTCGAGTTCCGCATCGTCGATCGGGATATTGAAGAGCAGATTCAGGCGTTCCGGCCGGACTTGGTTGGCATTACGGCGGTCAGCCAGAACTACAACAAGGCCATTCGGTACGCCGCCATCGCGAAACGGCACGGCCTGCCCGTCATGGTCGGCGGCGTACATATCTCCGCTTTGCCGGCCACTTTGACCCCGGATATGGATGTCGGGGTCATCGGCGAAGGCGAAAGGACGATCGTCGACCTGTTCACCCTTCTCGACCAGCAGGGATCCTTCGAAGCCCAGGCCCTGGCCCGAACCGGCGGCATCGTGTTCCGCCGGGACGGCGAGATCCTTGTGACGCCTAACCGGGGCCCGATTGAGCCTTTGGACGCGATCGCCCCGCCGGCCAGGGACGTGCTGCCGGTCCGCAAGTCCACCTACCTGTTCACCTCCCGGGGATGTCCCTACCGGTGCAGTTTCTGTGCCTCCTGCCGGTTTTGGGGCAAGGTCCGGTTCTTCTCGGCGGAATACGTCGTCCGAGAGATCAAGGGGCTCATCGAAAAGCACAAAGTCAGAAGGATCTCCTTCTTGGACGACCTCTTTGTGGCCAATCAGGTCCGGTTGAAACAGATCCTGGCCCTGCTCGAACGCGAGGGGATTCTGGGGACCGTGGAGTTCAGTTGCAATGTCCGCTCGAATCTCGTCACCGAGGAGTTGGCCAGACTGCTGAAGACGATGAAGGTAACCTCCGTCGGGATGGGCCTGGAATCCGGTTCCCCCACCACTCTGGCGTACCTGAAAGGGCAGAACGTGAGTATCGAGGATCACGTGAACGCGGTCCGCGTGCTCCGCAGGCACGGCCTGAAGTTCCACACCAGTTTCATCATCGGCTCACCCCGGGAGACGCGCGAGGAGATTCTCCAGACGCTGGGGTTTGTCAAAAAGAACCGGTTGAGCAGCTTCAATATCTACGTTCTGACGCCCTACCCGGGCACACCCGTGTGGGACTATGCCAAAGCCAGGGGCTTGACCGGCGAGGACATGGATTGGGACCGCCTGAATGTACACTTCGGGGTGAACCACGAGGACGCGGTGATCGTCTCCGAACAGTTGACGAGAGAGGAGATCTATGAGCTGTTCCTGCGATTCGCCGAGGTCAAAAGGAGGATCTTGATATGGAAGGCCGTGAGGAATCCCAAGGCTCTTTTGAAACTGCTGGCCCAGACGCTTTCCGGCAGGCCCTTGGTCGAGCGATGACGCGGGACGGCCCGAGGAATCCGAACCATGAGCGAAGCGCTGACGAACCTGGGCGATAAACCCCAGGGATACTATGAGAGTCAACGGACGGAGATGCTCCGGTACATCCCGGCGGGTGCCCGAACTACGCTGGAGTTCGGCTGCGGTTCCGGTGGCTTCTCCGCCCTGCTGAAGGCCCGCCCCGGCGTCGAAAGCTGGGCCGTCGAAGTCGATCCGACGGCAGCCCAAGAGGCCGCGCGGAAACTGGACCGGGTCATCTGTGCCGACGCCCATGCCGCGATCACCATGATTCCCGACGGCCACTTCGACTGCATCATCTTCTTCGATATCCTCGAACACCTGATCGATCCGTACAGCCTCCTGCTCACCGTCAAGTCCAAACTGACGGCACACGGGGTCATCGTCGCGTCGATCCCCAATGTCCGGTACTACCGCACCTTCGTGAAGTTTGTCGTCCACGGTGACTGGTGTTACGAAGACCAGGGCGTCATGGACAAGACCCACCTGAGGTTCTTCACCCGCAAGAGTATCCTCGACACGTTTCAACGGCTGGGATTCCGGATTCTCACTCTGGAAGGAATCCACCCCACAACCAGCCGGACCTACCGGTGGCTGAACGGCCTCTTGTTGAATGCGCTGTTCGACGTCCGCTACAAGCATTTCGCCGTTGTCGCCGCCCCAGGATGACGAACCGCCACGAGACTATCCACCCTTCTCGTCATGGGGAACGTGCGAAAGCCTTTGCTCGATTGCCTGGGATCCCTCGAACGGCATCCCCCGGCGCTGCGTGTGAGATCACCGTCCTCGACAATGCCGGAACGGCCAGCACCGTTCGGTAGGGTCTTCCTCAGGGAACCGTCATGGCCAATAATGGAAAGCGGGGCTTCGCCGCCACCTGCAACCAAGGGATGAGCCGGGCGCGGAGCGAATACCTCTTGCTGCTGAACCCGGACACGATCGTGCAGCCCCATTCCCCGGAGGTCTTCTGCTCCTCTAAAGCTGGTTGACGGCCGATTTCCCTCACGACTGCCGGCGGGACGTCGACCAGCTCATGGGCTCGGCCCTGCGGCTCAGGCGTGTCGCGTTGGATCAAGTCGGGCGGGGACGCACGACGTACAAAGAGGGTCTCACGGTGTAATCCGAGTCTGATTCACCGGTTGGCGTACATCTTCTCGTAGTACTGCTGGTAGGCGCCGGAGACGACATTCGCGAGCCATTGGTCGTTGCTCCGATACCAGTCGATCGTCCGGGCGATGCCCTGCTCGAAGGTGACGGAGGGCTGCCAGCCCAACTCGCGGATGATCTTGCTTGCGTCGATGGCGTAGCGGCGGTCGTGCCCCGGCCGGTCCGTCACGTGCCGGATCAGGGTGGTGGGCTTGCCGACCCGCGTCAGAATCGTCTTGACGACATCGATATTCGCCTTCTCGTTGCAGCCGCCGACATTGTAGATCTCCCCCGGCGTGCCTCGCTCCAGGACCCGCCAGAGGGCCGTACAGTGGTCGTAGACGTAGAGCCAGTCGCGGACTTGCAGGCCGTCGCCATAGACGGGCAGGTCCTTGTCGTGCAGCGCATTGTGGATCATCAGCGGGATCAGCTTCTCCGGGAACTGGTACGGCCCGTAGTTATTGGAGCAGCGCGTGATATTGTACTTCAGCCCCCAGGTGTGGCCGAACGCCCGGACCAGGTGATCCGCCGCGGCTTTGCTCGCGGAGTACGGCGAATTCGGGCTGAGCAACGTCTGCTCCGTGAACTTGCCCTCCGGGCCGAGTGCTCCATAGACCTCGTCCGTGGACACCTGAAGGAAGCGATCCACGTTCTTGTCCCGCGCGACCTCCAGCAGGCAGAGCGTGCCGCTGACATTCGTATCGATGAAGACCTTCGGGCCCGTGAGGGACCGGTCCACGTGGCTCTCGGCGGCAAAGTTGACGATCGTGTCGATGTGGTGCTCCTCGAGGAGCTTCCCGACCCCCGCGCCGTCGCAGATGTCGCCATGCACGAAGTGGTATTGCTCATGGCCCCGGAACTCGGCCAGGTTCTCCAGATTGCCGGCATAGGTCAGCTTATCGAGATTCACGACGCGACACTCGGGATGCTCCGTCAGCACCATGCGGACAAAATTACTGCCGATAAAGCCGGCTCCACCCGTGACAAGAATTGTCTTCATAGCTTCCTCAGAAAATGCTCCAGCGGCGGCTGCCAGGGGACAATGGGCTCGCGCAGCAGCGGCGCGATTTTTCGACAATCGAAGCGGCTGTTCAAAGGACGAGCCGCCCGGGCCGCGTAATCGCTCGTGCGACAGGATTTCAATTCGCCTTCCCGGCCGAGCCGCTCCCAAACAAAGGCGGCCATCTCATAGCGGCTGACATACCCCGCACTGGCGAAATGGAAGAGACCTTCCACACGCTGCTCCAGAAGATCGCCGACGGCTTTGGCCACCTCCGTGGTCGCCGTGGGCGAGCCGACCTGATCCTCGACAACGCGGACAACTTCGCTCGTGCGGGCCTGCTCCACGAGTTTCGTGATGAAATTCCGGCCGTGCCGACCGTAGGCCCATTCCAGGCGCACGAGGCAATAGGAGCAGCCGCTGTCACGCAAGAGCACCTCCCCGGCGAGCTTGCTCTTGCCATATTCGTTGATCGGATTCGGAGAATCCGTCTCGACATAGGGGCGGTCCACGCAGCCATCAAAGACAAAGTCCGTGCTGAAGTGCAGCACCCATTGGCCGCGGTCCCGGGCCAGTTGCCCCAACCGGCCCACGGCCGTGCCGTTGACACGATGGGCCAGCTCCGCCTGGCTCTCGGCCTTCTCGACATCGGTGTAGGCGGCACAGTTGATGACCAGATCCGTGGCCGCGACCGCCTGCCGCAGATGATCGTCATTCGTAATGTCGAACTCGGGCAGATCGTAGATCCGGACCTCATGGCCGCGTCCTTCGCAGGCGGCCGCGATATCCCTTCCGAGCATGCCCCTGCCTCCCAGCAGGGCGATCACTTGACTACCCATCCCGCCGCGTCCAATCATAGGGAATGTCATTGTCGTGGGGATGCGTGCGAAACTCGTCCGGATGGCGCGGATCGTACGGCTCGGAGACGACGTTGATGATATATGCCTCCGTCTGGCCCACGCCCATCCATCCGTGCTGCACCCCGGGCGGGATGCGCACCAACCCCGGACAGTGCTCCCCCAGATAGAGCTCGTGCACCGTGCCGGCGGTCGGCGAATCGGGCCGGGCATCGTAAAGGGCCACTTTGATCATGCCGTGAACGACGTAGAAATGGTCCGTTTGTTTCCGGTGGAAATGCCAGGCTTTCACCACCCCTGGATACGTCGTGGTAAAGTAGACTTGGCCGAACTTCTCAAACCAAGGGTCGTCCACGCGCATGATCTCGCCCAGCCGGCCGCGTTCGTCGGGGACCACCTTGCCGCGCCGCGCGCCGAAACCTTCGATCAGCCTTCCCGAGCTGCGCACGATCAGGCCCTCATCCACCAGGATCGCTTTCAATGGCAAGACCTGCTTGGTCATTCCGGCGGCTCCCTGACCACATAATCGTTGGCCCGCCCGAGTGAATCGAATGTCCCCGCGTCCGTCCACCAGCCCTCCAGCACGTCGCAGGCCAACTGCCCTTGGCGGATATAGGCGTTGTTCACGTCGGTGATCTCCAGTTCCCCCCGGCCCGACGGCTTCAAGGTCCGGATGATGTCGAAGACGCTGGCGTCGTAGAAATAGACGCCAATGATGGCGTAGTTGCTCTTGGGCCGCGCGGGCTTTTCCTCGATGGTCAGGACCTGGCCGTCGCGAATCTCGGCCACGCCGAACCGGTGCGGATCGGACACCTGCTTGAGCAGCAGTCGTGCGCCCACCCCTTGGGCGAGGAACCGTTCGGCGTGCACTTTGAGATTCCCCTGGAAGACATTGTCCCCAAGAATCACGGCCAGAGGCTGCCGGTTGGCAAAGTTCTCGGCCAGTCCCAGCGCCTGGGCGATGCCGCCGGCTTCATCCTGCACCTTGTAGGTGAACCGGCACCCGAATTCCCGGCCGGAACCCAGCAGGCCCACGACATCCCCCATATGCTCCACGCCCGTCACGATCAGGATTTCCTCAATCCCGATCCCGATGAGCTTCTCAATCGGATAGTAGATCATGGGCTTTTGCCCGACCGGCAGCAAATGCTTATTGGTCACCTTGGTCAGCGGCCGCAGCCGCGACCCGGTTCCACCGGCGAGCACCACGCCTCTGAGATTCATACGTGTCTCCCAATCAGTGTCAGAATGGGTCGAATTTTACGCTCCGGTCGCTCCGCCGTCAACCGGAACTGGCCCTGAATCTCGTCTTCAGACTTCCTGGTGGCTCGAACACCGCAAGAGAACGACGCATGCTCGCGTGCCGCCCGACCCGAGTGCCAGTTGGCTCAGGCCCCGTTGTTTCGTATCAATTAGGAAGAGGTCTTCGCCCGGGGGACAGTCCGGCGGTGCGGCGGGCCGATAATCCCGGCGGGAAAAGGCGGATTCCACGGGTCGCGGTGTCCGCCGTCGTCCAAGAACGGTGGGTCCGTACCCTCCGGTGATTCTGACGCAGGAGATCAGCTATGGGATTCTGGCATAACGATCGCGAGCCACAGCCGCAGCCGATGGGAACGAGAGAACCGCTGGTGAATCTGAACGTGGAGCCACCACAGCCGGAGAAGACCCATACCGGATTCTGGTCGCGGCGCAAGCGATCGTCCGGCACCGAGACCAAGAACAGCGCGGCACAACCGCAGCCGCCAGCCAAGGCGCACCGTCGCTCGTTGGCCCTCGGCGAGACCAAGGCCCGCGAGACGCCCTCGCCGTCCCAGCCTCCGTCCGAACCGCGACGTCCGCGCCTCGCGGACGCTTCCGTGGCGTCCCAGGACCAGGAATCGGTGCCCAGGCCGGGACGCTCGCGCGGTGCCATTACCCATCCCTGCGATTATCTGCCGGAGGTCCAGAACATCATCGATCCCCCGCGTTTGGTAACCGACGCATCGGCCCAGGCGCCGCAGGACACAGCGTCCGAGCGCCGGCCCGAACCCGGACCACGGCGCGCGCGTTTGGCGCTCGACACTCCGGCGGCACCCGAAGAGCCGCCATCGACCCCCGCAGCGAGGCGCTCGCGCGGGGCCGTGACGCACCGCGGTGATGATCCGCCGGGGCTCCAGGACATCATCGATCCGCCGCAATCAGCGAGCAGCGTACCGGCCCCGGCAGCCACGGAGAAACCGCCCGAGCCCACGGCCGCCGTCGACCCGGCCAAGGTCCAGCAATTCGTCGCGGAGCTGCGGGCCAAGCAAAGCTTCTCTACGGCCCTGATCGGGGGCTTGGCCGTCGCGATGATTGCGGCCACGGCCTGGGCCCTCGTCACGACGGCCACGAACTACCAGATCGGCTGGATGGCCGTCGGCGTAGGTTTCCTCGTGGGCGGCGCCGTGCGAACCCTCGGCCGGGGCATCGACAAGTCCTTTGGCTATCTGGGGGCAGCGATGTCCGTCTTCGGCTGCCTGCTGGGCAACCTCCTGAGCATCTGCGCGATCGTTGCCGGCCATGAGGGCCTCTCGCTCGTGTCCGTGCTGGCGCACGTCTGTGCCCAGCCCGCCGTCATTCCGGGGGCCATGCTCGCGACCTTCCAGCCCATGGACCTGCTATTCTACGGCATCGCCGTCTACGAGGGTTATCGCTTCTCCTTCCGGCAGGTCACGGATGCCGAGATCAGCCGCGCGCTATGCCGCAAGTGATCGCGTCCTCAGGTTGTCAGGTCGGCGCTTGCTATGCCTCGCGATGAATGACCTCTGAAAATGATCTCGGGCTCAGGATGGGAATGCCCTGACACTTCTTTAGGACAAGCAAGTCCTTGTCGCCGGTCACGACGAAGTCTGCCCGGGAAGCAACCGCCAAACCCAGTATCTTGGCATCAGCCGGATCACGGCAAGCATCCTGAGGTACCGGAGCAGGATCGAGCATAGTGCCATTTTCCCGCAGCAGCTCTCTGATGCCTTCCACGACCACGGCAGGAAGTCCGATCTTCAGCCGCAGATTTCTTGCGCTCTCATCGAGTAGATCCGCACAAAGGACTATCTCATGCTCGCTGAGACAGAACTCGAAGATTGACTCGCACAACCCACGAGAGGCGAATGCCGCGACCACAACCTTGGCGTCAAGAACGATCTTCATGAAATCGCGTTGAAGATGTCCTCGTCGGTGAGATATCCTTGGGCTTCCGCAAAGGGTAGCACTTTCTTCCGTAAGGAACGGAATTTCTCCACAGCAACATAGCGACGGATGGACTCCCTCACGATGTCACTGACCGGCTTGCTCTGCTCTTCGCTGAGCTTCTGTAGATCGTCGCGCAACTCATCCGGTAATCTGATTGTAAGCGTGTTCATAGTAAGACATTGTAGTACAGAACCCCGTGCCCGTCAACGGAATCTACAAAAGAAGATGAATCCTGCGTCCTGCTCACGCGCCGGACAGGGGAACGAGGCAGAGGAACCGCAGCGGGGAATTGCCGGTGTTTTTGAAGCAGTGCTCGTCGCCGCCGGGGACAAAGACGACGACTTCCGGCGTGAGCGGGTAGTCTTTACCTTCGTGTACGACAACGCCCTTGCCCTGCAGAACGAAAACCTCGTGCTCATGGGGATGGCGGTGCAAAGGGGTGTGCCCGCCGGGCTGAACTTCGAACAGGCGCATCGCGAAGTTCGGCGCTCCGTCATCCTTGGAGATCAGCACGCGGATCGCCACTCCTTCGGCCCCCTCGACGGTCACGGGCTTTTTGGCCACATTCGTACTCTTCTGGGCCTTCATCGCCATTCGCCTAACCTCCTGTTCAGGATCTCGGAGACTACTTTCGGGTTTGCTTGTCCTTTGGTCTTCTGCATGACTTGGCCCAGGAGGAATCCGCGGGCCTTCTGGCTCTTCTTGCCGCCGGCCGTGGCATCCGCCACAGCCGTCGCGTTATCCTTCAGAACTTGGTCCACGATACCCTCCAATTCACCGGCATCGCTCTTTTGGACCAAGTTCAGTTCCTGAGCGAGGGTCTCGGGCGTTTTGCCCGTCTCGACCATCGCCTGGAGAATCGTATTGCCTGCCGAGGCGCTGATGGTGCCTTGGTCGATCATGCCGGCCAGCGCGGCGACGGCCTGCGGTTTCAGCCCCAAACCAAGCAAATCGCGACCCCGCTCGTTGGCCAGCTTCAGACCCACCTGCGTCAAGAGGTTGCAGATTCGTTTCGGATCGCCGCCCGCCCCTACCGCCTGCTCGAAGAAGTCGGCGGTCGAGCGCTCCGCCGTCAGGACCCCCGCGTCATAGTCGCTCAGGGCGTACGCCTGCACATAGTGGACCTGTCTCTGCAAAGGCAGCTCGCACAAGCGAGACCGAATCTCATCGAGCCCTTGCGGCGTGGTCACTACCGGGACAAGGTCGGGGTCCGGGAAATACCGGTAGTCGTGGGCCTCCTCTTTCTCTCGCTGGAGCACCGTGACCTCGTCCCCGTCGTTCCAGCCGCGGGTGGATTTGTTGCCCATCTGCATGGTCCGGCCGGTTTCCAGGAAGTCGTCAAGCTGCCTGCGGATCTCGTAGGCGACGCTCCGCTCCAACGCCCGGAAGCTGTTGAGGTTCTTGACCTCAGCAATCGGCGTCTTGAACTGCTGGCCCGCTCTCTCGATGACGAGATTGACGTTGGGCTCGAACCGCATGTGGCCTTTCTGCATGTCGGCCTCGGAGATACCGAGGTAGCGGACGATCCGCTGCAACTCGACGGCCAGGGCCCGCACCTGCTCGGGGCTGTTCAAGTCCGGCTCGGTGACGATCTCCATTAGCGGCGTGCCCGCGCGGTTCAGATCCACCTGCGAGAAACCCACCGCTGTGTGCAGGTTCTTGCCGGCGTCCTCTTCCAAGTGTACCCGGCGGATTCGGATTCTCTTCGTCGTGCCGTCTTCCAGCGGGATCTCGATGTAACCAGGGCCGCCGAGAGGCAGGTCGTACTGGCTAATCTGGTAGTTCTTCGGCAGGTCCGGGTAGTAGTAGCTCTTGCGGTCCCACTTGGTGAATTCGGCCACCTGGCAATGCAGCGCCAGCGCCGCGAGCATCGCGTGTTGAACGGCCCGCTCGTTCATGACCGGCAGCGCCCCCGGCAGTCCCAGACACACCGGACAGACGCGGCTGTTCGCCTCCTCGCCAAAAGATAGCGCGCAGCCGCAGAACATCTT
>CAYHAJ010000076.1:0-13337 GCA_964354535.1 uncultured Pirellulales bacterium
TTATCCTTTCCTCGATGTCTTTGACGGAACCCACGATGGCTAACGACGGGATGGGATGAGCCGACCGGCGCTCTGCAGCCAGTGTTTCCACGATGGCACCGGTATAGTGTTCAGGAGCCGTGTTGAGGTGCACGACAGCCATCTCATCACAACATTTCTCGCGTTCCTGGCGGATCTTCCTGTTCAACCACCACACGAACGGATGGAACCAGTACACCGCTTGAGCCATGACCTGCAGCAAGTTCACGCCGGCATCGAAACGGATGATGTGACTGAGTTCGTGGGCCAGGATACTTCGTTGCCGGTCCGAACCACTCACACGGACGAACTCGGCCGGCAGGTAGACACTTCCGCGCAACAGGCCCCATACGAACGGCTGGCAGATATCCTCCAGCAACCAGATTCTCGGCCACTTCCGGAACTTGAAGCCCATCGACAACTCCTGGATGGATTCCTGCAGAGCAGGTGGCAGCGGCCTGCGTCGATCACGGAGCCAACCGGTATACCGCACCGCTCTGGCGCCGACCCACAGCAAGAAAAGGGATGCTCCCGCTGTCCATACAAGGGCGACCAACCCACGAGTGCTTGGCGCTGCAGGTTTCAACTCCTGTGGTTGTGCGGCGCCCCCGACTGGGACAGGGGCTTCCAGCGCAGAATGTTCCTCGGGCAAGGCGACCCCTGCAACAGATGGACTCGAAGACTTCTCCGGCAGGACCGCCAAGGGTACGGTCAGAAAAGGCGGCACGAGACATTTGGCCAAAACAATCAGCCACAACAGATAGCGTAGGTGGGTGCTGCGGTTTCTCAAGGCCCATGCTATCAGGCCCACCATCCCGGCCAGAAGGGCGATCTGCCAGCTCTGGACGAGCAGATGGCCGACCACGTAATTGGCGTATGCATTCATGGCAACTCCCCTCACAAAAGAGCCCCCCAGGCTACTTCTTCTTGGCCAGTTCCTTCAGCCTCTCGATGTCCTCGTCGCTGATCCCACTGTGCAGCGCCAGGTGCTGCATCAGGGGCACGGGATTGCCGCCGAACAGCCGCTCCACCAGGTCGCTGATGGTCCGCCGGATGACGTCCTCCTTCTTTGCGGCGGGCGCATAAACGAAGGCCTTGCCGCGAACATGGTGCCTGAGATACCCTTTTTCCTCCAGCCGGCGCAGGAGCGTGGCAATGGTTACGTACGTGACCTTTCGATTGCCGGGCAGCGCGTCGTACACCTGTTGGACCGTGGCCTCCCGGGACTGCCAGACGAGCCGCAGAACTTCCGTTTCCGCAGGACTCATCGCCGGACGTTTTCTCTTGGTCATTGTGCGTCTCCTATGACAATTGTCATAGCTAATATATGACATCTGTCATAGGTGTCAACGGGATTTCCCGATTTTGTGAGATTTTTTTTCGGCCGGCGGCGCGATACAATAACGTGCTAGGTCGTGTCGCCTCTGCCTTGCCCGGGCTCAGGAACCCGGCAAACCCGAGGGATGGCCAGGTATCGAGGAGAAGAATTGCTGCGAAATTGCAGTACGCTCGTATGCCTTCTGACGTGTGCCAGTGGGGCGTCCGCTCAGGTAGAACGGATCTGGCTGAGCCACAAGAGTGCGGAGCCGAGTCGAGTCGTGGTGAATTGGGAGACTGCGCGGCCGGGCAATTCCATTGTCCACTACGGGACGACGCCCTCGGCTGAGCAGACTCGTGCGATCGAGGGGAACGTGAAGCTGCACCATGTCGAAGTTCCTCTGGAGCCGGGGGCGGCGGCATACTACTACCGGGTGCAGACCGGTGCGTACAGCTCTCCCGTCGCCTCCTTCAAGGCCTATCCGCACGATGAGCTGCGGGTGGCTGTCATCGCCGATTTGCAGGGCAAGCCCGCGTTGCCTGGTCTCGTCAAGGACAATGTCCATATCGTGATGACGGCCGGGGACAATATCTCGAATCTGTGGGAAGGTGGCGACGGCGGGAAGGACGGCACCAAACCGTACAGCCAGCTCATCGATGCCTATCCGGAGTTGTTTCGGACGACGATCTTCATGCCGGTGCTCGGCAATCATGATAAGGAGGTCCGGCCCCGGGGCAGTGCTCCTCCGAAGGAGCCGGTGTACGATGTGAACGCCACGGCGTTTCGCAGGTTCTTCGAGTTGCCGGATGACGAGTGGAAGTGGCACCTCGATGTGCCTGGGTTCGACGCGCGCTTCATCGCCCTCGATCTGAATCACATTTCCGACATGGGCACCACCTGGCAGGCGTGCCATCCCTTCGCGGCGGGCAGCGAGCAGTTCGAGTGGTACGACCGTCTGACGCAGCAGAACGACCGGCGTTTCGTCGTGACGCTCTACAACGAGCAGAATGCGAGCATGCGCAATAAGGAGGGCCGCCGCTGGCATCAGATGTTCCGCCGGGGCACGATCTGCATCACCGGCTTCGGCTATTTCGCCGAGCGAGCCGTCTTCGAAGGGCACCCGTACTTCAACACCTCGGTCAGCGGCCGAGGCGACCGCTATCCCGACCCTCACTCCCAGTTCCTCGCCAGCCAGGACAACTATGTCCTATTGACCTTCCATCGAGAACCAAGCGAGATGATCGTCGACCTCAAAGCCCTCGACGGCACTCTCCTGGACCGAACACGGTACAGATGAATTGTGTTTGGCGTGTGATCGTCGCCGCATTATTGCGATCCCGTGAACGGCAGTCATTCGCACACGCCGCCCTCCTTTGTCTTTCCCAGACATCTGAAGTATTCTTCAGCCCAGTTAGGAAATGCATGGTCGCGGCTCACTCTTGTGAGTGTGTTTGGTGCAATTTGAATGGTTGATCCCTGTGGCATCCCAGTCCCTCGACGAACCGACTCAGGCACATTGCCGTCAAGCCACCATCCGCCCTCCAACCTGTCGGTAGAGGCGATCTTGTACATGCCGTACCCTGAAATCGCGTCCGTGAACCATTCAAAGCGTGCGAAGATTGTCCGTCCTACCCGGCGAAAGTTGAAGTAGTGCGCGGTGAGCCCCGAATCACCGCCATAACAGTATGGAGCACGAAGCTGGCCACCAAACATTCTCATGCAAACGAGGCTGCCACTCGGGGAACCTTTCCAGATTCCCTGAAGTGAAGCAAGGATCTTGTCCACCTTCTTGGTTCTCCCCGGTTGTTTCTTCGCACGGGGTGTCATCCCTGCGGCCAATGCCCTCATCTCCTCGCCTTGGGATCCAATTGTATCCCTGAGGCTCTGGATCTCATCTATGAGTTGACGCACTGCATCATAGGTTGCAGGAGCCTCCTTGGCTTTGATCCTATCTATTTCGCGATTCAAGAGGAACCGGCTAACGGGATTGTCCCCGCATTCGGGGCGAATGACAACGGCACTTAGAGCTTCCTTCAGCTCGCGTCGAAAACTCGCGAGCCCTTCGGGGCTGTAGCGGTAGTGTATTGCCCTCATCCCACGCAGATCGAAAGGAATGTCCTCCAGGTTGTCTGCCGTCAGAATTGTGCTCTTGCCCAAAGCGTGGCGTACCCCAAGTTCATAGAATACGTTCGCGTTTCGACCGGAGAGATCAGCCACAACAACATCGGCGGCGAAGAGTTGCTCGATGATGTGCATGATGATCTCACCTGACCGAGCATCCCTATCCGCACGCTCACAGCGCAAGGTGAGATCCGGTGCGCTTGGCATGTGAAATGATTCGACGGTAGGCTTGATCTCCTCGTCATAGATATGGTTCAAGCGTTTTGTCTTCTCCGGGTCAACGTTCGGATTGCCAAAAGGCATTATCACGAAGCACAGCATAACTGCTCCCCTCGATAGATGACACAGCGTCCGACGCATTTTCTTGATTCTCGGCCTACGACTCTGGATTCCTATTGTAGGGGGGATTTCCGCTTGGGGCAAGCAGGAAGCAACGACGGAGAAGACGGCCTGTGACACACCCTCGCATGGATTCCATTCCTCACTACTTCTGGCGCAAGACGATCATCGAGACATGCCGTTTCCACGAAGCGTAACAATATACGGAGAGCAGCGATAGGGGGTACGTAATAGCTGGCAAATGAAGGGAAGGAACGCCAATTGCCGGATAGAGCAGCATTCAACTGCTTATAGGCAGCGGTATGGGCGCTGTCAACTGACGAAAGCTATCCGTTGCGGACGATGGCTCGAAGAGGTAACATCCTGTGAAGGCATCCCGTCGTGGGCACGAGTGGCCTTGTGGAGAAGATCGAAGGAGGTCGATTATGACGGCACGATTGACGCGACGCACACTTCTCAGGAATACGACTCTGGGCGGCGTGGGGCTGATCCTTCTGAAGGATAGCCGCTCGGCGCGGACGTACGGCGCCAACAGCAAGGTGAATCTGGCGATTGTCGGGGTCTCCGGGCGAGGGAGTTGGTTCTCGAATACCATGCCGAAGCTGGCGAATATCGTCGCCATGTGCGATGTGAACGACCGGCGGGCGGAGCCGTACTACAAGGCCGTTCCCGAGGCGAAGAAGTACCACGACTTTCGCCTGATGCTCGACGAGATGGATCAGCAGATCGACGCGATTACCGTGGCCACGCCGGACAGTACCCATGCGGTGATCTCGGCGGCCGCGATCAAGCGCGGTAAGCACGTGCTCTGCGAGAAGCCGCTGACTCACGATGTCTTCGAGGCCCGCACCTTGCGCGAGTTGGCCCGCAAGTATAAGGTCGCCACCCAGATGGGCAATCAGGGCACCGCCAGCGGCGATTTCCGCCGGGGGGTCGAGCAGATCCAGGCCGGCGTGCTTGGCGAGATTCGCGAGGTCCACGCCTGGAACACCGGCGGTGGGGCGGGCGAGCGGCCCGTGCCAACCGACGAGCACCCCATGCCCAGCTTTCTCAAATGGGACCTGTGGCTGGGGCCGGCCAAGTTCCGGCCCTACAACTCCCGCTGGGCCGAGTGGCACACCTGGCGCGACTTCGCTACGGGGCAACTCGGCAACTGGGCCTGCCATACGATGAACATCATCTTCAAGGGCCTGAAGTTCGATTCCTTGTGGAGCGAGAGCAGCGAGAACGGGACGAGCCGAACGATCAAGCTCGACGTTGAGCTCTCCGGCGTACACCAGGCGACGTTCCCGAAATGGGAGATCATTCGCTACGCGTTCCCCGCGCGGGGTGACATGCCGGCGGTGACGGTCAACTGGTACAACGGCGGTGGGCGGGCGCCGGGGCCGCGTGAGAAGATCGAGGAGATGATGGGCCGCAAGCTCGATTGGGGCGATGCCGGCGCCAAGAAGTGGGATGACCACGCGGGCTGTCTGTTTGTCGGCAGCAAGGGTCTGCTCCACGCGAACGGGCACAATACGGTCGTGACGTTGCTGCCCCAGGAGAAGTTCAAGGATTTCAAAGGGCCGGTGCTGTCGTTGCCGCGCTCGCGGGGTCACGAGAGGGAATGGCTGGACGCCTGCCAGGGCGGTCCGGCGGCCATGTCCAACTTCGACTACAGCGGACCACTGACGGAATTTGTGCTGCTTGGCAACGTTGCGACGCTGTTCGGTAAGAGCATCGAATATGACCCGGCGGCGATGAAGATCGTGAATTTACCCGAAGCCAACGCGGCCCTCAAACGAGAATACCGTGAGGGCTGGTCGCTTTGACAGGTCGCCATCAACCTGGGAGTGTCGTGCCATGTTGCGTGTGTTCAGCCCCAATGCACTGAAGTTCCGGGTGGCACGGACAAACTCGTTTGTCCGCGCCCGTCGTGTTGGATTGCGTCGTGGCGAGGGCGTCCCGCCCTTGCTCTATCAGGGTGTGATGCGTCTTTGCCCCGAAGTGCAAGGGCAAGATGCCCTCGCCACAGAGAACAAGGGCAGGATGCCCTCGCCACGAGCCCACGGACAAACAAGTTTGTCCGTGCCACCCAGCATAGGCTTTCTCAGGCCAGACACCTCTGCCGTGTCAGGCAGGCCTTGTCGTACGGTTCTGGTGGCCATTGCCATTGTGCTCCTGGTGACGGCGGTCTCGACGGCGCAGTTGACGCCGGCGCAGGCGAAGCGGATCGAGGCGGCGGTGCCCCAAAAGGCGCGGGTCGCGCCGAAACAGCCGCGGCGGGTGCTGATCTGGAACACGCCCTTCATGGATCAGTCCCCGCATAAAGGCTATACCATCCCGCAGTCGGAATACGCCATGCGGCTGCTGGGCGAGAAGACCGGGGCGTTTGTGCCGGTCGTCAGTGATGACGTGGCGATGTACCTGCCCGAGAACCTTCAGAAGTTCGATGCGATTATCTTGAACAACGCCAATGGCCCCTGGATTCGGCCGACAGCGAAGGACATGGACAAATTCAAGCGTGATGGCTCCGACATCGACGTCGTGGAGAAATTGCTACGCCAGAGCTTCCTCGACTATGTCACGAACGGCGGCGGGCTCTTTGCCTTTCACCATGCCATTGGCGTCCCCAAATGGCCCGAGTTCCTGGATCTGCTCGGGGCGAGCTACTGGGGCCATCCGTGGAATGAGGAGGTCGGTATCAGGCTGGATGAGCCCGACCATCCTCTGGTGGCCGCCTTTGGAGGCAAGGACTTTCGCCTGGCGGAGGAGGTCTTTCAGTACAACGAGCCGTACTCCCGCCAGAAGCTCCGCGTGCTTCTGTCGCTCGATGTTGACAAGACAAACATGAAGGTGCCCTGGGTCTATCGCAAGGACAACGACTTTGCCCTTGCGTGGATCAAGAGCTATGGCAAGGGCCGAGTCTTCTACAGTGCTATCGGGCATCGGACGGAGCACTGGTGGAATCCGCAGATCCTGACCTTCTACTTGGACGGGATTCAGTTCGCCACGGGCGATCTGCCCGCCGACGCCACGCCCAGTGCCCAGGTAGAGAAGGACAAGAAGGCGAAGGGGAGTACGCATGAGTGACAGAGCGAAGGCTACGCGGCGCGCCTTTCTGCGCGGGGCGGCGGGGATATGCGCTTTCCCGTCGGTCATTGCGTCGTCAGCGCTGGGGCAGGACGGCGCTCCGGCTCCGAGCAATCGCATCGCCATGGCCTGTATTGGTGTGGGCGGCCGGGGCAAGCAGAATCTGCAGAGCTTCATAGGGCATAAGAACTGCCGGATCGTCGCGGTGTGCGATGTCAATGCCAACCGCATAGAAGAGGCCAGGAAGATCGTCAATAGCCATTACGGCAACAGCGACTGTGCAACCTACCGCGACTATCGGGACGTGCTGGCGCGGGGCGACATTGATGCGGTGTCCATCGCGACGCCGGATGCCTGGCACGTGCTGCAATCCGCGGAAGCGGCCCGCGCGGGCAAGGACATCTTTCTCGAAAAGCCCCTGGGGCTCAGCGTCAAAGACGATATCGCGCTGCGCGAGGCGGTGCGCGGCTACGAGCGCGTGTTCCAGTTCGGCACGCAGCAGCGGTCGGATCGCAATTTCGGCTTTGCCTGTGAACTGGTCCAGAATGGTCGGATCGGGAAGCTCCAGAGGATCATCGTCTCGGTGCCGGCCAGCCGGACCGTCGGCCTGATTCGGCTCGCGCCTGTACCGGCATGGCTGGATTGGGACATGTGGGTCGGTCCGGCCCAGTGGCGGCCATACTCCGTCGGGATCGCCGGCAACTGCGGCGAATGGGGCCATATGAGCAACTTCTCCCTCGGCTGGATCACGACCTGGGGCATCCATCATGTGGACATCGCCCAATGGGGCAACGACGCGGACAACACCGGCCCGGTCGAGGTGGCAGGGACCGGCGAATTCCCGCCCGAGGGCCTCTACGACTGCGCGACGGCCTGGGACATGACCTGGAAGTATGCCAACGGCGTCGTGGTGCAATTCCTCGACAAGGGCAAACGCCGCCAGGGTGTGCGCTTCGAAGGGACGGACGGCTGGGTCTTCGTCGAGCGCGGGGTCATCGAGGCCGAGCCGAAATCGCTGTTGCAGGAGCGGATCGGTCCGGCCGAGCGGCATTTCACGATCGGCACGGATCACTGGGGCGGCTTCCTCGATTATGTCAAGACCCGGAAGACCCCGGTGTCTTCCATTGAATCAGCGGTGCGGACGGATACGGTCTGCCACATCTGCGATATCGCGATGCGGCTGGGCCGCAAGCTGCGCTGGGACCCGGTGGCCGAACAGTTCATTGGGGATGCCGAGGCGAATCGGATGTTGACCCGCTCGTGGCGCAGCCCGTGGCATTTGTAGTGTTCAAATTCGAAATCCGAAACTCGACAACTCCGCCTAGGGCGGACGCCTGTTGCCCCGTGTTGTTCGGGTAATCCGAAACAAGCACGAATGACGAAGGTCTCAAATTCGAAACGGGCGAATGATTATTCGCCCCTACGGACGATCCGGGACCGCGTAAGCGCGGCTGGGTGGCACGGACAAACTTGTTTGTCCGTGAGTTTGCCACGGTGAAGACTACCGCCACGAACACCGACAAACGAGTTTGTCGGTGCCACCCGGGCGGTGCGAAGGGTGCTGGAAAGGAAGGCTCGGTGGCGGGGTGGCGTTCGGAGTTCCGCCTTCAGGCGGGTCAAGACCGCGCAGCGGCTCAAGATCGCAGGAGCGCGGAACGCCGGACTGTCTGGACCCGCGTAAACGCGGAACTCCAAACGTTCGACACCGTTGAACCGGTGCCGGGGTGCTGCGTATCTCGGTAGAACGCCCGAATGACAAGGGCGATGGAGCATCGGCAGAGAGAAGAGGTGGTAACGATGGAGCGCAGGGAATTCCTGAGAAAGAGCACGCTCGCCGCAGGGTCGCTGGTAGCGGGAGGGGACGTTCTGGCGCATGCGGGAGCGGCCCAGAGCGACTGCGGGCCGGATTGTGCTTGTCACGCTAACGCCGCGAAGCTGCCCCGGCGGGCCTACGGCGATACGGGCGAGCGGCTGTCGATTATCGGTTTCGGCGGGATCGTGGTCAGCCGTGTCGAGCAGGAGCATGCCAATCGCGTGGTGGCGGAGGCGGTGGAAAAGGGCGTCAACTACTTCGATGTCGCGCCCAGCTACGGCGATGCCGAGGTCCAGCTCGGCCCGGCCTTGGAGCCTTATCGCAAGAATGTCTTTCTCGCCTGCAAGACCACGCAGCGAACGAAGGAGGGGGCCGCCGCGGAATTGAGGGAATCGCTCAAACGGCTACGAACGGATCACTTGGACTTGTACCAGCTTCACGCTATTTCCGACGTCCAGAAGGACGTTGACACCGTGTTCGGCAAAGGCGGTGCGATGGAGGTCTTCCTGGAAGCCAAGAAGCAGGGGCAGGTTCGCTATCTCGGTTTCTCCGCCCACTCCGAGGAAGCAGCCCTGGCAGCCATGGAACGTTATGACTTCGACTCGATCCTGTTCCCGATCAACTTCGCCACGTTCTACCAAGGGGACTTCGGTCCGCGCATCGTGGAGGCCGCCCAGTCGAAGGGCGTTGCCCGGCTCGCTCTGAAAGCGATGGCCAAACAGAAGTGGCCCAAGGAGGACCCTGCGCGAAAACAGTATTCCAAATGCTGGTACCAGCCGCTGACCGATCGCAACGAAGCCAAGCTGGGTCTGTACTTCACGCTAAGCCAGCCGATCACGGCGGCGATCCCGCCCGGCGACGAGTCGCTCTTCAAGATGGCTGTGGACCTGGCGCTGGGCTTTCGCCCGGTCTCTCAGAAGGAGATCGAGACGCTCCGCCAGATGGCCCAGTCGCTCGATCCTGTCTTCCGACAAGCCAACCCGGGAGCCTGAATTTCCCCAAAGAGGTCCTCGATGCAACAGTCTCGTGTCGTAGTGCTGTGCCTGATTCTCGCGGTTCATACCATTGTGGGCGACCTGAGACTCTCCGCCCAGGAGCAATCAGCCGACTGGCCGCAATTCCGCGGCCCCGGCGGCCAGGCAACCAGCGCGAATACGGGGTTGCCCCTGAAGTGGAGTGCCAACGAAAACGTGATCTGGAAGACCGCTTTGCCGGGCGCCGGCGCCTCGAGCCCGATCGTCATCGGCGATAAGATCTTCGTGACTGGCTATAGCGGCTATGGCGTTCGCGGCAGCGCGCAAGGAGAAATGAGCCAACTGAAGCTGCACGTCGTCTGCCTGGATCGTGACAGCGGCAGGATTCTCTGGGACCGGGAGGTAGCGCCGTATCTTCCGGAGCAGGCCAAGATGCGGGAGGATCACGGCTACGCTTCCAGCACGCCGGTCGCCGAAAGCGATCGTGTGTATGTCTTCTTCGGCAAATCGGGGGCGTTGGCCTTCGACTTCCAGGGCAACCAACTGTGGCGGACGCAGGTGGGATCACAAATTCACGCCTGGGGCTCGGGCGCCTCGCCCGTCCTGTTCGGCGATCTGCTGATCGTCAACGCGAGCATTGAGAGCGAAAGCCTGGTAGCCCTGAACAAGAAGACGGGAAGGGAAGTATGGCGCGCCGGCGGCATCCGCGAAGCGTGGAACACGCCTGTGCTTGTTCCTCTGAAAGACGGGGCCCATGATTTGGTGGTCGCCATGCCCCGCAAGGTGCTGGGATTCGACCCGGCCACCGGGAAGGCGTTGTGGGAATGCGTCACCGAGATTACCTGGTACATCGTGCCCAGCCTGGTGGCACGTGACGGGGTGGTCTGGTCGCTGGGCGGCCGTTCGGGCGTCGCGGGACTGGCCATCCGGGCGGGCGGTCACGGCGATGTCACCGGCACCCACCGGCTCTGGACGAGCGAAAAGGGTTCGAATGTCTCGTCACCGGTCTTCCATGAGGGGCATCTGTACTGGATGCATGAGAACCGCGGCACGGCCTTCTGTGCCGAGGCGATGACCGGCAAGATCGTGTATGAAGAGCGGATCGAGCGGGCCGGTCAGGTCTATGCCTCCCCGGTGCTGGCCGAAGGAAGACTGTACTACGTCTCCCGCAGCGGCCGCGCGTTTGTCGTGGCGGCTGCCCCCAAGTATGAGCTGCTGGCCGTGAACGATCTGGGAGACGGCAGCATGTTCAACGCCAGTCCCGCTATGGCCGGCAATCGCCTGCTCATACGTTCGGACAAGTTCTTGTACTGTCTCGGCCGCGAGTGACTCCCAGCACAGGCGCTACCGGTTCCCACGCAATCTCGCCTTTCGCTTGGCCTCCACGGCGCTGTATTTGCACTTGGGGCACCTGTCCTCGAAATCGTGCGGAACGCTGTTGGCGAAAAACACCTCCCCGCACTGGTCGCACTTGAACGCCTTGCGAATCCCGTCCTGTCCGCATTTCCCGCACTTCAGCGGATAGGCGATCGGCATGGCCGACGGATGGGCTCGCGCCTTTTCTGTTAGCTCCTGGTAGAACTGCCTGACGGACATCTGGTAGCTCTCACCACACTTCGAGCACTTCACCCACACCTGTTCAGCTTCAGGAATCAGATTGAGTCCGGTCTCTTCCTGAGCCACTGGGGTGCGCGTGATACGGATGAGATACCACGGTGTGGCCGGCTGGCCGAGGGAGAGGCGGTAGCCGTCGGCAGTTTTTTCGGTTGGGATCGGCTTGCCGAGACTCTTGGCGCCACTGTCGAGCGGTGTCACTTCGATCCGTCCGGCCGAATTGAGGCCTCTGAGCATGACAGACCCTTTGACCGGCTCAATGACGGAAGGCTCGGAGCCCCAGTCGGTGAGGGAGGTTCGCTTGTCGTTCCACTGCATGCCGGTGTTGGCGACGCGGGCGGTGGCGACGAGAAGCAGCCGGTCCGCCTGGGCAATGGGCTTGCCGTCCAGCGACGTGAGGACAACGGAGCAGAATTCGTTGTCGACTGTTGCGGCGAGATTCTTCAGCGGCTTGTCAACGTGCCGAATGAAGCCGATCAGTGCCTGGGACCAGTCCGTCTGAATCGAGACACAACCTTGCCGTTTTGGGCCGCGATGCCAGGCGAGTTGTCCGGTGTCAGAGAGGAATGTGGCACCCTCGCCCTCGGGGGTGAACCCAGCCGAGGGCGGCTGAGCTACATCGAAGCTGCGGATGCGCGTGGCATGCACGAGCGCCGTGGCCGGGTTGAAGCCGGGGGTGAAGAACGGACGCTGGGAGGAAGCGAGACGGATGCTCTCGCGGACCTCTTCGGGCGAATAGGACCGATAGATGGTCTCTTTGGCCGGCTGGACGTCGCCCCGCAGGAACAGGAACGCTCCGGCGGCGATGTTCATCATCTTCACGGGGTCGGGACGGACCTCAAAGTGGCTCGGCATCTTGGCGGCCCATCCGCTGGGGACCTTGTGCTCGAACGTATAGAAGAAGATGCCGTCCCAGTCCTGGAGGGCCGCATAGGCCGCGAGAATGCCGAAGCCTTCGCAGGCGTACTCGTTCGGGAACGGATGGTTGATCTCCGAGACCGTGTAGGGCTTGCCCGCGATGGGGGAGCGGGAAAGCTGCACGACCGTGGAATTCGCCGGGTCGTCCACCATGGGCGTGTTGCTGATGGTGAAGCCCTGCCTTTTGCCCTGGGGGTTCGAGGTGTAGCTCGGGTGCTGCCAGTAGACGTGGCCGTCGATGATGTCGCACTGCCCGGTCGAAGTCAGGAGCGGGTAGCCGCTGTTGTAATGGTTGTGGTCGCTCGTACCCGCGATGAGGGCCTTCACGCCGAGGTCCTCCTTGAGGTACTTGTACATGCCGCCGAAGTACTCGTGTTCGAGGCGCATGTAGAATGTCGCTTCGGTGTGGAACCGTTTGGCGGGGGTATCCTTGAATTGGCTTTTCGTCAGGCGCGGGATCGACTGGCCTTCCGCCAGGCCTGCCATCTTGCGAAACGCACTCAGATCCTCGGCACTGAGGGTATCTCTTAGCCATTGGTTGTACTTGGCCGTAAGCTCTTCGGCGTACCAGGCGGTAATGTCGGTCCAGGTGCCGGGATTTCTCTGCGTGTTCTTGCCGAGCAGCCGGTCGCCGAACCACGCCTCGACAATCGAATTCTCGTTGACCAGCTCCACAATGGCGACCGCCGGCTCGTGACGATACTCGGACCCGGTATACGGATTGCGATGGGTCAGAAGCTGCTGGGCATACTCCTTGTGGAGCATCTGCACCTGCTCGTCGAAGTAGTTCACGACCTTCGCCATGCCGAGATACTCATAGTCCCGCACGCCGTCACCTTTGCGGAAGACGCGTCCGACGTTGAGGTTCAGATTCGTGTAGATGCCGCGCTTCTTCAGTTCGGCGACGAAGTAGTCGAGCGTGTCCAAGTTCTTCGGATCGAGGGCCCGCGTATCGTCCCGCCCGCGTACAAACAGGCTGGCCCCGGACCAGTTCGAATCGAGAAAGTGGAACCGCACGCAGTTGATCCCGAACCGGGCCAGGTGGGCCGCGACAATGGGCGCATCCTCCCGAGAAGGAAAGCACGCCGCCCCCGTGACATTGACGCCCCAGATTCTGAAGCGCTTCCCGTCCGGCGTCACCAGATGCCCG
>CAYHAJ010000077.1:0-5708 GCA_964354535.1 uncultured Pirellulales bacterium
CAAGAACATCGCCGCCAAGGCCGAGAAGGCCCGCGTGACGCTCGGGTTCGAGTCGTGGCTGAGCGCCGAAGAGCACCTGGCGATCCTGGATCGCATCGGCTCGCCCGCGGTGCAGGTCTATTATGATGTCGCCAATTCACACATGAAGGGCTACGACATCTACAAGGAGATGCGCACGCTGGGCCAGCGCATCTGCCAGGTTCACGCCAAGGATTACGACGACCTCTACGGCAAAGGCTCCATCGATTTCAAGCGGGTCCGGGAGGCGATGGACGATGCCGGCTATCGCGGCTGGTTCGTCATGGAAGGCACGAAGATGCCGAAAGGCATTGAAGAAAGCTGCCGTTACGACGCGGAGTACCTGAGGACGATATTCCCACGGCGGGTATAGCACGTTTGTAGTGTGCTCGTAAGAGCATATCAGGCATGGAAGATAACGCCTGACGGCGTCACTACAAACGCGCTTGTTGCCCAGGGACGAACGTGAAGAGTGACCGTGATGTGTTGGTATGCGATACGCAAGGGAGATTGGAGAAAGGACGGTGTGAGGATGAAGGCGAGAAGGGGCATTGCGATTCTGGTCACGTTGCTGCTGGCAACCGTGGCGGTCGGGACGCCACTCGACGATTACATCGCCAAACCCGACGCGAGCTACACGTACAGCGTCGTCAACACGATCGACACGCCGCTGGGCAAGGTGTACGTCCTCGATATGAAGTCGCAGACGTGGCGCAGCGAAAAAGAGGTCAATCGCACGCTCTGGCAGCACTGGCTGACGATCATCGTCCCGAATGGCGTCACCTCCGACACGGCTCTGCTGTGGATCAACGGCGGCCGCAATGGCGGCAATCCTCCGTCTGCGCCGGACGGCATGATGGTCCAGATGGCTCTGCAGAGCAAGACCGTCGTGGCGGACCTCAGGATGGTGCCGAACCAGCCGCTGGTCTTCGCCGATGACCCCGGCAATCAACGCAATGAAGACGCGATCATCGCCTACACCTTCGACAAGTTCCTCAAGACCCAGGACCCGACCTGGCCGCTGCTGCTGCCGATGGCCAAAAGCGCCGTTCGGGCGATGGATACGATCCAAGATCATATGGCCAAGGTCGGCAACGGCAAGCTCAAGATCAACAGCTTCGTCGTCTCCGGCGGCTCGAAGCGCGGCTGGACCACCTGGCTCACCGCCGCGGTGGACAAACGTATCAAGGCCATCGCGCCCCTCGTGATCGATGTGCTCAACATGGGCCCCCAGATGCAGCACCACTACGCCGCCTACGGGTTCTATTCCCCCGCCATCGGCGACTATGAGCAGATGAAGGTCCTCAACCGCATGGACACTCAAGGCGGCAGCAAGATCCGCAATTTCGTGGACCCCTACGAGTACCGCGACCGGTACACCATGCCAAAGTTCGTCATCAATTCCGCGGGCGACCAGTACTTCCTGTGTGACTCGGCCCAGTTCTACTTCCAGGACCTGCCCGCCCCGAAGTACCTGCTCTATAATCCGAACACCGAGCACAGCTTGAGCGGCGGGAACGCCGACAAGGCTCTGCTGGCATGGTACACGGCCCTCTTGGCCAATCGCCCGCTGCCGGAGTACTCCTGGAACATTGCCGGCGAGGGCCATACGGTGGTCACGGCCAAGACCAGGCCCACGCAGGTGAACCTGTGGACGGCAACCAACCCGAACGCCCGGGACTTCCGCCTGATGACCATCGGTAAGGCCTGGAAGAGCGCGCCGCTGGCCGCCAACGACAAGGGCGTCTACGACACCAACGTGAAGGCACCGGAAAAAGGCTGGACGGCGTACTTTGTCGAGTTGCTCTTCGACTCGGGCGACGCCCTGCCGTACCGGTTCAGCACCGAGGTCCGGGTCATCCCCGACACACTGCCGTTTGCGGAAAAGCTAAAAGCCGCCACGAAATGATCGCTGAGTGTTGAACTGTCAGTCCAACAGTAGCAGGGTGGCAGTGCCGTCCATGCTGCGGGATTGACGGCTCATTCAATTCTTGCATGGTCCCAACATGATAGAGTTCCGACCCTCCGGGTCGGGAGTCTTGCGCATTGGAGCCATCAGTGCGCGGGTGTGCGCTGCGCGCCGATGCCAGCACTGAGCTTGACTTCTTGCCATGCTGGAGGCCACAAAGCGGCAAACTCCCCCAGCACGGCCATCTCGGCCGTGCCTCCACGAATCAGCCTGGTCAATCCTCCTGCTCTTCATGGAACCAGGTGACGGGCAGATAGAGCCATTGGCCGGTTTTGGCACCAGGCTCAAAGGCGAGTTGGTCCTCCTCACCTTTCAGAACCTTGATGCCCCAATTCCCGTCGTGACGGCTTGTCCGGCGTTCCTCGGTCAGATATCCTTTCAAGGCAGGGACCGGCACGCAGCACCTCTCGCCGGTGTCCTTCTTGACAAATTCCACCGCCTCGTAGCGGTCGAGTTTGTCGAGCATGCCGGGAGAGAAATCCCACCAGTAGAGGAATCGGTGCCCGTCGTAGCGTTTGCTCGCCTTCTCCAGAATTGCCTGGCCACTGTCATGTTCATCGCCGCCGGATGGCTCACCGCGGGGTTGCGGCGGATGCTCAGCGTGGTACTTTGCATGGCAATCAGCATGCATGAGGACGCAATTGTCGCGACTGTAGCCGCGAGCGGTGTCTCGGCGGTGCAGATGCACACCTCGCTTGGTGTCAATGCTCCCACCGTAGGCGCAGCCGTTGTAGCCGCATGATGGACTATCGGCTTCCAGTAACTCCTTCTTGATCTTGGTCTTGGTTCTTCGTTCGTCCAACTGAAGGCGGGCAAAGACAAAGCGATTCACATAGAACAACCTGTCCGGATCGCCGCTCGCACATTCGCTGATCGCTCGGCGGGTGGCCTCAAGGATCTCCTTCTCGCCCATATCATTCCTCTCGACACCAGATCACCCGACTGCAACTTAAGAACGGGAGTAGCCTAACGGTCGCACGGACAGATGTCAATCACCGAATCCACTATGCGGACAAGCCATGTCCCTCCTTGCCAGTGCGGAAAGGTGTGGACACATCTGTCGACCGATAGTACCCTGTTGTCCATCGCGGATACCTTGGTCGAAAAGGTTCCGCATGGTCAATGCTGTACGAGGTGATACGTGAGAGCGTTGCTTTATGCCAAGCCTTATACGTTCGAATACACCGAGGTCCCGGACCCGGAGGTCGGCGCTGACGATGTGCTCGTCCGCGTCAAGGCGTGCGGCATCTGTGGCTCCGACGTCGCAGGCCACACGGGTAAGACCGGCCGGCGACTGCCGCCGCTGATCATGGGCCACGAGGCGGCCGGCGTCGTGGAGCGGGTAGGCGGCAACGTGCGCGGCTTTGCTCCCGGCGATCGCATCTGCTTCGACTCGACCGTCTACTGTAATGAGTGCCCCGCGTGCAAGCAGGGTCTGTTCAACCGCTGCATCAAGCGGCAGGTGCTGGGTGTCTCCGTGCCGGAGTTCAAGCGGCAGGGGGCCTTCGCCGAGTTTGTCGCGGTGCCGCACTGGATCTGTGCCAAGCTGCCCGAGAAGATGTCGTTCGTGCAGGCGGCGCTGCTGGAGCCGGCCTCGATTGGCACCCACGCTGCCAATCGCCCGCCGATCGCCAAAACCGATACCATCGTGGTGCTCGGGGCGGGGACCATCGGCCTGTTCATTCTCCAGGCGGCCAAACTCCGTGGGGCGAAGACCACTATTGCGTGCGATCTCAATGAGTTTCGGCTCGATCTGGCCCGTCAGGTCGGCGCCGACGTGGGTCTCAATCCCGGCAAGGTCAATCTGAAGGACGAGATCCAGAAACGGACCGACGGGCGGGGCGCCGACGTAGCGTTTGAGGCCGTCGGCTTTGCCGAGACGTTCCGCCAGGCGATCTCGCTCACCCGAATGGGGGGGACCGTCACGGCGGTGGGCAATCTCCAGAAAGAGACGGAATTCAACTTGCAGGAGTTGGTCTCGCGTGAGTTGACCTTCACCGGTTCCTACGCCAGCGCGGGCGAGTTCCGGACCTGCATTGACCTGATCGCCTCCGGGAAGATCAACGTCGCGCCGCTGGTCAGTGAGGTACTGCCGCTCAGCGACGGACCGCGTGCGTTCCAGAGGCTGCTGGAAGGGAAAGAGAATCTGTTGAAGATCATTCTCGAACCATAAAGCTTGTTGGGGGCTCTGCCCCCAAACCCCCGGCATTTGTCGCTTTGGGCCAATGGCATGATAGTAGAAGAACGTGGGGCCGTGCTGATTGTGGTCAGAGACCATCCATTGGCTCGCAGGCCCGCAAGAATTGGGGCGTCAGTGACCCCTTGGAGCCTCCGATAGAATGAACGTCTGGCCGCCCTCTGTCACCCCCGCGCAGGCGGGGGTCCAGGAAAGCCGCGACGTTTCTGGATTCCCGCCTGCGCGGGAATGACAAGAGACGGAAGCCGTCCCGTGGACCATCGGTATGTCGGAGGCTCTTAAGGACCTGCGCCGCAATACGCACTTCCCTTCGCCTGCCCCTTGTTGCCGGAGGACATTTCTGCTAACGTACGCCTGTTGCTGTGGAGGATAGGGCTCTGCTGGCAAGCACCCCGAGCGCCATAGCAGTCCAGTGGCATGGGCGACGCTGCTGTCTTGGGGTGTCGCCTTGCCTTCCTGCCATGCCATTGGCGCAAAGCGGAAAATGCCGGGGGTTCGGGGGCAGAGCCCCTGAGCGCCAGATGTGTCTTGGCCACGGGTGTGTATCCGTAAAGGCCGAACGAGTTGAATTCCTGCGTGGCCTTTTGGCTGTGGTGGATGACGGTCGTTGACAGGAGTATCGATTGATGGAAAATCTTTTCGATCTTTCGGGCAAAGTAGCGGTGGTCACGGGAACGAGCCGGGGTCTGGGCCAGTATTTCGGCCGGGCGCTGGCCCAGGCGGGCGCGGATTTGGTCATCACCAGCCGGGACAAGTCGCGGCTGGGGGAATTCAAAGCGGAGATCGAGGGCATGGGCCGGCGGGCCCTGCCCGTCAAGCTCGATGTCCTCAATGAGAGCGACATCGAGGCCATGGTCCGGACCGCCCTTGACGAGTACGGCAAGATCGACATCCTGGTGAACAACGCGGGTCTGAACATCCGCCACCCGGCGGCCGAGTTCACGTGGAAGGAATGGGACACCGTCCTCAATACGAACCTCAAGGGCGCCTTTTTCGTCGCCCAGGCGGTCGGCAAGGAGATGATGAAACGCCAGTACGGCCGGATCGTCAATATCGGCTCGTGCACCTGCGTGTTCGGCATGGAGGGGATTGGGCCGTACTGCGCCAGTCGCGGCGGGATTCTGCAGATGAGCCGCAGCCTGGCCGCCGAGTGGGGCAAGTACGGCATCACGGTCAATGTCCTGGCCCCGGGCTGGTTCAAGACCGCCCAGAACAAAATCCTCTACGACAACACCAAGTGGGTCGAGTATATCGTCGGCCGGATCCCGCTCGGCCGCCCCGGGCAGCCCAACGACCTCGACGGCACGGTCGTCTTCCTCTCTTCCGACGCCAGCGCCTACATCACCGGCCAGATCATTCTCGTAGACGGCGGCTTCACCACCGGGGCGACCAAAGCCATCGTGTAGTTCGGAGTACCGCCTTCAGGCGGGTAAGAACCGCGTGAACGCGGGACTCCAAACGCAAGGCCATTGTGCAAACGGGAGCGTCGCGTGCATCGAAGGGACTTCCTGAAAATCGGGGTGG
>CAYHAJ010000078.1:0-15169 GCA_964354535.1 uncultured Pirellulales bacterium
TACCACTGTAGTGAAGACTTTTTCCGAAAAACGCCCCTGGCGCTATCAAGAAGGCCTATCTGCTTCCCAAACTGCGTAACTTGGGTTAAGACGCATCGTGATGGATCACGTCTGAGGACCATTGGGCAGAACCGACGGAACGGGAACGAAGCTCCAGAGGCATTCTGTGCCGGCAGTGTGTTTATCCTGGGGAGCGTGTCACAGTCCGGCTCGGGTGGTTGTGGCCGTGGGGGAATGGAGGTTAAGGATGATGAAGAGAGTACTGGGGGCATGTGTCGTCGTTTCATTGATGTTGGCAGGCTCGCCCGCGTGGGCCACGCCCATTCTCGATCAGCACCAGGAACAGGCGAACGCCGGATACCCTATTGGGAGCGGCTTTGAGGCAGGCCAAACCTTTACAGCGGGCCTCTCGGGCTTGCTGGACCACATTGAAATCGGCGGCACGAATGGTATCGTTGCAACCCCGGACGGGCCCCCGGTCGTACAGATCAGAGACACAGTGGCAGGCCACCCCGGCTCAACAATTCTTGGGTCTGTCTCTCTGGCAACCAGCATCCCTTGGCATAGCTGGACGAGTATTAACTTCCTTGGTCAGAGCATAGCCATATCTGCGGGCCAGACGTACTCCATTGTGGTCTTCCCGATCGACCCAGACTTTAGGGTCAACCTTGGTATCAACAGGGACCCGGCGTCCTACCCCGCCGGTGCCCTGTGGACATACGACCCTGGCACCGCCACCTGGGAGTTGGGTACCTGGCCCGGAGGAGCACCCGACATGCAGTTCCGCACCTGGGTTGAGACCGGGTCCACGATTCCTGCCCCTGGGGCCTTGCTGCTCGGCAGCTTGGGGACCGGATTCATCGCGTGGCTCCGCCGACGCCGGACACTCTAACGATACCGGGGCAAGACTGCACGAATTCAGGGGCCGCGTGCGATTGGCGCGGCCCTTTGCTTTTGTCAGGCGACGCCGATGAGGTTGAGACTGGGAGCTGGCGGTTTGACGGCGAGGGTCGCTACGTCGGCGAGACGCTGGGCGTAGGCGTGGTCCGCGTCGCCGATGGTGTCGAGGACCGTCTCGTCCGCCGCTTCTTCCCGCAGCCGACGGATGACCGCGTTGATGACCAGGAGCAAGGGATTGTAGAAGTACAACACCTGGAGGACGTTCTGGGCAAGATTGACCCAGAGGTCGTGGCGCTTGACGTGGGCCAGCTCGTGGAACAGCACGTCGCGCAGGTGACGGGAGCCCAGCGTCGGCGCGAGGTTGCGGGGCACGACAATCACCGGGCTGATCAAGCCGCAGACCACCGGAGCCGTTCCCTCTTCGCCGATTCGCAAGCGAATCGGGGCCCGGATCCCCATACGGTTGCGACAATAGATGAGGATGTCGTTCATCAAGTGGTTCGCCGCGAGAGTGTTATCGACGCGTTTGCAGGCCGCCAGCGCCCGGCCCATCAGGACGCCACTCATGATCGCGGCGCCCGTCAGCCACAGTAGAAACGCGGCCCCTGGCCAAGTCAGATGACAAGGTAGCTCCCCTACCCCAACCCATGTGGTCTGGGACTGTCTGGAGGCAGGCTGGGATAGGGGAGCCTTGAGATGGCTCGCCGGCGCAGGTGTTGGATGTGCATACGCAGCAGTGCCAGCCAGCCAATGGGTAGAAGGAGGACGTAGGGAGAGCAAGGGCGTTAGAAGCAGGTAAGCCAGGACACACGTGACCAGCCAGTACCGCAGGCCGGCACGGACTCTGGCACGCAGGACGAATTCGCCCAGCAAGACCAGGCCGGTCAAAACCATCGAGGAAATCAACATCGGCAGGGCCAGTCCTATGAAGGCTTCGCCTGCCCTATTCAGTTGTATGATTGTCCATTCCATTTCGTTTTTCCTTTACCTTTTAAGACGCCCGAAACCCAGATGTATTACAACGGCAGACAAAATATTTGGGCGAGGAGCGGAAGCAGCGCGGGCTTCACGAGGCCAAACCGACCTGCGGAACCTGCGCGGGAACACGGGGGTAGGGCCGCGTGTCGGTGAGGAATCGCTTGCTTTTTTCGGCGGGCCGCGATAGATTCGCCGGGAGGAAACGGCCGTTGGGCCGTCTCAAACAAGGAGATGTGGGCGCATGTTCGGCGTGATCCTGTTAGGCCCTGGTGAAGTGGCCGTGCTCCTGATCATCACGGTGGTGGTGGTCCTTCTCGCGGTGCGCGGACGGAACGTCAGATAGCACACGCGGAAAAACAAGTCGAAGCGGCGTTCAATCCTCCCCCCAGTCCTTTCCCGTTCTCTGACGTTTGCGGGTGCTGCGTTGTTTCTTCTCCCGGAGTCGGCGTTGCCGGGCGGCGGCCGGCACTCTCGTCTTCTGGCGAACCGGCTGGGCGGTCAGCGCCTCTCGCACGAGTTCCTGCAGCCGCTCCACCGCCGCCCGACGGTTCGCCTCCTGGCTGCGATGTTTCTGCGAGGCAACGTGCAGGACTCCCTCCTTGTCAACCCGGGTCGCAAGCCTGCCCAGGACTTGCCGCTTCTGCTCCTCGGACAGGCTCGTCGAACGAAGTACGTTAAAGCGCACCACGATACGGGTATTGAGCTTGTTGACGTTCTGCCCGCCCGGACCGCTGCTGCGCGAGGCTTGGAAGGCCAACTCGCTCTCCGGAATCGGGACTCCTTCGCCTGCACCCATCGTCATCAATCCACACGGCCACGTTCGCGCGCAAGCCCAATCATCCTGCTATTCTACCTGCCGCGGACTGCCGTGGCAAGGCGGTGGATCAGCCCCTCCGCTCCGGGCGATAGGCGAAATCGACGATCTCCGGCTGAGCGAGCGCGAGATAATCACTCATGACCTGGGCGGAATAGGTTGGGGTGTGTTCGCTGACCGAGTAGTGCGCGTTCGACTGGTCCAGGTACTCGAAGACGTTCATGCTCACCTCCTTGGCGCAGACAGGCTTTCCAGGATCGATCCTTCGGCAGTCCAATTCGATTACAGGACGTAGATTACCTGGGAGAAGCCTGGGGACGAAATCAGGATACTCCTCAAGGAGCGTACCTCCTTTGCCCTGGGCGATTCCTGATTGGAGAAATGCAGGAATTTCGCATCTCGTCGAGGAAAAACTGGTCGCGTCCCTTGGGGCGTTATCGGGGCTAAATCGGGTAAGCCGTCCAAGGCAGCGAAGCAGATCTTCCGCGGCCGACGGCAACCTGAGGCAGGTTGGAGCCCCTGGAGGACCCGGGTCCGGAATGGGGTATGTCACGCTTTTCCATGACACCCCGGGGTCTCTTCCATGCCTCACAGAATGGCTCAAGAGCTTCAATTCCACCTGCCGATGGTCACTATCGGAGCAACGAAAAAGATGTCATCAGGATCGACAAGACGGTTTTGAAAACAGGGAGGTGCCCGGGAGAAACAGATCAACCATGGCATGACGGTCGCCCCTGAAGAGAACAACAAGCGGGTATTTCAAACAAATCGGGCACACTGGCTTACGGGAATGTCCACGCTTTGGCTCGGCAGGGGCTTTTTCTTTTCACAGCCGCCGTCGTGACGGCCGTCGGCCCGCGGGCGGTTGCCGCTCGGTGCCAACAGACGCCCGCGTCCTGACCGCCGTGTTCTCCCAGAAGTCCCCTGCCCCCGCGGCCGCGCGACCACCATCCGCCCCCGCGTGCGCGACCTGCAGTCCCTCGCCAGTTTTTGCTTCACCGCCACGGCCGAACAGTTTATAGTAGCAACGTCATTCGGACATATCCGGGCAGTGACCTATGGTGGGTACACGCAATGCATTCGGGAGGTATGAGAACCATGAATCGAACGCGAATCCGGGGACAAGTGTTGAGTCTGGTCACGGCAATTCTTCTGATCGTCGTCACGGCGATCTGGATGGCGATGGTTTCCGGCCCCGCGGCCGCCCAACCCGCCGCCAAGCCGAGCGTCGAGGAATTGCGGACCGGCAGGAATTTCATCGAGACCAAGGTCTACAGCGAGCAGGACGACCAGGAGACCCTCAAGCTGTTCGAGGGACTGCGGGTGTCCGATGTCGTGGATGGCCTGGATAAGGTGGGACTGACGAACGTGATGGTCATGTCACCGGAAATCCACCCGGCGTGGAAGGACACGACGCACTACAAGCACCGCTTTATCGGGACCGCCGTGACGGCGCGCTACGTGCCGACGAACCGGCCGCCCGCTCCCGCGATGGAGACCAAGCCCTACGATGCCTGGTCCGGCAAGTGGTACAGCGAATTGTCCCCCGAACCTTTCACTCCACTGATCCGCAAAGGCACTGCCGTCGTCATTGACGATGCTCCCGATTCCGACGTTGGCACGATCGGCTCGAACAATATCATGGGCTGGAAGCTGCGTGGTTGCGTCGGCGTGGTCACGAATGTCGGGGCCCGGGACACCGATGAGATCGCGACCGAGCAAATGCCGCTGTACCTGCGGCACGTGACACGCGGCATCCGTCCCGGCCGCAACGAGATCGAGTCGGTCAACCGTCCCATCGAGTGCGGCGGTGTCCTCGTCCGGCCCGGTGACGTGATCGTCGCCGACGGCGACGGCGTCGTCGTCGTCCCGCGTGAAAGGGCCAGGGAAGTCGCCGAATACGCCAAGGGCATTATGGAAGGCGACAAGGCCGGCCGCCGCGGCCTCTACAAGAAGCTTGGCTTGCCCGAAGACGATTCGGTCCGATAGCCCGTGACTTAGCCCAAGTTACGCAGTTCGAAGCGTGAATAGACCTTCTTGAGGACGCCAAGGGCGTTTTTTGTCCAAAGTCTTCACTACGTTTGCGTGGGCTTGTCGATGGGAAACTCCTACGAAACCACTACAACTGCGTAACTTGGGTTAGAGCGATACGCCCAGACGCTTCAGGATTGCTCGTCCGCCGGGGCTTTCGGGCGTCAGATGAGCAGCTCTCGCTTGCGTCGGGCTGTATGCGATGACTCCAGGCTGCTACATCAGGAGCATGGGAAGGGGTTTGAGTTGTCTCCTGATTGGGTCAAGAATCATCCCCAACGCCTCGAGAGTCGTAGCGCCCAGCAGAAATACGTCTTCCTCCCCGAAGACGACCGGAGCCGCGCGAATCTTATCGCGGTATCCGAAATAGGCGTTGCCAACAGGTCTTCGGACGACCTCGCCATTGGCCAGGATGAACTCCTCAAACGAGGTCGGCTTGATCCCCAGCTTTTTGAGGATTCTCTCCGGCACTACGGAATACACGGCCCCCGAATCCACGAGAAACTCGCACTCCCGGGATTTCTTGGGCTGTTCCGGGTTTATCACCTTCACTTTCAGAAAGGTAATGCTCATGCCGTCTCCACTTGTATCCCGCGCAACTTCTCGGGCGATACGCGGGTGCTCCGCGACGGGATTTCAATGCCCACCACCTTGTTGTCTTTGTCGAAGTCCAGAATCACGCCGGGCTGGACTTCCCACAATCACTCTTCTGAGAGTACATGATACGGGGCTTTATCCTGTAATGCAATCGTATCCTGGGATTTCGGTCAAGCCGATGGGGAACGCCAGAAGGTTACGCTTACGGACAAATCAAAACTGGCTGAGGAAGCGCAGGTCGTTTTCGGTGAGCCAGCGGATGTCGGGGATCTCGTACTTGCGCATCGCGAGGCGCTCGATGCCGAAGCCAAAGGCCCAGCCGGTGTATTTCTCGCTGTCAATCCCGACGGCGTCGAAGACGTTCGGGTCCACCATGCCGCAGCCCCCCATCTCGACCCAGCGGGCATTGCCGCTCTTGTCGGTCAGCAAGAGATCGACCTCGGCGCTGGGCTCCGTAAACGGGAAGAAACTCGGCCGGAACCGCCATTGGGTCTCGGCGCCGAAGAAGACGTGGATGAATTGCTCGATCGTGGTCTTCATGTCCACCATGGTGACGCCCTCATCGACCACAAGGGCTTCGAGTTGGTGGAACATGAACATGTGGGTCGCGTCGACGGTATCGGGCCGATAGACCCGGCCCGGGGCCACGACACGGATCGGAGGTTTCTTCTTCTCCATCACCCGAATCTGGATCGTCGAGGTCTGGCTGCGGAGCAGGACATTGTCTTCGATATAGAAATTGTCGAGTGGGTCGCGCGCCGGGTGCTCGGGCGGGATATTGAGGGCCACGAAATTGTGCCACTCGTCCTCCACCTCCGGGCCATAAGCGACACCGAACCCCATCCGTCCGAAGATCTCCAGCAGCTCATTGATGGTCTGCGTGATCACATGCGGCTTGCCGATGAGCGGCACAAGGCCGGGCAGCGTGACGTCGAGGATCTCCCGCTTTTGCTTCTGGGCCTCCTCCAGAACGTTCTTGCGATGCTCGAACGCGGCCGTGACCTCGTTCTTGGCCCGGTTGGCAAGCTGCCCGCCGCGTGGCTTCTCCTCGCGCGGAAGCTGACCCACCTCGCTGAGCAACTGCATGATCAAGCCCTTGCGGCCCAGGTACTTGATGCGGAAGTCCTCCAGGGCTTTCAAATCCCGCACCTGCTCCAACTCCGCGAGAGCTTGCCGGCCCACTTGTTCAAACTGTTCCAACATGGGTGAACAGGACGGCTCAGGCAAGCGCCGTCTTGACCTCCTGGGTAATCGCGTCGAATCCCTGCGGATCGGCAATGGCGATCTCACTGAGCATCTTGCGATTCAAAGCGATGTTCGCTTTCTTGCAGCCGTTGATGAACTCGCTGTACCGCATCCCCCGCTGCTTGCAGGCGGCGCTCAACCGCACGATCCAGAGACTTCGGAAATCCCGCTTTCTCTGCCGGCGGTCGCGTCGCGCGTAGACTTCCGCCCGCCGCAAGGCCTCGGTGGCCAGACGCCACGTGTGCCCCGCCATGGCCCGATGGCCCCTCACCCGCTTCATCTCACGCTTTTTCGCCTTACGTACGGCATGACCTTTGACTGTTCTGGGCATATCAGCTTTTCCTTAAAATCATTCCCATTCCAGCTCGCTACGGCAGCTGATGGACGCCGGGAAGCAAGCCATTCTTCATTCCGCCTGACCTCACCGTCAGGACACCTCAACCCCGCAACGCCTCTCTCATCTTCTTCGTGAACGTCTTGCTGCCCACGCTGCCCACGCGACGGATCCGCCGACGGCGTTTGGCATTCTTGACGCTCATCAGATGGCTCGCCCCCGCTTTGTGGAGCTTGATCTTTCCGCGGGCGGTCACCTTGACTCTCTTGGCCAGCCCCTTGTGTGTTTTCTGCTTCGGCATACCTTACCTCAACCAGTCTGTCATCTTCGGGTCACACGGGTAAAACCAGAAGTATACCGTAGCGGGCACGAGGGGTCAACGGATATAAGAAAAATTCGTGCCGCGTGCCGCCGAACGCCGAACCGCCGAACACATTTTCGGGTTCTGGAGAGACGCAAGATGCCCCTTTGTCCCCCCGCCGGAGACGAGAACCGCGATGCCGCCGCGACCCGCCGAAAGGGCTACTTGGGAACAAGCAGCAAAGTCATGCGGCGTCCCGTCATCATCGAAGGCCGCTCGATCTTCGCCACGTCTTGCAGGGTCGCCATGATCGCATTGAGCATTTGGGTGCCCAGCTCTTTGTGCAGCATCTGCCGGCCTCGGAAGAAGACGGAAAACTGCACGCGGTGCCCTTTCTCCAGGAACGCGCGGGCGTGCCCGACCTTGATCTCCAAGTCGTGCTTGTCCGTTTCCGGTCGCAACCGGATTTCCTTCAGCGTCGCGATCGGGTGCTGAGTTTTCTTGTGGGCCTCGCGGACCCGCCGTTTCTGCTGGTACAGCCATTTGCCGTAGTCCATGATGCGGCAGACCGGCGGCTCACTGTTCGGTGCGACTTCCACAAGATCCAGACCCGCTTCCTGGGCCTTGTTCAAGGCTTCCGCCCTCGTAACGACACCGACCTGATTGTTTCCTTCATCCACGAGCCGAATTTGATCGGCCCTGATCCCCCCATTGATACGCAGACCTTTCTTCACTGGTGAGCACCACCTTGCCTTTCTTATAAAAACACTCAAATGGGTTTATGTGGTAGTCTACCACATTTCTGGCCCTTGCCGGCACATCAAAACGCCAGATCGGGCGTTTTCTCGGCGATTTTCTGCTTGGCGGTCGCCAGGAATTGTTCCCCGGACACCGTCCGCGTGTCCTGACTGCCGCGAATTCTCACACTGACCGTGTTGGATTCGGCTTCCTTCGGCCCGACTACCAACATATACGGGATCTTCTCGCCGTGGGATTTAGCGATTTTGGCCCCGACTTTTTCACCCGACACGTCGATCCCACACCGTAGCCCGGCCTCACTAAGCTTGCCCTGGACGACGGCCGCGTACGCATTCGTTTTCTCGCTGATGGTCAGCACCCGCACTTGCTCGGGCGAAAGCCACAGCGGCAGCGCTCCCGCATACTGCTCGATCAGGATGCCCATGAACCGCTCCAGGGAGCCCAGCACGGCCCGGTGAATCATCACGGGCGTCTTTTCGGTATTGTCCTCCGCCATGTAGGTTAGCTCGAACCGCTGCGGCATGGAAAAATCGAGCTGGATCGTGCCCAGTTGCCAGGACCGCTTGAGGCAATCCTGGATGTGGAACTCGATCTTCGGGCCGTAGAACGCGCCATCGCCCTCATTGATCTTGAAGGGAATCTGCTGGTGCTGGAGGGCCGCCTTCAAGGCATTGGTGGCCGTTTCCCAAATCTCGTCCGAGCCGATGTGGTTCTCCGGCTTCGTCGACAGCTCGACGTTGAAATCCTCGAACCCGAACGCCCGGTAGGTCTCGAAGATCAGGTTGATGACACCGATGATCTCCGCCTCGATCTGGCTCGGCGCACAGTAGATGTGCGCATCGTCCTGGGTGAACTGGCGGACCCGGAACAGGCCGTGCATCACGCCGCTGGCCTCGTGCCGGTGCACCATCCCAAACTCGGCCATGCGCAGCGGCAGCTCGCGATACGAGTGCTTGCTGGTCTTGTAGAGCAGGCAGCCGCCGGGGCAGTTCATCGGCTTGACCGCGTAACCGACCTTGTCGATCTCGCAGAAGTACATGTTCTCCTGGTAGTGGTCCCAGTGCCCGCTGCGACGCCACAGCTCTTCATTGAGAATGATCGGGGTCCGAATCTCCTTGTATCCGTACTTGCGGTTCAACTGCCGCATGAAATCGACGATCTCGTTCCAGAGGATCATCCCCTTGGGGTGCATGAAGGCGAAGCCCGGCCCCATCTCGCTGAAGCTGAACAGGTCCAATTGCCGGCCCAGAATCCGGTGATCGCGGCGCTTGGCCTCCTCGATCCGGTGGAGGTACTCCTCCAGCTCTTTCGGCGTCGGCCAGGCGGTGCCGTAGACCCGCTGGAGCATCTTCTGGGTCGGATCGCCATGCCAGTAGGCCCCCGCGACCGACATGATCTTGAAGCTGCCAATCTTGCCCGTGCTGGGCACGTGCGGCCCCCGGCACAGATCCCGAAAACCATTCCCGTGGGAATAGAAGCTGATCACATCGCCCTCGGCCCGCTCGATATTGTCGGTCTTGTACGGATCGCCCTGGAGTTCCTCCAGAGCCTGTCGTCTCGACATCTCCACGCGCGTGATCGGCTTGTCCGCCTGGACAATTTCCCGCATCTTGGCTTCGATCCGGGGGAAATCGTCCGGACGAATCGGCTCCTCAAGATCGATATCGTAGTAGAACCCGTCCTCCACCGTCGGCCCGTACACCAGCTTGGTCTGGGGCCACAGGCTGCAGATCGCCTCCGCCATGACATGCGCGCAGCTATGTCGTATGACGGTCAGCCCGTCGGTGTCCTTCGGGGTGATGATCTGCACCCGCGGGCCGTCGGAAATCGGGGTGGTCAAATCGACCAGCTTGTCATTGATCTTGGCCGCCACGGCCGCTTTCGCCAAGCCGGCGCCAATTCGCTCCGCCACCTGTTGGGCGGTGCTGCCCTCTGCAACCTCCAAGGTGCTGCCGTCGGGAAGTGTGACTTTTGCCATACGTTTTTCCAATATGCATCGGTTTCTGCGTTTTTTCTGAATATACCGAGCCCGCCCCGTGTGTCAAGTATCGTCCGCCGGCGCGGCCGCCTGGGGGGAATATTCTCGCCGGGCCGCCTTGACAAAGCGACTTTCCCGGATTTAGCTCTTGTTATAGGACGAACGATCTGCTATAATGTTCGTGGTAAAGCATCAGTGCCCAGTTGACTGGAGGCAACTCAGATGAACGCCAGTCTGGTGCTTCTCAAGAAGAACGGCTCGCACAAGGCTTTCGCTCTGAACGGCGGTGTCACCGTCATTGGCCGCCGGACGGAGTGCGACCTGCGGATTCCGCTACCGATGGTATCCCGCCGACATTGTGAGCTCAGCCTGAACAAGAATGCAGTAGAGTTGCGCGACCTGGGTTCCACCTGCGGCACCTTCGTCAACGGCAAGCGCGTGGAGGGCCAGGCCGCTGTCAAGGCGGGCGACTACATCCGCATCGGCCCGCTGACGTTCGTCTGCCAGATCGACGGCAAGCCGGAGAAGATCGTGCCTCCGAAGAAGGCAGCCCCGCCGGCCGCCAAAGCCAAGCCGAAGACGCCGCCCCCAAAGCCGGCCGCCAAGGCCGCTCTCGACGCCTCGGGCAGCGGCAGCGGCGCGGATCTGTCCGATCTCGACGTCTCCGACAGCTTCATCAACCTTGACGAATCCGACTCCGACCTGGAGGACCTCAAAAACATCTGAGAGGATCGTCCGGCGGTGGTGGTTGCGAGGCTCGTCCCGTCGAACGGTTGCGTGGAGTACCGGACACCGTCACGTTCGCCCCCGGGGGCAACCGGAGCCGCCGTTTTCGGCATTGATCGAGAAGTCGAGAAAACCCTGGTTGGCTCTTGACACGGATTCGCCCTGGCAGGTGCTTCCCTTGGGCCGCTAAAGCTTAACTTGGTGCCTGACCCCGCCCTTCCCCCTCTTGGGAGTGGCCCCAGCTCCCGGGCTTAACCGGGGTCTGTGCCTAGTAACCTCTCCAACGTGCTCGATGACGAATTCGACGCCTCCCCCGCCATCGCCGGCACGCAGCTCTTCCTCAAGGGCAAGCGGCACCTCTACTGCATCGGCCTGCCTTAGGCTATTGGGTCGAGGCGAAGACCAGGGCCGATTTCGGGTCCTGCCCGTCGGCAAAGCCCCGGTAGAGGAACGCTCGACTGACCAGGGGCGGGCGCTGGGCTCGGGGCTCGATCCGGAAGCGGTATTCGCCGCCGGGCACCGGGTTGTACCAGCGCAGCTCGTACTTGCCCATGGCGTCGCCCACGGCGCCCAAGTACCGTACTTCCAGGTCATACCCGTCGTCATGGATCGGCTCTCCATCGACCGACAGGAGCACCCATTGATCGCTATTCTTGACTTCGACACGGCCCAGCGGCTCGTGGAACCAGATCTCGCTGGGACCCACGTCCTGCCAGCGGAAAGCAATGTAGTCTTCCTCATGTGCCGTACGTGCCCGGACGGCTGTTGGCTGCCGCATAACCTGGCGCAGGCCCGTGCTGGCCCGGTCTTCGGGATAGAAAGTGTTTGTTTTCAGGCGGTAGGTCCAGGCGGGCAGCAGTTCCTGCACATCGGGCCCGGCCAGGAAATCGCGTGTCAGCAGGCCGAGTTGGGCCGTGAGGTAGGGTGTGGAGTATTGGCCGTAGAGCGTGTGTCCGCCCTCATAGTTCTGCCGCGAGTACTCTTCCGGCGTGGTGGTATACCCGAAATAACCGTTGGCGTTGCCGGCCACCCACACGTGTTGGATACCGCGCTCACCGCCTTCCTCAAATCCCTGTTGCACACGTGCCGCCATGCGCCGGCCTGACTCGGTGGTCACCTCAAACGGCAGCGGCAGAATCACCGTGTCGTTGATGCGAACGAGCTGGAACATCACCGTATGGGGAAAGCTGTCCTTGGGCTCTAGCAGGGGCTGCAGGAACGAGAAGCCGAGATGCCGTTTGTTGCCCTGACATCCGTCTTTGAAGAACCACCAGCGCCGGGACATCACGTTGCCCCCTTTCAGGAAGGGCACCGCCGCCAACCAGGGCACCCCGGGTTCGTTGGCGCCGGCCGCTACCGGATTGCCCACCACCGCGTCTTTACAAAGCGTGACGCCTTCCGCCACGTTGTGCTCGCGGATATTGAGTTCGCGCACCGCCGAGCTCACGGTGATATCGGCCGTGAGCGCCTTGCCCAATTCCTCGAACAGACTAATGGCCTCGCGGCCGATGCCCTGCCCCAGTTCCCGCGCCTCCCTCCAGTCCACCGGGTAATGGCCAAACAGGCTGTCCCGCCGGCCCGGTAGCGCCGGGGCCATGTCCCCCTGCGTGCCGTTGGTCAGCGCGTGCACGACCGCCCAGGGCGTGTCATATTTTCGCTGGATCGCCCATTCCAGGTCTCTCTGTGCGTACGCGAATAAATCGGCGTTGTAGACCTTCACCGGTGGGGTCAGCGCCGTGGCGTGCACCGAGAAACTGGAGAACGCGGCCAGCGGCTTGTACCGGCCATGGTCGTCTCGCACGTCCACCCGGACCATGTACAACGACGGGTTCACGGCCTTGAAGACGGCCTGCGGATCCTTCGGGGCGATGTCCTGGACATTCTTGTTGAGGATATAGGAGCTTAGGGACCGGTTGCGGTTATAACCGTAGAGGTCCTTCCGCCCCGTCGCGACGCGGGCCGGACGACGATTCTCGTAGGCCTCCAGAAGGCCCTGGGCGATCCGCTGCGCCGCGAACTCCAGAAAGCGGACCTCCAGTCCCGCACCGCTGGAGGTGTGCTTGTTGTAGAAGTCGTTGTCAAAGAAGTTCACGGGCGCTGAGTGGCTGTGCGATGCCGTGATGGCGATGTCGCCGGGCTTCAGATGGGTCCTCTGGGCCACGGCTTCCGCCACCTTGTGGTGCAACAGAAGTGAGGCTGCCGTCAGATCGGTCTGCACCAGCGCGACGGCGTGCTGCTTGCCGTCGTTCAGGTACACGATCCGGGCCTTCAACCGGGTGCGGAAACCCAGGCCTCGGTTGGCCACGATGGAGTATCCGCCCATCGGCATGCCGGGCGGTGGTGTGATATCGATGGAGACTGCGCCAGCGGTCGGTATCCCGGTCGCGGGCGGCTCTTCCACCACGGGCTGTGTGACGGCGATTTCGAGAGTGCGTGCGCACCCTGCCAGGCCAAGAACTGCTGCAAGTAGTATGACTATCCGCATGGTGGCAATCCCTTCCAACACTATCGGGCACATCAAGGTGAACCGTATCGCCCATTCGGCTTGCGGCGGTGCCGCTACAGTACAAACGAGTGTATGCTCCTTGCCTGCGAATGGCAAGTCCGTGGCCCCAGCGACTTCTGTTATCAGACGCATGGTCTTCCCCGCCGGCCAGGAAGAAGCGGGGTCAACCCTTAAGATACAAGTTAGCGATTGCTCCGCGACCGCGCCGCTCGGAGCCAGCGGGAGACGGTGGACGTACTGGATCTTGGCCGTGGCGTGCCGGTCAGTGTTTCGTTGCGCCGGCTCGCCGAGGTGCTGCCCTCGGATCGGCGCCGCTCTGGCCGAGCAGCAAGCGGATACCCGTTAACTTTTATCTTAAGGGTTGACCCCAAGTCCTTCCCGAAGATCCGTGGAATATCCAATGCAGAAAATCTCCTTTCGGGTGTGAATAGACTCAGTCACTGCCTAACGTTCCGGTTCAGCGGCGGGCCGCGCAGCGGACCGTCCGCTGCAACCGGTTGTTAGGGCGAGCTTCGAACGTGATATGCGGCGAACCATTCAGACGTACTTCCGAACGGACGCCTTGTACTGCGAATACGCCTTTCCAAATACCGATAAGAGATACCTCTCTTCGCTCGCGATGATGAAGTGATAGACTACCATGCTGTACACACCGAGCACGAGCACGACCGGATTCCCGGTCCCGAGAATCGCTGCAAGAGTCAATGCATCGAACCCGACATACATCGGGTTCCTGCTGACGCGATAGACTCCCCCAGTCTTGAGTGTGGTCTGACCAGTCGGCAGACCCAGTCGAGTGGACTTGCCCAGGCTCACGAGGCTGGAGACGAAGAAGACTGCGGCGATTACAAGCAAGGTGTACGAGAGGTAGTCCAGAACTACTGCGTGGAGTCCTTGGACCACGCGAACCCCGAGGTAGTTGAGCCCGAGCAACACCCACGTAAGATAGCCACTCAGCTTTCCCGAGTAGAAGACGATTGGATGAATAGGCGGCCGACCGACGATTTCCATGTGTTCCTCTCCGTGTCACTCTAACAATAATTAGACTGATCCATATATGACGCCACGTCCTGATTTCCTGTCGGCATAACACGCCACCGGGCCGCATGGCGATGGCGGGCTAAGCCCTTTACCTGCCGCTGGTTGCGCTGTATGTCGCGGATTGTCATGGCGTTTTATGCGGATCCGCATAAGAATCTCCGTCTCAAGGAAACTGAGGAAACTGGGGACGCACCCTACTTTCCGCGGCCTCAACCCTGTTCCTGCTCAAATCGTCGGTCGCATCCTACCGCTTGTGCTCGGGCGGAACAAGGGAGACCTGTGGATTTATGATTCCCGCCTTCGCGGGAATGACATGTTTACGATTGATGATCTAGGAGGCGAGCGGCCAGAGGGCGGGAAGTTTGAGGTAGCGGCTACGCCGCAGGGTCGCGCCTGCGCCGCAGAGCGTGAGAGGTTTCACGTGTGAAGACGATTCTGGACCACGGAGAGCCCAGCGCGGCCTTCGGCCGCAACCAAAACGAGTCAGCCACAGATTGCCCGAACGGCGCGGGGCGCCGAGGCGGTGTCACCGATTAGCACAGATTTCTAAGCAAGCCTCTTTCCTCCTTCTTGAATCTGCGAGAATCTGCGTAATCTGTGGCTAATGCCTTCCTCTTCTCTGTCCGTATCCGAGTCCGTCCCCGTTCATCCGTGCTTGAAACTCAGGCTTTAGGCTGGAGCCAGAGGTAGGTCACGGCCTGCGGCCTATCGCCTGCGGCCTGCCATCCGTTTGCATGATCCGCTCCCGGGCAACGCCCGTTCTTTCGTCCCTGGCGGGACTTCGATGGTCTTCTTGTCCCGGTACCCAGCAGTGAACTGCTGGGCTATTCTCTATCGCCCTGCGGGCGGGACGGGCGAAAGATCCCTCGCTCCCCCGGCCTGCGGCCTGCGGTCGTCTGTCCTCCGTCGTCCGTCCGATCTCCGTATTACTACTTGTTCAAATCTCGTTTTCCTGCGCA
>CAYHAJ010000079.1:0-3297 GCA_964354535.1 uncultured Pirellulales bacterium
GCCCACCGACCCGAAACCGCTCGCCACTGCCCCGGAACAGTGCGTGAGGCGGTGAGGCGTCCGCTTCTATCGCAATTCGATCTCGCGACAAACCTCCACTCAGGTTGTCGCCTGGAACGCAATTATTTCACAGCCTCTGAGAGCTGACGGCGGATGTGGAATCCTGCCGGTTTTTCAGAACCCACGATCTCTACGGATCGTATAGGGATTGAAACCGCGGGACGCGACGCGCGGTGACGGGAATTGGAGTCCTGGTGGGATTCTGCTGAAGTGACATGAATTTGTATGAGTGGCGTCCGGGACGCGCCGGTCAAAGAGGCCGTTATGGCAGCAAAAAGGCGTATCAGGAAGTTGGCTGACCTGGTAGACACCACGCCGGAGACGCTCGTGGAGGTCATCGGGGATGTACTTCGCGAAACCGTAAGCGAATTGCAGACGTACAAACCGAGAGCCAGCGAGCGCATCGCTCGCGACATACGCAGGCACCGGAAGATCAATGCGGGCGTCTGCGGAGGTATAGAGCCGGATTGTTCGTAGTGCACGGGCCGCATCAAATCCACAAGCCCCCGCGTAGTCTCGCTTCCTCTCCCTCCAAAACGCGGGGGCTTCTTTTCCGCAAAGACTTCGCAAAATCGTACGGCTCATGGCGCCCGCGGTTTCTTCCCCCTTCGTCTGCCTCCACTCACCTGAGGGGGTTGATGAGACCGCCCGCTTTTGCTACCCTATCTTGAGGAATGCCTACGGTGCACTGCCGGTATGCCGTTCGGAGGTATGGGACCTGGGTGTAGGAGGATGTGCTATGCGTTGTGCGGAAACGGGGATACGGCCCCAGAGGAATATTCTTCGCTCCTTGGGGGGCCTGGTTTGCGCGTGGGCGATCTCGTTCCCCCCATTGGCAGCGGGTCGGTCGTATGAGGCGGCCTTCATCACGTACCTGGGGGCCAGCCAATGGGAGCGGATTCAGTCCGTCTATGTCGATGCGGACGGCTATATCTATCTGGGGGGCACGACCAAGTCCTCGAACTTCCCCACGACGCCCGGCGCCTACGATCGAAAAGGCAGCGGCAACGGGGACAATGATGGTTTCGTGGCCAAGTTGTCGCCGGACGGCACACGGCTGGTTTGGTCCACTTACCTGCACGGGAGTCAACGCGACGATGTCTACGGCGTCTGGGCCGATAGCCAGGGCTTCGTGTATGTCACCGGCTGGACCGCGTCTTTCGACTTCCCCACCACGGCGGGAGCCCATGACCGAACCCACAACGGCAAGAATGACGTCTTTCTGGCCAAACTCACGCCGGATGGCTCCCGGCTCGTGTATGGTACCCTCTTCGGCGGTTCCGGCGTGGACCAATGCCGGGGCGGCATGGCCGTGGACGACGCGGGCCGCGTCTACCTTTCCGGGTACACCGATTCCCTCGACTTCCCGGTGACCCGGGGAGCCATCCAAAAGACGTTTCAGGGCGGCTACGGAGACGCCTTTGTCGCCCAATTGTCCGCGGACGGATCGAGCCTTCTCTTCTCAACCTACCTGGGCAGCTCCGGCCCGGACCACGCCTTCCCCGGCCTGTGCCTCCACTCGGACGGGAGCATCATCATCACGGGCGTGGCGGGCGCGGCCGATTTTCCCACGACCCCCACCGCCTTCCAAAGGAACTTCGGCGGCAGCAACAAGGACGGCATCTGGTACGGCGACGCCTTCGTTGCCCGTTTCTCGCTGACTCCCGCCCACGAGTCCGTCCTCCACTATATCACGTTCCTGGGCGGCTCCGGCGACGAGAAGTCCACCGCGCAGCACGGCCTGACCCTGGACCAAGAGGGAAATGCGATTATCGCCGGCACGACGCTGTCCACCGATTTCCCCACGACGCCCGGCGCCCTGCAACCCAAACCCAGCGGACGCAACAATCTCGTCATCAGCAAGCTCTCGCTGGATGGGGCGAGACTGCTGGCCTCGACCTACTTCGGGGGCGTGGCCGAGAATGGATACGAGCCTTCCGGAATCGCGGTGGATTCCGAGGGGAACGTGGTGGTGGGCGGCAGCATCTACGGCCAGGTGACCGGCCATCCGACGACCCCGAACGCCTTCCAACAAAAACCCGCGGATGAAGGCGACTCGTTCTTTGCCGTGCTATCGGCGGACTTGTCCGTTTTGACGTATTCTTCGCTCTTCGGCGGAATCGGAGACGACCGCATCCGCGATCTCTGGCTGGGCCCCCAGGGCAGCATCGTCTTCGGCGGCGACACGTATTCGCCGAACCTGTTCATCCATCCGCCCGTGGTTCAAGCGACCTACGTCGGGAACGGCGATTCCTACGTGGCGCGGTTTGATCCAGTGGTGATTCAAGGCGTGCCGCAGGATCGCCCATAGGACTGCTGCCAATACCTGGCGCCTTCAGTATCGCGCCGCGTGCCAGGCCCAAGCGCCGCGACCCTCCTGAGGCACGAAGGATTGAGCGTGTTCTCGGCGTGCGAGGGAGCACGGTCAAAGGGCCCCCAAACGCGATATATCGCGTTTGGGAACCCATACAAGTTTGGCCGTGGCACCCAGGAAGGATCGAAGTCGTCCGTCAGAACTCATTAGGTCCGTGCGCATCTGCTCAGGGCCGCCCGGTCCGCTTGCACCGGGTCCGGCGCTGTGCGTGAAGATAGCTCTCGATCCCGGCCTTCGCGGTCTCCGTTGGGTACTGGCGGACGTCATCAAGCCACGCCATGAGGATGCGCATACACTCGGCGCGGCCGCCCGGGGTAGTCCCAGGCAGATCCGGCCACGTACGCCTCGACCAGACCGTTCACTTTGCACTCCACGAGGAACTCATCGTCTTGTTCCAGGATTTCCCCGAAGAGCTTCAGGATGATCCGGCCCCACAAGTGTCCGCTGGAAGTTCGGCCGAACCGCTGGCCGATGTCGCTGGCGGTTCTATAGGCAAACTCATACCGCTGGTTCCTGCTATCCATGCTCAAACCCTGCCCTTCGTGTGATGACACAGGCTATTGATTGTCTTCCCACTACCAGTTATCTCGGCTCCGTGTTTTCGTGGGATGCACATTATCTTGTCGTCAATCCGTTTGTCCTGGGGATAGACTACCTTCGGCCCAGGCGCAATCACGCAAAACAAAGCCAAACTTGGGCAGGATGGGATATCTGGGGGACATCGCGTCAGGGAGGCCGATTGTGCGAAACAAAGCCAATTGGAAGGCGAGTTTCAAGTGGGAAGTGTCAGGTTTGAAGTGGGATGGACGTGCGAAACAAAGCCAATTTCTCTGCAAGTGCTTTGCAGAAAAAGGGTTAGGCGG
>CAYHAJ010000080.1:0-28337 GCA_964354535.1 uncultured Pirellulales bacterium
GCGAGGTATCGAAACAATCGGCTTACCGCTTCCACGCGGCAAGCCGCGGGGAATGAACCCGAATGATTCAAAAGGGATGCACCGACCGGCGCCAGCGTTTGGGTCATTAGTGCTTTGGTTTTGGGATTTGTTTCGGATTTCGAATTTGGTGCTTTGAATTTCTCAGCGGGGGTATGGATCACAGAAGAAAGGCCGTCATGAAGAAGCAACTACAATCGGGCTGTTCTCGGCGTTCTTTGCTGGCGGGTCTCGGGCTGGGTGGGCTGAGCTTGGCCGGTGTTCTGGGCTCATCTATCGAGGAACAGGTGGCCTGCGCCACGCAGGGCGTGAGCCGGGCCTCCGCGCCGTCACAACTACGTATCACGGACCTGCGGATGGCGGTCATTACCGGGGCCCCCATGCGAGTCCCCTTGATCCGCATCGACACGAACCAGGGCATTTCGGGCTACGGCGAGGTTCGCGACGGTGGCAGCAAGCGGTACGCCCTGATGCTCAAGGGCCGGCTTCTGGGCGAGAACCCTTGCGATGTCGAGCGGATCTTCAAGGCGATTCGGCAGTTCGGCCACCATGGGCGGCAGGGGGGCGGAGTCTCCGGTGTTGAGATGGCTCTGTGGGACCTGGCGGGCAAGGCGTACGGCGTTCCGGTCTACCGGATGCTCGGCGGCCGATACCGTAACCGCGTCCGCCTTTATGCCGATACGCCCTCGGTGTCGAACAAAGAGGCGTTTGCCACGAAGCTCAAGGAACGGATGAAGGCGGGCTTCTCCTTTCTGAAAATGGACCTGGGTATCACCTTGGTCCGGAATGTCCCGGGCACGCTGAGCCGACCGCCGGATACCGATTGGGACCGGTATCGGTCCACGATGCACCCCTTCACCCGGATTCAGCTCACCGATAAGGGAATCGCCATGCTGGCGGACTACGTGGCCCAGGTCCGCAAAGAGGTGGGCTCCGAGATTCCGCTGGCCGCCGACCACTTCGGGCATTTGGACGTGAATTCCTGCATCCGGCTGGGCAAGGCCCTGGAGCCCTACCAGATGGCCTGGCTGGAGGACATGGTCCCGTGGCAGTTCACGGCGATGCTCAAAGAGATCACTACGGCGATCAATGTCCCGACGTTGACCGGGGAGGACATCTACTGCCTCAGCGGCTTCAAGGACCTGATCGATCAGCACGCGGTGGACTTGATCCAGCCGGACCTGGCCACCGCGGGCGGCATCCTGGAAACCAAGAAGATCGCCGATTACGCCCAGGAACGCGCGGTTCCGATGGTCATGCATTTTGCCGGCTCGCCGGTCTCGTTCATGGCCAATGTCCACTGCGCGGCGGCGACCGAGAACTTCGTGGTTCTGGAGCACCACGGGGTCGACGTCCCCTGGTGGGAGGACCTCGTGACGGGCCTTGAGAAGCCGCTCAATCAGAAGGGCTTCGCACGCGTCCCGGAGACACCGGGACTGGGGGTCGAGCTTAATCTCGAAGTCGTCAAGCAGCACCTGGCGCGGGGCGAGGAGTGCTTTGGCCCGACGGATGAATGGAACTCGCGCGACTCCAACGACCGTTTATGGAGCTGAAAGGTTCAGATTTTCTTGCTCTTTTTCCACCGGATGCGGGTTTTTTCGCTCAAAAACGCCGTTTTGGGGGCGTAAAAAAATAAGGTTTACATTGACCTGCCGCTCGAAATGAGGTACAATACCTGTACTTCATGGAGGAGGTACCGCCTATTAGGACCCTGCGATTGTCCTGGGCTTACGTGCGCGTACGCGCGCGGTTCGCAGAAAGCGGCCTGCGTGAGGCCGGAGGAGGCGGTGCGAGCGTTGGAGAACGAGATGTCTTTCGAAGCGTTTTTGGGAACGGATCAGGTTGTTGAAACAGCCGTCCAAAGGTCACTGTGAAAGGAGGTGATGCAGGAGTCCTACTCTTGTAGAGAGTGACGAAACAGGGGTGCGCGTGGCAGTACCCGTCAAGTACGGCCCCCGCCGTACGGGGAGAGTGACGAACGCACCCATAACGTTAAGAAAGGAGATGTGGAGATGAAGAGACCGATGGCAGTCGGTGTCATGGTGGGCATCTTGCTCGCCGCGAGTACTGCTGCTTTCGCGACACCTGTGAGGTGGGAGCGCTCGATTACAAACCCGGCTCTCCCGCACACCATTGACGATGGCTGGCCGTATACGTGGTTCCAGGAGTACCAGCCGTACGATGCGGCTCACCCGGGCAGTTCCAAGAACGACCCGATCCTGATGGACGCGGCCCACAGGCCGACGCTCACGATCACGGCCACGGATGTCATCACTGTGCCCTACTACGGTCCCGAGGTTGACGAAGTCTTCCGCGATTCGGTGAAGCTGGGACAACTCAACCAGGGTGTGGGCAGCACGGCGACCACGTTTATCCTGACCGGTGCGGATACCTGGCTCAAGGGGACAACGGGGTTCAACGTGAAAGTGGACATCAATGGTCTGGTCGGCGACTACTACCCCACCACCATCCTGAGTTCCAAGTTGGTGGTCTGGACGGAGTGGACGGACAGTACGCCGCCCCCGCCGCCCCCGCCGCCGCCACCTCCGGTGGTGCCGGCGCCAGGTGCAATCCTGCTGGCCAGTCTTGGCGCGGGGTTGGTTTCCTTGCTGCGTACACGCAAGGTGGTGTAAGCGACTGCAAACAGCAAGTACTTGTTGCGATAACACAAGGATAGGGCTGTGGCTTCCTCGAGGAGTCGCAGCTCTTTCTTTTTTCGGAGGTCCGGGCGATCCCTCCGCCACAGGTGGCGGACCCGGCGGGCTACTGCGCGAGAACCACCGAGACCCTCGTGTCCACCGGGACGGTGACTCGGTCCAGGCGCGACCCGGATTCCACCGCGATCGTCAGACCCTTGTCGGTCGAGGCCAGCCGCACGCCGGTGATCTGTGACCGGCGGCCCGTGGGCACCGGCTCCAGCACGGTCGCGAAGAGGACCTCCCGTCCCTCGCGGCCGACCATCACCAGGGGTACTCGATCCTCCACCGATCCCCCCACACCCTCCCCGACGGTAACCACGGTATCCGTATGGGCTGCCATCGTCAGATGTGTCGTGGCGCCTGTGCCCTCGAACCGGGCTTGGATCATCTGGCCGGTCGTGCCTCGTTTCGCAGCGCGCACGTACTCCCCGCCGGGAAACTCGCCGGTTAGACCCGCATCGTCCCGGGCCGCATCGCAAACAATCTTCGCGCCCCGATGGTGGTAGAGCCAGTCGAACCGGTGACTCGCGCCCGACTGTAGCTTATCGACGACGAGCAGGTAGGTTCCTGTCATAATCAGCCAGCGTGTGTGTTTCACGCCGGGATAAGCCTCATCGCAACTTGCGGCGGCCACGGTGTAGTCGTTCTTGGGCTCGAAGAGCAGTAACTTGCCGCCTGCGGGTTTCTGGCTCTGCTGGTCCACCAGCACCGTGTTGTGGGCGAGCGTGGCCTTGTACCAGCGGCTGTGGATGGGCAGGCGATAGGCCTGGCTGCGGGCCCGGCCGGGATCGACCCCCAGCTCTTTGCCAAAGCCGAAGAACACAAAGCTCAGCTTGTCGAGATGCCCGTGAAAGCCGCCGTAAGGGCCGAAGGTCAGCGCCGCCGTCAGGCCGGCTTCGCCCGGGGTCCTCAGGATCGCATGTCCCGCGTCCTCAAACACCATACTCTCCAGGACCGGCGGCTGGGCTATCGGGGGTTCGGTGCGACCCAAGAGCAGGCTTTCGAAACTCGCCCGCTCGCTCAGGAGGGCCAGAATCTGCGGGTCGTGGTAAGCATGGTACGCGGGCTCGAACAAGCGGCCGACCCGCCGGACGGAGGACCCTGTGTCGTCCCCGAAGCGCGGCAGCGTCCCGTCGGCCATCGTGTAGTAGACGGGCAGCGTGAACATCTTCTGGAGCCGCTCGTGAGACCAGAGATTGATATTCAGTCGTCGCGCGGTCTCGGCAATATTGACCAGGGCCTGGAGGGTGTAGAAATGATAGCCCCAACTGTTTTCGTACCACATCCCTTCCTTAGACACCGAGACGCCCATCTGGTAGAAGAAACCATTCTGGGGATCGGTGATCGCCTTTTGCACCCAGGCCGGGTCCCGGACCAGGGCCCCGCCCCAGATCAGGCCGGCGTCGTGCCAGGTCTGCCAGTTGTTCTTGCCGGTCTTGTTCTTGTCGATGTTTCGCAGCATCGGCAGCAGAAGGCCCTCCCGAATCGCCTGGTGCTCCGTAGCGGAAAGCACACCGGAATCATGGATCAGGTCATACGCCGGCCCGATCTCGCCCGCCAGGTCGGCCGCTTCATTCAGCGTCTGCTCGAACAGGTGCCCGCCGGAACGGCTCTGGGCGTCGAGGGAGGCGCTGTGATAGGGGTACTGCTCGTACCGCTGGGCATACCCCAGGAGGACCTTGGCCGCGTACTGGGCGAAGCGCTGATCCTCCGAGATCGCGTACGCCCACGCCGCGGTCACCATCCGCTGAAGGTTGCGGCTGTGCTGGTGACTGAAGATCACGTCGTCATAGGGCGGCCCCGAGTATACCTTCCCGCACTTGGGACACTGATGGTGGGTCGCATCGATGGTCCTGAGAGCCATCTCGCATTTGTCACACTGGTACCACTGATTGTGCTGCCCGCCGCGCGGCGGAAACTCGACCGGCTCAGTCACGAACGATTCGGCTTCCCGTACGCGTGCCGCCACGAGGTCCCGCGGTGGCCCCGATTTGCGATACGCCTGCCGTAACCGGGCGAGTTCTTCTGCCGTACACGCCAGAAAGGGATGCCCGCGCTGGGGCAGGACCACCTTGATTTCGGTCCCCGCTGCCGGCCCGCGCGCGCCGGCAAAACACGCAACGTTCATCACGAAAGTGAGGCACAGTCCCACAGAAACAGGCATGCGGCACATCTTCTCAAGGCTCATCGGTTACTCCCAAAGTCCACAGGCTCTTGTCCAGACCAGGATACTCACGAGGCGGGAAAAGATCAAATCCGGTTTCCGGGGCCGATGACCGCGGGAGGTTTGCTTTTGCGAGTCACGGCCCCACAAGTACGGGCGGCGCAAGCCATTCCTGCAGGCCGACCAGTCCTGCGCCGAGGTAACCACGGAGGCTGCACCAAATGGGAGGGATTGTCTTACGGACAACGGTGAACGGGCTCCCTGCGGGAGCCCTTCTCTGCCGATCGAAGTGGGATTTTCCGGCCCGTGGACTGCAAATCACCGGGCCTGCCGGCAACTCCGACTCGACGGCCTGGGCCTGCACACTCGTGTCGCTCGAGCGGAGAAGAAGGGCCGAGTGCCTCGGCGCGCCGGTTCTCGTGCCGGCCCTTCGCGCAGGTGCTGTGTCGTCGCAAGACGTGCCGGAGTGTCATCGCTCATTACTGGCGGTCCCTGGCTTTGGAAATCCCCGCGTTTCGTCTTATTCTCTCGGCAAATTCCTCGCCAATCTTGTATGGGACCGTGTTGGTCAGCGGCAGGGCTTCGAGTGAGGCCCGCAGGCAAACGAGTTGGGACGGCGAAGGTTCGCCGAGCATGATGTCCAGCCAGGCTTCTTGTTGGGGCACAATAACGAGCACGCCGATATGCGGCCCGTATTCACGGAGCAACAGACGGGTCCACAGGATTGACACTTCCGCGGCACGGCCGCTCGAGGTGGGCACCCGCGCATGTACCGGATGCTCGCCTCTGTCCCGTCTGGTGTGAGAGACCAGGCCGGCGGATGTCTCGCGATCAAGGTGGTAGAGGATGCGGATCAGACCTTCCTCGTCGAGACCCAACCCCGGGTGCTGTAGGAGTTGTGCGAGGCGGTCGGTCTCTTCGCGGGGTTCCTGCTCCAGACCGCCGACGGCGTCGCGCATCGTCTGCAGGGCTTCCCGGCTCGCAGAGAGGCAGGCCCGAACCTCGTCGGCGGTGCTGCTGTTGCGGCATTGCGTCTCGAGATATGCCACGTGAGGCAGGACGCAGTCATAAACCCAGCGCAAGGGCACCTGCCGACTATGCGTGCAGACAACCATGGGATAACTGGTGCGGCCCCGGCCGTCACGCGAGGGCCACAGCCGCCCGGCGAGAATGTCGCTGTCTCTGCACCAGACGAACGTGTGGCCAAACTCGATAGCGGAGTGCCGCGCCTCCACTTCGGCCCATCTTCCGTTGTCGATGTTCTTTCCGATGCCCTCCACGTAGAGGACCCGTTTCAGCGCGACCAGGGCCGGTGTCTCCAAGCCGATGTCCTCCATGTGGTCGTCCCAGCCGGGGTGCTTACCGAACGCCGCCAGCAGCAGGCGATCGTGTGGGCCGGGGGTCTCCCGGCCGCCCAGTCGCCGCCTAATTCGTTGGAACAGCGAATCCATGCCAAATACCTTCGCGTCGGCGTCAGGACGCGCAGGAGGAGTCCCTCCGCCCGGTCAGGGGACGGAGACGAACACCTCCATGGGCGAACCCGAACAGTCTGGCTTCCTGAAGAATCGCAGCCGTATTTCCACCGTGACGTTCTCCCCCTTGATGCTCACGGCTCGTCGGACGATGTAGGTGGAACTGCCCGTTTCGAACTCGTGCTTCTCCAGCATCCGGTGCCAGGCCCAGGGACCGGGGAGCAATCTCGGTTCTTCGACGAGTTCCCCTCCCGTGGGGAGAGTATAGAGAGCCAGTTGAAGGCCATCCTCAGAGCAGTCGTAGCTCAGGCTCCCCACGGGTTTGGAATTGCGTACCATGTCGTCCCAAATCACGGATCCAGGACCTTTCGTGAGAACCACTCTGCGGACGCGGGACGCCGGCGTCGTGGTGATCTCGTACACCTGGCACTCGTACTGACTCTTGGCCGGCGGGAGCGCGTCGGTCTTACGGAGCCAGGCGGGGGCCTTCACAGCCACCCGCAACCGCTCGAGGAGGTCGTCGATCTCCCGGTTGCCGGTCTTGGCTCCCGCGTCGAGTGTCCCGGGGGAATATACGGTCCCCAGGAACCGTTCCGAGAACCGGTGAATCCGTTCCACCTCACTCACGGTGAGGTTCTCCTTTGCCGACCGGTCCACGGGGAACTTGCCGGCGCAGGTTTGGATCGCGTCCAGCTCCTGGCGGGAGTCCCGCTCGACCTCCGTCGCCAGCAGGTCGAGCGCCGTGACGGCCAATCGGTAAAAATAGAAATCGGGGGCTGCCATCAGCGGGGTCGAGGCGGCCACAAAGTAGGTCTGGAGCAACTCGTCCGGCTTGCAGCCCAGCAGGGTCGTGCGGGCCTGGTGTGGGTCCGCGCTCACGGAGTACCATCGTGTCAGCACGTTCTCCCACCGCTGCTGATCGAAACGGTTGTAGAGGGGCACCCATTTCTCATCAAACTTGGCGGTGGTTTCGCTGCCGTGCGGACAGTTCTCCACGGGTGTCAGATAGCCTTTCAACTGCTTATTGCAGGACTCCAGCATCTTGAAGACGTCCGTGGGAGCGCGGGCCAGCGTGCCCAGACGCGAGTGGTAGGTCCGCCAGTCCTCCGCCGTGGGGAGGTTGCTCACCAACAGGGCTTGCCCGCGGACGCTCAGGCAGTAATCGATGTAGGCACGGGCATACTTCGCATATTCCTGAGAGGCCTGCTGGAATCGGTCCCGCAGGTCCCGGGGCATCCCGCGGAGCTGGCCGTCGCGGTTGAGGCTATCCCAGGCGGAGAATACGACCGCGGTGTTGGTCAGATTGTACCGGTCGCTCGACTCCCGGTCGATGTAGCGTTCGAGGGCGGACGCGTCGGCCGGCATATTGTTGAGCCACCACAGGAGCACCGCCCGGCAGAATCTCCGGTCTCCCGCTTGCAGGAGTCCGAGCGCCGCCTGGTGTCCCTCTTTGGTACGATAACGTTCGGTGTGGAGCTTGAGCACGGCCGCGATATTCTCCTGATCCTGACGTGCGAGTTGCCGGCCGGTTTGGAGGGTGTCGCGCAGGGATTCGAGACTCGCGATCCGTGTCTCCCGCAGTTTCCCGAGACGCTCCAGGGCGGTCTGGTACATCCCGAACCGCAGACCGTACAGGCCGTCGGCCCAGAAGTTGGCGTCCACGCGGCCAAGCTGATCCTTGTACCCCTGATCGTTGAGTCTTCGCGTACCCTCTTCGAAACCGGCCTTGAGCCCCCGATAATGCTTCGCGAGGCCGGCATCCGCCTGATTGGCATCCGAGGTGCCTTCCGGGAAAGCCTCCATCAGTCTCGTGTAGCTGGTGCGCAGGACCTCCAAATGCTTTTGGACCGGGGACTGCCATGCCTGCTGCAGGGAAGGGCAACGCTCCAGACGGCTGGCGGCCTGGTCCACGCGCTGCTTGACAGCCTCCAACCGCCGGAATTCGTCCTCCAGAGGCTTTTCCCACAGGTCCGTGTTCGGATCGACGGCGGCGCACTTGCGGAAGAATTGCTCTTCGAGGTCCGCGAAGTTGTCTGTCTCCCGGGGCTCTCCCGCCATGCGCGTGCCCACCAGAGGGCGAACGACTTCGCTGATGGCATTCAGTTCCGGACGTTCGCTTTGCGGACTGGACCAGTACGCGTTGAAGGCCCCCACCCCGACGGCGATCGCCTTATCCATTTGTGCGATCAACACCTCGTCGAAATCCCGGCAGGGCGGGTCCTTCTGGTAGAGCCTCAAAAGGGGATCGGTCAGGGCGGCTTTGTACTGGGTGTACGTTTCGGCCTTCTGGGGCTGCACATACTGCATCAGGGAATCCAGCAGTGCGGCCGTGGCCGGCCGATCGAGAGACCGCCCCGCGCGCAGGGCGATCAGGTAGTACAAGACGTGCGGCTCCTCGTTCTCCCACGTCCACGCGCGTTCGCTCGGCGGCGTTATCTTTTCGGCGGCGGCCGAGAGGAGCGGTTGCAGGACCCCTGTCAAATAGACCTTTCGTGCCGCCCGCTGCAACTGGTTGTTGATGTCCTTCAACTGCACGGCCGGCCGGAAGAGCCACGGGATGCCCTTGCTCTGGCCCCAGTCGGACGCCTGGGCGGCGAGATCGGCGAAGTACGTATGCAATGGGGCGGCGTTGCGCAGCTCCCGGTCCCCCTTGTAGACCAGGTCGCCGAAGCGGGAGCGTTCCACGAGCAGGAGGGTGTCCGTCTCGTCCGCGGCGGGCTCCAGGAGGCCCTGCAAGGTCCCGACGCTGCGCCGAAACTGCAAGCCGCCGTAGACCGTCAGGGAAATGAGCACCAGCAGACTGGCCGCTGCAGAAGCCATCACGGCCACCCGCCGGCGCGCATACAGCTTGCGGGCGTTCGTCGCCCGCGTCACGAGTCCCCACTCGCGGAAGACCTTCGCGGTGAACACATCTCTCAGGAAGTAGGCGCGGTCACGCTTCCACACCGGTCCCTCCGGCAACGATTGGACCGGAACTCCCAGGGCCGCGGCCAAGTCCTCATCGAGCGCGGCCCCTTCCTGCATGGACGAGGTGAAATAAATCCCGCGGAAGAACAGCGGTTTGCAGGACCACTGGCTGCCGACGCTGAAGATCAGATCCAGGTACCGTTTGAGCCTCGGGACCAGTTGCTCGAAGGCATGGGGAAACGCATACAAGGCCTCGGCGGCGGGCCGCTCCCGTTCTTCGGCGGGGCCGGCCAGGAGCTCGCCCATCCGAGTCAACCGCGCGCGGAACAAGCGGGTCTTCATCTCCTCCAGGTACTTGTCCATGAAATGGGTATCGTAGGCTTTGTCGAGCTCGTTGGGATTGGACCAGCCGAGGATTTGATGCTGCAACTGCGGATCCGAAAGGCCATCGAAGAACTCACGGAAACCATTGATCAGATCGCCCTTGGTCACGACCACATAGACCGGGAAGCGCACGTCCAGCGTCCTCTGGATGGCGTCGAACTGCTGGGCGATCTGGCCGGCCTTTCGCTCGATGTCCTCGGCGTTGTCGCGGATCAGACTGTCGCAGGGAATCACCAGCAGGACGCCGTTGATCGGGCAGTTCGGGCGGAACTTCCGCAGCAGCGACAGGAATTCCTTCCATTCGCGCGTGCCGCCGCTGCCGGCCTCTTCAAACATCAGTCGGCCGGCCGTATCGATGATGACGCCGTGGTCGGTGAACCACCAGTTCATGTTGATGGTGCCGCCGACGCCCTGATACCGGTCGTGCAGGCCTGGCGGAAACCCGATGCCGCAGTGCCGGATGGCTTCGGTCTTGCCGGAGCCGGGCTCGCCGAGAATCACGTACCAGGGCAGACTGTACAGGCTCTTGCCCGCGGTGCGAAACGTCGCAATGCCTTCCTCGAATTTCTTGCGGAGATCGTCGATACGGGCCAACTGCTCCGGGTCGCCCAGGCCTTGCTGGCCTGCCCCCCCGCTCCGGAGCACCTGTTGCTCCATCGGCTTGGCGCGGTGCGCCCGGTACCATTTCACGAGCTGCGTGTACAGGACCAGCAACAGGCCGACGGCCATGATGCCCAAAGTGATCCCCAGGACCGCGGCGCCCCGGATCCGGGCCGGTAACGTATTGGTGACCCCCCAGATCGTTGCCAGCAGTCCACCTCCGGCCGCGAGGGCCACGCCGATCCGCACGGGTCCCGGCAGGTCCTTGAATTTCGTCGGTTCCATCCCCATTTGGACTTGCTCCCTTACAATGCGCCGCGTCCGTTCGCATCTGCCGCACGCGGACTTGTGCTACGATCAGTGATCCGGTCGAGATGCCCGGTGATCCGGTTCGAGACGGAAGAGAAGAGCAGGAAGTAGGCGACGAACCAGACGACAAGCAGCCCGGCCAAAGCAAGGCCGATGCCCACCAGCTTGGTCCCCGGCGGTTCGGTGAAGTCCCGGGTGTCCGTGTGCTCATAGGCCTGGGGACAGATGCGCGTCCGCGCGTCCGCCTCCATGTACCGGGAAATCCGGCCGGAGATCCGGCCGGTCAGTTTTTGAATCACGTCGGGCTGCCCCGTGTAGAGACCCGTAAAGCCCAGTCCCAGACACGTGTAGTAGACGGCCAGCCGCTCGGCGGCGCCCTCGCTGGGATCTGCCAGATCGGCTTCGAGCAACTCGAAGAACTTCTCGTCCCCCGCCAGCTCATTGAAGTCACAAGCCAGGGGAATCCAGTCCATCCGGAAGCTCAAGGCGCTCTCGCGGATCATGAAATCCACAAAGAAGACGAGGGGCAGCTTGATCCGCTCGTATTGGGCCGCGAGGTCGGGCCGGCTCGATGCTTCGTCCCGCATCTGCTCGAACAACTGCTGAATGTCGGCGCGCACCTTCTCGATTGGGAGCGTGCAACCTTTGGCGGCCGACCGGTTCAGCCGACAGACGTACTGCAGCAAAGGCTCACACAGACTTACTAACCTCATCTCCTGTCTCTCCATCTCAGGGCACGGTCATGTAGAGGGTCAAGCCAAAATCGCTGGACTCAGCCTCCGGCCACGTGGCGGCCAGGGCCTTCTCCTGGACCACGCGCTCCCACATGCGTCCGCTCTCATGCCGCATCAAGCGAAAGTAGCACAACCCGATCTCCGCCGGCAGCTCGACGGGCGGATAGGCCTCGTAGGCCAGCCGGATTCCGTAGATCCGCTGGCGCGCCAGGCTGCGCGGCATCAGCTTGAACTTGTCCCGATCCTCAACCAACAGGGCGAGCTGCTTGGGGTCCCATTTCGTTTTGATCGCCAGATAGTACTCGTTCGGTCGAGAGAGGGCCTCATCGTCCAGAGCGGCACACAAGCACCCCAATGCCTCCTCCGGGGCAAATGAGACCTTGAGGAACTTGGCCTCGACCGTGCCCTGCAGCAGCGAGCGAATGCGGCGGGACAACTCATCGAAGCAGGGCCGCGGGTTGTCATGGTCATAGGGGGGCACATCAAAGGCATCGCGGTCGGGACGCAGCGCCGCCAGCTCGGCCAGAAGCTGTCTCAGACAAACGTAGATCTCGAACGGGGGCATCTTTTGCAGAACCCCGCTCCAGGATTCGAGCACGGCGCCCCAGCGGTTCAACGTGCGCAGGCGCAGCAACTGCTCGAACTGGACGCCGCGCAAGTGGTCCGCGGCGAAGCCTCCGCGCGTGGTCTGGAGCACGAGCTCCCCGCGACTGGCCAGGACCTGGCTGGTGATGTCCCGGAGGATGTCCCGCAGCTTGGCCGAACCGCTCACCGTCAGGCACGGCGGGACATACAGGGCGTCCGCCCGGGGCAGTCCGAGCTCATCTCCGACGGCTTGCACCACGCGCGCCAGAGGAAGCACTTCCAGGTCGGAGCTGTCCTCCTGTCCGAGCAGAAGCCTGGCATTGATCCGCCGGACACGGACCATCTGCGGATTCTCTCCCGTATTTTCATCCGGGATTTCGACATCGACGGTTCGATAGAGCCGCTTGGTGCGCCAATCCTCCTCCGCACCGCCCTCGATGACGTTGCGGCCGGTTGGCTGCCAGATCGGAACGCCGACGCTGATCTGGAGCGCGCCGTTGGCGGCCGCCAGCGCCTCCTTGATATCGAGGGACGGGATATCCGCGTTCTCCGGGACACGAACTTCGAGCCCACTGGGCATGATCACGTGCAGCTCGTCGAACCGGATTCTATGGTTCTCCAGGTCCGCGTCGGAAAGCCGCATCCTCAGGACGCCATAAGGATAGGCCCACCAACGACGCCGTTCGGCGGCCATCGCTCCTGCCCCATGCCTCTGCAGCGACTGCAGGTGATGGGGCTGGAGGAAGAGACCCTCATACCAATGGATTGGACTATCTGTCATAAGCCTTCTGCCTCTTTAGCTCAATCGTTCCAGCCCCTTCACGAACGCCTCGGCGTAATCCGCCATGGCGGACTCGATCTCCTTCTCGAGGTGCTCGGCGCCGAGTTCCCCGGTGAGATCACAATACTTGCGCCAGCAGCGCACATCCTTGCTGAGCAGGCTGTCCCGCAAGCGGCTCTGCTCCATGTCCACCAGAGCCCGGAGGGCCTCCGGGGACAGCCGGCGCCAGTAGCGTCGCGCGACCTCTTCCCCGGCCCTGCTGGCAGCCGTCATGATCGCTGTGGCGAACTGCAGGAGCAATTGGAGGTTCTTGCTCAGCTCGTCCGAGTTGCCGCCCTCGTCGCTCAGGAATTGGCCCGCGAGTCTTCTGGCCTGCTTGGGAGGTCGCAAGGAGGACTTGCCGGCGACCTTGCCCCACACCGTACCGGTCAGTTGCTCGGTCTTGATCACGAAGTCGGCCAGCAGATGGGCCAACTCACCGAACCGCTCCGGGTGCAGCTTCACTTCAGCCGGAAGCTGGAGGGCCGACCGGAGGTCCACGGGCGATGGCGCGGATGGCGGCGCAGCCGGCTGCGCTGCGGCCACGACTTCCTGCAGCCGCTCGACAACTGCCTTTCTCTGATCCTCGGGCAGGGAAGGGAGCTCTTCGATGAGGGCGTCCACCAGTTCCATCGGCTGCGCCGCGGCCCGCCGTCGGGCCCCGGCCGGCGGGAGGGCAGCGCCGGCACCTTCGAGCGCCGGTGCCGGTTGCGCCGGGAATCGCTCCAGGAGTCCCTGCAGGAAAGCCCCGCGTTCCCCAAAGGGGATCTCTTTCAGGAACCGCTCCAGTTCCTCGCAAAGGTACTCGTTCTGCTGGGGCTCCTCCTGATCGGCAAAGTCCCTCTGCACCATCCGAAGTCGGTGGGAGGCCTCGATAATGTTGTTCCTGAGAGTTTTAGCCATGATTCCCTCCGATCCCAGGTTGCCTGAGCACGAGATCGTCCGCGTCTTTCCGGGGGTGACGGGGCTGGAGCCAGCAGGACCATCCCAGCCGCCCGTGGCGCCCCAGGGACACCGCGGGAATCTCGCGCCGGTCCAGGACGAGCTGGACTTCCCACCCCAGTTCATCTCCGACGTAAAGCCGGACCCAGGCGGCCAACTGCCGCAGACCGTCGCCTCCCGGCAACAGGGCCTCATACGGCGCGGAACTCATCGGCCCGATCCGGATCCGAAACAGGTGCTGACACTCCCAGAATCGGGACCCGACGATGGTCGTCACTCCCAGGCAGGAGTTGGCGGCGGCTCCCCCCAGCCGGGACCGATCCGGCGGCGCGAGATGAATCCACTGCCCAATAAGCCCCTCGATCTTTACCGGGTGCCCAAAGAAGCCTTCCAGGATCGCCTGCAATCCCTCGGCGTTCCGGGTTCGGCAGGATAAGCGGCCGGCGTAGAAGAGTTTGCGCTCATCGGGGAGGACGTCTCTGCCGTGGAAGGCGCGGTCTCCGAGGCCCAGGAAGCTTCCCACGTAGTCGGCGTACCAGTTGTCCTCCCGCCGGTCATGGCTGACCGTCGGCTGGCTGCGGGCCCAGGCCCGGTAGAACAGAGAGATCATCCGGTGATTGAAGATGTCCAGGAAAGCGGCCAGGGTCGTGTCGTTATGATTCTGCAGCCGGTTGTACACGTACTCGGTGAGGGACAGCGGCAGGGGCCCGCCCGGACCGAGCAAGCCCAGGAAGTTGACCCATAGATCCCGCGTCGTTTCCTCGGCCTCAGCTTTCTCCTGGTAGCCGTGCAGCGCCGAGGCCGAAAACCCGAGGGCGACGTGCTGGTGGAAGCGCACGACGTCCTCCCTGGGCCGGCGCGACGCGCCGACGCGCGGCAGGTCCGGGTACCGGTTCTCCAGCCACCGTACCGCCGAGAAGAAACCGACGCGGTACGGCGTCTCGGTGAGAGTCTGCATCACAGCAGCGGTCGCAGGCCGCAGCGGGCTGGCCATCGGACGATCTCCCCACGCTCCAGGGTCCGGAGGATGGTCTGGGCGAATGAGTTGATGGAAACGTAGTTGGCGAAAAACCGGTCGAGAACCGCGCCGAGCAGGAATACACCGATTCCGGCAAAGGCGGCCTCCTCACAGGTGACTGTCACTTCGATCCCGCGCACGAAGGAAGTGGCTTGGGGGATGGACACACGCCGTACGGCCGGGCGGCAGTCGATGGACCGGATCCCCTCGATCTGCTTTTGCCCCTGAAGGTCCTCCCGGGCGACATACAGCCGGAGCATATCCCGCAAGGCAGACGCGCCCTTGCCTTCGCGCTCGTCCGTGAGCGACAGGTAGTTCAGCGACAAATGGTTGATGGCCCGCCAGGCTGTTTCCCCCTCGACCTGGGAAGGATAAGGAGCCGTCGGTGTCCCCAGGCATCGAATCGACCGGTACGGCGCCGCTTTCTCCATCGTGAAATCCGTGGCGCCCACCCCGATCGGCATGTGCAGGGGCAGATCGCGATTCGTACACAGGGCCTCCACACCCAGTTGCTGGATCTCGCTGCGGTAGGGAGCGGCGTCCGCGTCGACCAGGGAAAGGAAGACTTCGCTGCCCGCGTAGCCGCGCGAGCGTGCCCCCCGGAGCCGTTCCCGTTGCGACGGGACACGGGGCGCCCGATGGGTGACGAAGTACGCCTGGGCGTGTCCCGGACCGGCGTCCTTCGCCGCGTAGAAGGGCAGGAAGGTCTGAGGTGACGCGGAACTGTCCCCATAGCCGGTGACGCTCGTGACTTGATAGATCTCGAAATCCTGCGGCTTGGTTCGATCCGCCACGACGTGGAACTCCGCGTCCCGCAGGGTCAGGGGGACCCGGTCCAGCCGTTTGGGAAAAACGTTGATCGCGGGGACGCAGAACAAGCGAAAATTGTCCGCGTGCAAGGCGTTCTCCAGTTTCAGGTTCGCGCGCCGCAGCAGCACGATGATATCGAGACTGTCCCCACTGCAGCGTTGCAGCGCCGCCCGCAAATCCGCCAGCTCGAAAAACAGGAATCGTTGGGGAAACGTGAAGTATTCGCGCAAGAGCCGGTAGCCGCTGAAGGTTCGACTGTCGTAGGGCAGCAGGCTGTGCTCCCGGTCAAAACCGACGGGGCGGAGGCACGAGGGGCTCAGACGCTCGCGCCAGCGCACCGGTTTTGTCGGCGGCTGCAACAGGATATCCGTGGCATTGGCAAACAACTCCTCATAGATTTGCGTCGGCATCTCGCCGGGTCCCGCCAGGTGAAGCGCGAGCGAATCCAGCGGCACCTGACGGAGGGGCAGACCACCCACCGTCTGGATCCGGATTCGCACGCACGCCTTGGCCTGCGACACCTCGTCGATTTCCAGCGTGCCCAGCTCGCGCACGAAATAGTCCGCCGCGGCGACCCGCAGAGGCCAGAGAACCGAATCGTGAGCGGTGCGATATTCGCAACGCGTCTGCTCAGTCTTACCGAGTGTACTCTGGAGCGCGGAATCGCGGGGGATCGTAAATCCGTTTGCCAATCCCGGCTCCTGCCAGTCCGGCTCGAACTGAACCAGACACATGGAGGGCGTCGGCGCCAGATAGTCCGGGTACACTGTCCCCAGCAGGGATTGCGTAAAACGAGGGAACTCCGCCTCCAGCTTTCGTTGGACCCGCGCCGAGAGAAAGGCAAACCCTTCGAGCAGACGCTCGACAAAAGGGTCGGGGCAGCCCTGGAAGTCGTCGAGTCCTCCCAAACGGCCCGCGATCTTGGGATACTCCCGCGCGAACTCCGCCCCCATCTCTCGAAGGTAGGCGAGCTCTCGGTTGTACAGATCGAGCATCGCCCTATCCAACGGTTTCCCCTTTCAAGGCACAGTGCCCGCTCTCCAGGTCCAACTCCGTCTCCACCAGAAGGTGATCGGGTGCGGGGTGGGCCCAGAGGTCACCGGCAATCTCGAACTGGACGGAGCGCACGGCCCCGGACTTCTCAGGGATGATGACACGCACGACCAGCGAATCCGGCGCAATCCGCGATTCAAAGGTTTCGAGGGCCTCCCGGATCAGCTTCTCCATTTCGGCCGGCTCAAGGGCGGATGCGGTATGACCGTAAATCTCGGGAATGCCGTAATTCAGAACGGAGCGGGCCGCTTGGTCAAAAGCATAGATGGGGTCTTCGGGCGGCCGTCTTTTGGCATTCAGCAACATCCGCAGATCGCGGAGGACGGCTTGTCGGAACTGTTTGAGAGATACGACCCGCTCATGCCGGCTCTCGCGGGAATTCTGGGGATCGTCGTCGGTCAGTCGGTCCAGCAGGCATGGCTGGAGAAGCTCTCTCGGCATCAGCTCAGCCATGGTGAGTCTCCTGTGCCGGGGCTTCACCGTCTGCGTGGTGCAGGTCGATCCGGCGGATATCCAGAAGCGCGTATTCCCGCACCTCCGTGGCGAACATGCGTTGCCCAAGTCCGAAGTACGTCTGCGCCGGCTTCTCGATCCATTCGGTCCGGCGGGCCAGGCGCACGGTATCGTGCTCACTGGTCTCGGAGCCGGGGTAGCGAGTAGGGATGAACCCCTGCGATTGGCCCTCATTGATCCACGTGAAGCTGGCGGGCGTCCAGACCAGATCGGACAGGTCTTTGGGATCCCCCGTCTGAATCGCCTTGATGACTTGGAGGGGTACCCAGTAGTACTTGCCATCTACCATGGCCTCAAGCATGGGGCCCAGGCGGGAATCCGCGTCCGCCAGCCATTCGAAATTCTCCCCGTCCACCGTCCCCCCAACGGCGGGGGCCGCCTCCAGGGCCTTATCGCGCAACTCGGCCGCCGCCTTATAGTTGCCCTGGGCCGCCAGAATGCCGGCTTGCACCAGCCAGCCCATCCAGGGGTCGGGCCGGCCGAAGATCAGCGGGGTCTGCTCGCCCGCGAAGACGCGCCGGCGGAACATCTCGCAATTCAACACGGCCTCATACATCTGCGCCGTCAAGAGGTTGAGGGCGTCCAGTTGTGCCGCCACCTTCAACTGGGTGAGCGAACGGTCCCACTGTCCCGACAGGGCCAGAAGCTGAAAGAAAAAGACACGCAGCTTCGCGTCCGCCGGATGGGAGCGGATCGCCTGCTCCAGCGCACTCTGTGTCTCTTCCAGCCGACCCGCCCGTAATAGCTCTTCGGCTTCCATCCGTCTGTCTCTCCAGTATGCGAACCAAACCCCGGCCGAATGTTGGCGCGGAAGCCCACCGACGCACAGCCGCCGGTTCCAACCCGGACGAAGATCGTTTCTAACCGCCCTTGTTGGCGGTCAGATCCCAATTCGCCTTGACGTCGCCGCCGGGCTTGCCTGACTTGTGGTCCGTGGTCGTGTAGGTCCACTCGATCTTTCCGTAGCTGAAACTCACCTGCTCCAGCGGAATGGTTTCGCTGGCTTTGCTGGAACCGGCCGGGTGCACGCTGCTGACAATGGCGTCGGTCAGTTTGTATTCCATGTACTTCGTCTTGTCCCCCGTCGCCCGGCAGATCTCCAATACGATCGACGGGATGTGCTTGCCATTGCAGCAGAACAAAGCGAGCTTGGGCGAGGATTTGTCGAGCGTGTGGACGATCGTGAAATCGTCATGATCGACCCGTTGCGACCCGCGGCCGCCGCCGGTGCTGACCGCTCCGGAGGACGGCTGCTTGACACCATGGGAAAACGACAGGACCTCGATCTGGTCCTTGTGCTTGTCATCCGTACTCTCGCCGGGAATCCCTTCAACCTTGATGAAACAATCAAACGCCATAATTCTCACTCCTTACCATGACAAGTCTCTTGCTATTACCCCTTCTCGGGGACGGCACGAAACGATCCGATTCTGTTGGCGCGATTATCCGCCGCTCTTGACCGACGGAAGCTTGGAGACGAGCCGCAACGACACCGTCAGGCCCTCCAGTTGATAGTGAGGTCGCAGGAAGAACCGGGACGTGTAGTAGCCCGGGTTGCCCTCGACCTCCTCGACGACCACCTCGGCCGCCGCCAGGGGGTACTGGGCCTTGGTCTCCTCGGAGGCGTTCGGGTCGACCGTCACGTACCGCACGATCCAGGCATTGAGCCAGTCCTGCATATCCTGTCGTTCTTTGAACGAGCCGATCTTGTCGCGGACGATGCACTTGAGGTAATGGGCAAACCGGCACACCGCGAACAGATAGGGCAGCCGGGCGGCCAGCCGGGCATTGGCCGTGGCGTCGGGATCATCGTACTCCGCGGGCTTCTGCAGCGACTGGGCGCCGATGAACGCCGCGTAGTCGGTGTTCTTCCAGTGGGACAGCGGCATCAGGCCGTTCTTGGCCAGTTCTGCCTCCCGCCGATCCGTGATCGCGATTTCCGTCGGGCATTTCATATCGACGCCGCCGTCGTCCGTCGGGAACGTGTGGCAGGGGAGTCCTTCGACCATCCCGCCGCTCTCGACGCCGCGGATCCGGGCGCACCAGCCGTACTGCTTGAACGAACGCGTGATATTCATTCCCATCGCGTAGGCCGAGTTTACCCACAGATACTTGGTGTGGTTGGCGCCATCCACGTCTTCCTCGAAATCGAAAGCCTCGACAGGATCGGTCTTTGTCCCGTAGGGCAACCGACCGAGGAAACGGGGCATGGTCAGGCCGATGTACTTGGAGTCCTCCGAGTCCCGCAGAGACCGCCACGGCGCGTAATCGGGTGTTTGGAAGATCTTGGTCAGATCGCGGGGATTGCTCAGTTCCTGCCAGGACTCCATGTTCATCAGGTTGGGCGCCGCCGCACTGATGAACGGGGTGTGGGCGGCCGCGGCAACCTGCGCGATGCCGTTGAGGATCTCGACATCCGGCGGGCTGTGATCGAAGTAGTAGTCGCCGATCAGGCACCCATAGGGCTCTCCCCCCGGCGTGCCGTACTCGGCCTCATAGACCTTCTTGAAGAGCGGGCTCTGGTCCCAGGCCGCGCCCTTGTACTTCTTGATGGTTTTGCCCAATTCCTTTTTGGGCAGGTTCAGAACCCGGATCTTGAGCGTCTCGTCGGTCTCGGTGTTGCTGACCAGGTGATGCAGGCCCCGCCAGGCGGCTTCCAGTTGCTGGAAGTCCTCGTGGTGCATGATCGCGTTGACCTGCTCGGAGAGCCGCCGGTCGATCTCCGCGATGAGACCCTCGATCGTCTTGACCGCATCTTCTCCCACCAGAGCCGTGTCTGCCAAGGCCTGCTGTGCCAGGGTGCGGACGGCCGTGCCGATCGCCTCTTTGACTCGATCCGTCTTGGGTTTGAACTCCTTGTGCAGCAGGGCCTCGAACTCATTGACCTCCAGCGCGACGCCCTGGGGTTGCCCTTCGGGCTTCTGAGCTTGTTGTTTTTCCTCAGCCATTGGACGGTTCCTCCTGCGTGCTTGGGGTGGACGGGTTCTCGGGCTTGGGGGCGGCCGTCAGGGCTTTGAGCAGGGTCTCATCCTGGAGCATGTGCGCCATCAGTTCTTCCGCCCCCGATTTCCCATCCATGTAGGTCAGGAGATTGGAGAGCTGCGTCCGCGCCTGCAGTAACTTGTTGAGAGCATCGACCTTCCGGGCCACGGCGGCCGGCGAGAAGTCCTCCATACTCTCGAACGTCAGATCGACACTGATGTTCCCTTCTCCCGTCAGCGTGTTCGGCACCTGGAAAGCCACGCGGGGCTTGGCGGCCTTGAGACGGTCGTCGAAGTTATCCACGTCGATGTCCAGAAACTTTCGTTCCTCCAGGCTCGGCAGCGCCTCCGCCGGTTTGCCGGAGAGATCCGCCATGACGCCCATGATGAACGGCAGGTTGACGGTCTTCTCGGCGCCATAGAGCTCCACGTCGTACTCCACTTGCACGCGCGGAGCCCGATTGCGTGCAATGAACTTCTGACTGCTCTTTTTTGTTGCCATATCAACTCCTTGCCGTAGGAACAATGGTTCGCCTGCGGAAGCCCTCCGGGTCGAGCGTGCTACGCCGGCCCGGCGCCGGCCTCACCGCCGCTGGATCTTCCGACGGCGGCCCCACTGACCACCGTTACCTGATCCAGGGCGCCCGGACAAACATCCTCGATGATTTCCAGGAACGTCTTCGGCGCCAGTCTCTGGGCCCTCCGCAGCAGCAGAGGGACGGGGCTGGACGGCTCGTGACGCTCGAAGTATTGACACGCACGCTCGATCGCCGCCAGGGCGTCGCTGCGCGAACGAATCTCACCGCTCCTGGTCGTGGGGTCCCTCTCGGGGGCGGGGTGGATCGCGGTGTCGCCCGGCGTCCCGCCGTCGGGCACCGGTCCGGTCCCCGCGTAGGGTTCCAGCACGCGGCAGATCTTCTCCAGGTCGCCTTGGAGCCCGCTCAGCTCGGGGCTCACCCCCTCCTGAGCCCGTTCCTGGAAGACACGCCGGATGCCATCCAGGTGTTCCACCGCCTGGCGGGCCCCGCGCAGCGTGTTCTGGAGTTCTTCTGCGGCGGTCTCTCGGAACGCGGCCTGGATGATCGGCATCTGCGGGGCGTCCGGACCGCCTGCCGGTGCCGTCTTTTCTCCGAGGGCGATTTGCACGTCGCGGAGACTGAACCCGCCGGCACGCCGGGAATGGCACAGCGGCACGCGCAGCAAGCGCGACCGGAATCGGACCGGGTCCCACTGGCTGGCCGGTTCGGTCGACAGGGGCATCAGGATATTCACCCGTTCCGTCGGGTCATTGTCATCCTGGGGGTCTAATTGGGGATAGAGATCATCCCAAAATCGCTCCAGCAGGCCGCGCATCAGGTACAGGCCGTCACGAAGCCCGGACAGACCCTCCGTGGTGAGCAGGGCCAGCGAGAAATACAGGGCCACCTGGAGATGCCTCGAGCGCTGCAGCAGGCCGAAAGCCCTGCGCCGAATCTCCATCCAGTTGGGCTCCACTATCTGGGCCTCTTCGGCAGTCTGGACGGCACCGGGTGGTTTGGGTCGAACCAATGCCTCCAACTCAAAGAATTCACCGTCCTGGGAGACATCCGGTCCGCATCGGGTCTCGGGGCTGACCTCACCCAACAAGCTCTCGATATCGAATGCACTCACGATCGCCTTCCGGTTTCGCGCTTTCGGCGACCGCCGCCCACGACCCTGCGGCCCACGGCACCGCGCGACATTGATACTGGGAACTCGCGCCGGCCGCAGAGCTTAGATGGCCGGCGTATGGAACTTCCGCACATGCGTTACGGGCCTCCAGATAAGCCGCTCAGGACTGGGCAAAAGAACTGCGGGGGACAAGCATGACCTCACAGGCGCTGCTGGTCCCACGCCGTGCCTTTTGCGGAATCCTCTTGCTTACACTGGAGGGTAATTTATTCCCGATACTGGAGCCTGTCAAGCCCGAAAAGATTTTTTTCCGGTGTCGTGCTGCCGACCGTGTGGGATGTCCCGGTCCCTGGCAATCGAACAAAAAAGGAGTTTTCGGTTTGACAGAATCTCCGTTCTGGATAGGATAGTTTCCACCGTCGTGTACGGGTCATTGGCACGGATGGGTTGGACGCCCTGTTCCCACAGTCGCTAGGACGCGGCGTGGGTGTGCCTCGATAGAACCATGTGTGCACACGAGATCGTATGTCGCCCTCACAGGAGCCAACGAGAGACAGTAGTCGCGCGACGCTGCGCCCGGGCGCCCCGCCGGACGGGACCGGTATCAAGAGAACGATTTTCGAGGCCGGATACACCCAGGATGCGCTCGCCGCGACGCTGGGGCTCTCCGAGAGCCTGAAGGACCGGCAGGATGTGGTGGTGGTGGCGCGCCGCGTCCGAGTGGACAGCCCCTATAACGTCCTGGTGCGGCTGTTCTGGCTGGGCCGCCCGGTCCGCGAGCCGACCCTGCGCGAGCTGGTCCCGGGCCTCGATATCGAGGGGCTCGTGTCCCTGAATCTCCTGCGGCGGTGCGACGGCGATCTCTCGGCCACCGCGAAGCTGGGACCCTACAACGATCTGTTGCTGGCCAGCGATTTTGGACTCGAAACCGGGGCGACGCTCCAGACCGACCATGTGTTGGGGGTGGGCGCCGCTTCGTTGACCCTGGCGGTCATGACCGTTCGGCGCAAGGTCCGGCGGGCTCTCGATCTCGGCTGTGGCGCCGGTGTCCAAACGTTCCTGGCCGCGGAGCATGCGGAGCGGGTCGTCGGGACGGATGTCAGCCCGCGTGCCCTGGCGTTCGCGGAATTCAATACCTGGCTCAACGGCATCGGCAATGTCGAATGGAGAAAGGGCGGCCTGTATGAGCCCGCCGGGGACGAGGCGTTCGATCTGATCGTCTCCAACCCGCCGTTCGTGATCTCCCCCGAAACGACGTTTCTGTTCCGCGACAGCGGTCTCCCGACCGACACCGTGTCGCAACAGGTGATTCGGAACGCCGCCGGGCACCTCACCGACGGTGGATTCGCCTGCATTCTGTTCAATTGGTATCATCAGAAGGAGGAGGACTGGGCGATGCGTCCGGGCGAATGGGTGACGGACAGCGGCTGCGATGCCCTGTTGGTCTGCTTCAAGTCCGCGGACGCGTTGACCTATGCCGCGGACTGGGTGGGGCCCGAGGGTCCCGGATACGCACAGCGGCTGGATGAGTGGGGTGACTATTATGAGCGGATCGGGGCCGTCCGGATCAGCGCCGGCGCCATGATCCTGAGACGCCGGGGGACCCACCCCAACTGGTTCACCGCGTTCCGCCTGCATTCGGGCCAGAGTGTCGGCTTCTGCGGGGCCCAGATCGAACGCCTGTTTGCGGCTCAGGATCTGTTGGCGGCAATTCAGGAGGAACGTCAATTGCTGTCGTGCCGCCTGTGTCTCAGCGACGACCATGAGCTGCGACACGAATGGAAGGTCTCGGACGGCCGCTGGACGCTGGCGCGGCAGACCCTCTCCAACCGGACGGGGATCCTCTTCTCCGGAGACGTGGACGTGGTCGCGGCGGAAATGCTGACCCGGTGTGACGGACGGAACACGCTGGGCGAGGCCATTGCGGCGACCGCCGGTGGGATGAATCTGGATGTGGAGAAAGTGCAATCGGCGTGTCTGACGGTCGCGCGGAAGCTCCTCCAGACCGGCTTTCTCTGTCCGTGCCCGGCGTCCGGTCCGGAGGAACAGGAGGGGGTAGAACCCGCAAGATGAATCGGCACGCGTCGGCAGGTCGCGGCGCCAGGAACTACCTGCCGTAGTGACATCGGATGCAGCGGCCGGGCCGCCGTTGGGTTGGGAGGCAGTATCAGGAATCGCCTTGGGCTGAAACTCCGGCTTGTTCCCGGCCGGTCGCACGCGAGTTTCAGCGGGGCCTGCGAAAGAGGGGAGCACACGTGGCTGAGATCAGTCGGACGGCGCTGTTTGGGAAGCTGAACGCACTGGCGTACAAGAGCATTGAGAGCGCCACCATCTTCTGCAAGCTCCGTGGCAACCCCTACGTGGAACTGGCCCACTGGATTCATCAAATCCTCCAGTTGCCGGACTCCGACCTGCACCGGATTGTCCGGCACTTCGAGGTCAATCCCTCCAAGCTGGCCAAAGACGTGATTGAAGAACTGGACCGGCTGCCGCGCGGGGCGACCTCCGTGTCCGATCTGTCGGCTCACGTCGAGGAGTCGGTGGAACGCGGCTGGGTCTATGGTTCCCTGCTGTTCGGCGACTCCTGTGTGCGGACGGGTTATCTGGTCGTGGGTATTCTGAAGACGCCGGGTTTGCGGGGCGTGGTGACGCGCATTTCTCCGGAATTTACGAAGATCAAGCTCGACGATCTGACCGACCGCCTGCCGAGCCTGGTCAAAGGATCACCCGAGGAGACTCTCACCGCACAGGACGGTGTCTCGAAGCCTGCCCAGCCGGGGCCTGGCCCGATGGCGCCCGCGCCCCTGGGAAAGCAGGAGGCGCTGGGCCGGTTTTCCGTCGATCTGACGGAACGGGCGCGCCGTGGCGAGATGGACCCCATCGTCGGCCGCGACGAGGAGATCCGGCAGATCATTGATGTCCTGATGCGGCGGCGCCAGAACAACCCGATTCTGACGGGCGAAGCCGGCGTCGGCAAGACCGCCGTGGTTGAAGGCTTTGCCCAGCGGATCGTGCGGGGTGACATTCCCCGGCCTCTCCAGGGTGTCACGTTGCGCACCCTGGACGTGGGGCTGCTCCAGGCCGGGGCGAGCGTCAAGGGCGAGTTCGAGAATCGCCTGCGGCAGGTGATCGAGGAGGTCCAAGGTTCGCCTACGCCGATCATCCTGTTCATCGACGAGGCGCATACGCTCATCGGCGCGGGAGGCGCCGCCGGCACGGGGGACGCCGCCAATCTCCTGAAACCCGCTCTGGCTCGCGGCACGCTGAGAACGATCGCCGCGACCACCTGGAGCGAATACAAGAAGTACATCGAGAAGGACCCCGCCCTGACCCGGCGGTTCCAGGTCGTCAAGGTGGACGAGCCGAAAGAGGACAAGGCTGTCCTGATGATGCGCGCCGTCGCGTCCATGCTCGAGAGACATCATCAGGTCCAGATTCTCGACGAAGCTCTGGACGCTGCCGTCCGGCTGTCGAGTCGGTACATTCCCGACCGTCAATTGCCGGACAAGGCCGTCAGCCTGATCGATACGGCCTGCGCGCGGGTGGCGATCAGCCAGCATGCGATTCCGCCCGAGGTCGAAGACGGCCGCCGCCGCATCTGGGCGCTGGAGACGGAGCGTGAGATCCTGGCCCGCGAGACCGCCGTGGGCGCGGATCACGTCGCCCGGGAAACCGCCATCGACGAATGCCTGAAAACGGAGCGGGAGAGACTCCGCCAGGTGGAGGGTCGCTGGACCGAGGAGCAGAAACTGGTGGAATCGGTTCTGACGCTGCGGGCCCGATTGCGAGTGGCCGGGGACGGGAAGATCGGTCCGACCGATGGCGGCGACGGGCCGGACGCTCCGCCGGCGGATGCGCGAGCAAATCCGGCGGTCTCTGCGCCGGAACCGCAGAAGGTGGATCCGCCGCCGGACCGGGGAAGCCTGCTGGCTGAACTGCGGGGGCTGCAACAGAAGCTGGATGTCCTGCAGGGTGAGAGCCCCCTGATCCTGCCGTGTGTGGACGCCAAGGCGGTGAGTTCCGTCGTCGCCCACTGGACCGGCATTCCCGTCGGGGGCATGGTGAAGAATGAGATTGAGGCCGTGCTCCATCTGGGGGAGAAGTTGCGGCAGCGCGTGATCGGGCAGGATCAAGCGCTGGAGGCGATCGCCAGCCGGATTAAGACCTCGCGCGCCCGCCTGGAAAATCCGCAGCGGCCCATTGCCGTGATGCTTCTGGTGGGACCCAGTGGTGTGGGCAAGACCGAAACGGCCATCGCCTTGGCCGAGACCCTCTACGGCGGGGAACAGAGCCTGATCACGATCAACATGAGCGAGTTCCAGGAGGCCCACACCGTCTCGACACTGAAGGGCTCGCCACCCGGCTACGTCGGCTACGGCGAGGGGGGTGTGCTCACGGAGGCCGTGCGACGGCGGCCCTACAGCATTGTGCTCCTTGATGAGGTCGAGAAGGCCCACCGTGACGTGCACGAGATCTTCTTCCAGGTCTTCGACAAAGGGCAGATGGAAGACGCCGAAGGGCGGTTCATTGACTTCAAGAATACGATCATCCTGCTGACCAGCAACGTCGGCAGCGAGTTGGTCATGGATCTGTGCAAGGACCCCCGGCTGATGCCGGAGCCCGAGGCGATCGGCAAGGCTCTGCGAAAACCCTTGCTCAAGGCGTTCCCCGCGGCTCTGCTGGGCAGGCTCGTCGTCGTGCCGTACTATCCGATCACCGACGAAGTGCTCCGGCTGATCATCCGCCTGCAACTGGATCGCATCGGGCGCAGGGTCCGCGAGAACCACGGCATTCCCTTCCTCTACGGCGACGACGTGGTGACGCTGATTGCCGCGCGGTGTACGGAGGTCGAGAGCGGGGCGCGCATGGTCGATGCGATTCTGACGAATACACTGTTGCCGGAGATCAGCCGGGAATTGCTCGGCCGGTTCCTGGAAGGGAAGAAGGCGGCGCAGGTGCGCGTGGACGCGGCTGACGGCTGCCTCACTTATGCATTTGACTAAGCGTCCTGAGGATCTCTCATGGCAAAGACACAACAGCATCGTCAGGCGGCCCTGGGAACTCCATTGGGGGACGATGTGCTCCTGCTGGTCCGTATGTCGGGTGGCGAGCAGCTCGGACGGCCGTTCGAGTTCCAGCTCGATCTGGCCAGTGAGAATCCGCAGATCAAGTTTGCCGACATCGTCGGGCAAAATGTCACGGTCCGGCTGGAGCGGCCCGGCGGGTCGCCCCGGCACTTCAATGGGTTCGTCAGCCGCTTTACGCAAGTATCCAGCAGTAGTGACGGGGCCCGCTACCGGGCCGCGATCGTTCCCTGGCTGTGGTTCCTGACGCGGACGGCGGACTACCGCATCTTTCAGGCGATGACGGCTCCGGAGATCGTCAAGAAGGTCTTTCGCGACGCGGGCTTCTCGGATTTCGAGGATGCCTTGACCGGCGCCTACCAGACGCGCGAGTATTGCGTGCAGTACCGCGAGAGCACGTTCCAATTCGTCAGCCGGCTCCTGGAGCAGGAGGGGATCTATTACTTCTTTCGCCATGAGAACGGCCGGCACGTGCTGGTCCTGGCGGACTCGCCCAGCGCGCACCAACCGTGCCCCGGGTATGACCAGATCAGTTGTCAGTTCAGCGGCGCGCCGGTCAGCGGGCAGGAATACATCTCCCAGTGGGGGGTCGAGACCCGCATCCAACCGGGATCGGTCAGCCTCAACGCCTTCGACTTCACGAACACCAAGAAGGATTTGTACGCCCGGGCCCAAATCCCCCGGGAGCACCACGCGGCGGATTTCGACGTCTACGATTATTCGGCGGATTACACCGAGGCCCAGGACGGCGAGAGCTGCGCCCGTCGACGTATTGAGGAGTGGCACAGCCAGTACGAGGTGGCGACGGCGACCTCCGATGCCCGCGGTCTCCACACCGGCGGCACCTTCACCCTCGCCGATCATCCGCGCAAGGACCAGAACCGCGAGTGGCTCGTCACGGGGGCAAGCTACACGATCACCCAGAGCGAGTTTACCTCGGGGGACGACAGTGGCGAGTGCGTCTACGCGTGCACGCTTACTGCCAGGAGCAGCACCGAGCCCTTCCGCCCCGCGCGGGTGACTCCAAGGCCCACGATTCCCGGCCCGCAAACGGCGCTGGTGGTCGGCCCCTCCGGCGAGGAGATTCACACGGACGAATACGGGCGCGTGAAAGTGCAGTTCCCCTGGGACCGTTACGGTAAGGCCGATGAGAACAGTTCCTGCTGGATCCGCGTGGCCCATGTCTGGGCCGGCAAGCAGTGGGGTGCGATCTACACGCCGCGGGTCGGCCAGGAGGTGATCGTCGAGTTTCTGGAGGGCGACCCCGACCATCCAATCATTACCGGCCGGGTCTACAACGGCCAGGCTATGCCTCCCTACAACCTGCCCGCCAACAAAACAATCTCCACTCTCAAGTCCAACGCCAGCAAAGGCGGCGCGGGCTTCAACGAAATCCGCTTCGAGGACAAAAATGGCGAAGAAGATTTCTTCATGCACGCCGAGAAGGACATGGATATCCGTGTCAAGAATGATCGGCGTGAGTGGATTGGCCACGATCGGCACCTGTGGGTCAAGCGTGACAGGACGGAAAAAATCGGTGGCGCCCTACATAGTGCTACGGGAGGGCATCGCATAGAAAAAACCGGTGGCGATA